>JAIPEP010000061.1 GCA_021737085.1 Desulfohalobiaceae bacterium | reverse complement strand
CGGATTTCGGATTTCGAATTTCGGGTTTCGCCGTTACCGTTCCGAGTGCCGGGCTTGGGATTGCGCCTTTCCGAGTTTCTGGTTTCTGATGTCTTACCTACGTCCTCTGACCTCTGTCTTCTGGCCTCCGCCATCCGACTTCTGATAATCCTATCTTCTTCTTCCCACGGATTAACCGACTTACCGACACACTGACTCACTGATACACCGGCAATTCATTATTTACCTCGATCCGCTCCAGATCGATACATACGTCGTAGCAAAGCACGTCCACTCCCGCGGATGCGGCGCGATCGAGCCACAGGGAGTATTCGGGATCGATGTCCCGGGCGGGAACAAAACACTCGGCATCCGTGCGCTGGACCAGGAAGAGGACCGCGGCGCGGTAGCCGCATTCAGCCAGGGCGATCAGCTCCTGTAGATGTTTGGTTCCCCGTTTGCTCACCGCGTCCGGGAAGGAGGCCACACCGTCGCGAACCAGCGTGCAGTTCTTGACCTCCAGAAAAAAGGAGGGGCCGCCGTCGGAAGATTCCAGCCGGAAGTCCAGCCGGGTTTTGGCGTTGAGCTTGACCTCCGGCCTGCTCCTGACATATTCTCCAAAGTTTATTATTTTCCCCGTTTCGATCCCTTCCCGGACGATGGCGTTGGTCCGCGCGGTGTTCACGCCGACCAGGGATGTTTCCGCCTGGGTGAGCTCCCAGGTGAAGCGGTGCTTGCGTCCGGAGCCATCATGTTTGGAGAGAAAAATGCTGGATCCGGGCTCGGAGCAGCCGAGCATGCGCCCTGTGTTGGGGCAGTAGACGGTCTCACGGGTACCGTCGTCGAGGTCGGCCTCTGCGACGAAACGGTTCCGGCGACGGACTAGGCGAGCCCGGCTCAACGGAGGCAACTCCATAAGAGAATCCTGGAATTTTTTTCCTCAGGCGGTGTGGTGATGCATAATACTATTCAGCTCATGGACCGGGATCAGATGAACCGTTCCCTGGAGCGGCTGGCCTGCCAGGTGCTGGAGGAAAACCTGCGCCATTTGGATCTGGCCCTCGTGGGTATTCAGCGGCGGGGAGTCCATTTGGCCAAGCGAATCCAGAACCTGTTACAAGGCCGTCTAGGTGAGGAGGTGCCGTTGGGTAAGCTGGATATCAATCTGTACAGGGACGATTGGACCCGTATCAAGAGCCAGCCCAGGATCAACAGCACGGACATCGCCTTTTCCGTGGACGGGAGAAACATTCTTCTCGTGGACGATGTGATCTTTACCGGACGTACCACCCGGGCCGGGCTGGAGGCGGTCCTGGATTTCGGCCGCCCGGAGAGGGTGGAGCTTTTGACCCTTATCGACCGCGGGCACCGCGAACTGCCCATCCATCCGGACTATACCGGGAAACGGGTCCATACAGCACGGCATGAGCAAGTGGACGTCTTGGTCCAGGAGCAGGACGGACGGGACGAGGTGCTCTTGACTTCTCAAGAGTAGGGCCCGCGCGTGAGATTTTACCTTGCGGGCCCTGGACTGAAGCGGTCTGGCAGGATCAGGTCAGGCCGCATTCCTGCAGCACCTTCCTAAGCTTGGTTTCGTTTTCCTGTTGCATGGGGACCAGAGGCAGCCGGAGCTCCAGGTCCATCCGGCCCATTTGGGCCAGGGCGGTTTTGACCGGTATGGGGTTGGTCTCGAAGAACATGGCCCGGTACAGCGGGGCGAGCTGGTAGTGGAGATCGATAGCCCGGTCGATTTGCCGTGAATGGAAGGCCTCGCACAAGTCAGCCATCAGTCTGGGTGCCACATTGCTTACCACGGAGATTACGCCCTTCCCGCCCTGGCTGAGCAGTGGCAGGGTAATGAAGTCCTCCCCGGCCAGGACATTGAACTCGCGGCCGCATGCCTCGATGATCTGGGAAATCTGATTGATGTTGCCGCTGGCCTCCTTGACCCCGATGACCTCGGGTATTTCGCGCTGCATGCGGGCCAGGGTCTCGGGGAGCAGATTGATTCCTGTGCGGCCGGGGACATTGTAGACCACCTGGGGCAGGGAAACCGCCTGGGCGATGGCTTGGTAATGGGCAAACAGTCCGGCCTGAGTCGGCTTGTTGTAGTAGGGGGTGATGAGCAGGGCCGCGTCCGCTCCGGCTTCCTTGGCGTAGTCGGTGAGCTCGATTGCCTCGGAAGTGTTGTTGGAGCCCGTTCCGGCCAGAACCGGCACTCTGCCGGCGGTCTGCTCGATGCATATCCGGATGACGTCCTTGTGTTCCTGGTGGGACATAGTGGCAGATTCACCGGTGGTGCCGCAGGGAAGCAAGCCGCTGACACCCTGCTCGATCTGCCATTCGATGTGCTGCCGGAAGCGCTCTTCATCCAGCTCATTGTTTCGAAAGGGTGTCACCAGGGCGGTGATAGCTCCTTTAAGTTCCATGCCTAGACTCCTTTGCTCCTTATTTGGATCTTAATCTATCTTGACTTGTTTGAGGTGTTTCTCCCCGACAAGCACCGTTTATCTCAAATTGGGCTGTTTGTTTCAATCCGGCAAGCCCAAGTTGCGAGCGGCGTTTCCCGGAACCCGCAGTGCAGGGTCGATTGGGGATCCTAGAAGCTCAGTCCTAGAGCCGGACAGTTCAGCTCCGCCTGATAGACGAATTCCGCCGCCGCCTGCAGAAATAGATCCTCCCCTCTGAAGGAGACTGTCAGCCTTTCCCCGCCGGAAGTGGTGATTTTTATGCTGTCCCCGCCGACTCGTCCCAGTTTCCGGGCGACATAGGCGGCTGCTGCAGCGCCTGTGCCGCAGGCGTAGGTCTCGTCCTCCACACCGCGCTCGTAGGTTCGGAGGTAGAGCCCCTCCCCTGTGGGCTGGACGATATCCACGTTGCAACCCTGCGGGGCGAAGCGGAGGTGATAGCGGAGCCAAGGGCCCAGCTGCGCTAGATCCTCGTGGTCTGCCTCCTCCGAGAAAAGCACGGCATGGGGCACCCCGGTGTTCACATAGTGCACATCCCTGTCCCAGCCGGAATCCTGGAGCCTGATGGAGAGCTCCAGATCCTCGGCGCGGGTGAGCTGAACAGCCACCTCTGTGCTGTCCGCGAGGACCTCAGCCTGGACTGGCCCGGCATCCGTACCCAGGATATGCTTTGCAGGAGCCAGGCCGGACTCAAAGGCCAACTTGGCGGCACACCGGGAGCCGTTGCCGCACATTTCCGCCCTGGAGCCGTCGGCGTTGTAGAAATGCCATTTGTAGTCCACCTCCGGATCGTTTCTAGCCGATTCCAGGATAATGAGACCGTCGGCCCCCATACCGAAGGCGCGTTTACATATGGCTTGCGCCCATTCCGGCATGGAGGAACGGGAGAGGTTGAGTTCATCGCCGAAGAGCAGGACGAAGTCGTTGCCGCTGCCCTGCATTTTTACGCTGTACACGGATGGGGTGAATTGGAGTCTTGAGTGCATTAGCGAATAATCTCTTTGATACTCGGCTTTTCGGGGATGCTATCCTTGAGCAGGATATGCTGGAGGTCACAGTTATTTCTCGGTTTCCAGGGTTCTTGCCGCTTTTCTTTAGACCTAAGGCCGGTAAGACGGATGCGATGTAGGGCCTTTCCCTCGGGATAGGGCCTGACCCAGAGGGTGCTACCGGAATCCATGTATTTCTCCTTGAAGGAGGGGCCGGGCCCGCTACCTAGAAGGATGTCCACGGCTTCCGGCATCTTTTGGAGAAATTTCCTTTCCTTGGATATTCCCCAGGGGCTTAGCCCGATGAGCAGGGAAAGATTGGAGCCCATTTTTCGCGCCAATTCCGCGATCCGGGAGAATCCCGCCTCCTTTTCCGGCCGCGGGGGAAAGACGAGGAAACCTATTTTCAATTCCCCCACAGGGAAAACCTTGGAGTGGAGCCTGTTCTCCAGGCTCATCCATCCCTGAGGCGGGCCGCTAGCCTTTTCCCGCATTTTCCTGGCCACTTCCGCATCCAGCACGCCGAGATCGTAGTCCAGGGCCTCGAAGATTCGGGCCAGGGTGTTGAAGTCCTCTGGGGAGGCGTCCTTGTGACCCGGGCGGGTCATTTCATAGAAGCCAGCTATCTTCAGGAGTCGCTCTCCGCTTTCCTCCTCCCTCTGGAATATGGTGGCCCGCCGGGCCAAACCGCCTAATTGGCTTCCACCTCAGACAGGGCAGGGTTGTATTTTGCCGAAGGTGTTCGCGGAAAAAAGAATGGTGACCGCCGTCCCTTTCTCCTTGTTTGCCAAGGCATTTCCGCAAAGCAAGGACGCCAATAGGGCCACAATTAAAATCAGGAGCCAGCGGTATCGCATTATTCGTTCAGATATTCCTTGAGGTCTTTTCCCACTCGGAAGAAAGGAAGGCGCTTAGGCTGGACCTGTACAACCTCGCCGGTGCTGGGATTTCGACCCTGATAACCCTCGTAGTGCTTCATTTTGAAGCTGCCGAATCCACGGATTTCCACGCGCTTGTCCTGGAGAAGGGTTTCCTTGATGCTGTCGAAGAAGGTGTTCACGATGGTGGATGCCTCTTCCAGGGAGATAGAGCGCCTTTCGGCCAAGGTACGAATCAGTTGGCTCTTGTTCATGCTCCGCCCCTTTTGGGTTTCAACGGATGTTTTTCCGGAAGCCGTTTGTAGCCGGGACTGTACTTCCCGACTCAAAAGAACCGATACTGTTGATGCCTGTCCGCGGATGGAGAGCTCTGAAAACGCCACCCAGGACTGGCAGGTTCTTACTCAGTAAACACGGCTGCTTGGCCGGTTCCGGAACAAAATAGGGCCCTTTGCATACTATTTATTATATGCCCCAAATCGGGTGCGAGGTCAATATTGTATCCATTTTCCGGCATGCTGGGCCTGGCGGCCGGTTTAGTGAGCTTCGGGACTGTGCTGGTGGAGAAGGTGGCCTCGGAGAAACATATCCAGGGCTCCGTCCAGGACTCGATCCACATTGGTGCTTTCCGTGTTGCTCCTGTGATCCTTGACCAGGCGGTGAGGCTGCAGCGTATAGGTGCGTATCTGGCTGCCCCAGGATATGGCGCTTTTTTCATTGTACTTCTGTTGCTTGTCCTCCTCCATCTTCTGCATCTCACGCTCGTAGAGGCGGGAACGCAAGATTTTCAGGGCTCCCTCCCTGTTTCGGAGCTGGGATTTCTCGTTTTGGCATTGAACCACGATTCCGGTGGGCAGGTGGGTAATGCGAATGGCAGAGCTCGTGGTGTTCACGGACTGACCACCCGGGCCGCTGGACCCGAAGACATCGATGCGCAGATCTTCATCCCTGATGTCGATGTGGATCTCCTGGTTGACTTCGGGATAGACGTCCACCGAGGCGAAGGCAGTGTGTCGTCTCCCGGATGCGTCGAAGGGCGAGATGCGGATCAGTCTGTGGATTCCGCTCTCGCCTTTGAGAAGGCCGTAGGCGTAGTCTCCTTCGATGTTGATGATCGCGCTCTTGATTCCAGCCTCGTCCCCCGGCAGGTAATCCAAAAGCTTGACCCGGTAACCCGAGTCCTCGGCCCAGCGGGTATACATGCGCAAAAGCATTCCCGCCCAGTCCTGGGCGTCCGTCCCCCCGGCACCGGGGTGGATCTCCAGAATGGCGTTGTTTTGGTCCTGCTCCCCGGAGAGAAGAGTCCTTAGCTGGATTTTGTTCAGACGGTTCTCCAGGGACCGGACCTCTTCCTCCACAGCTTGCATGGCCTCCTGGGAGCCTTCCTCCTCGGCAAGCTCCAGC
Organism: Desulfohalobiaceae bacterium; assembly: GCA_021737085.1. GTDB lineage: Bacteria > Desulfobacterota > Desulfovibrionia > Desulfovibrionales > Desulfothermaceae > JAIPDU01. The sequence continues at coordinate 6,465 of JAIPEP010000061.1, read as the reverse complement.
CAAGCCTCCAGGCTGCTCTTGCATTCCTGCAGCGCAGTGAGCTCCTGGAGCCATTCGTCCAAACGCCCCTTTTCCCGGAGATAGGGCGTGAGATTTTCCGGATCCTCCCAGGCACCGGGGCGGCTAAGCGTATCCTCGATCTCTCGGAGTCTGGCCCGAGCCCCCTCGGGGTCAAAGACGCCTCCAGAGGTCGGAGAATTTGTCTATGGCCTCCTGGGCCCTGCGTTTGACCTCGGATAGCTGCAATAGTTTTTGGCTCATATCTTCTTGATTTTATACTGGGGTTTTTCTTTGCTGCCCAAGGTGATCAGGACAAAAACGACGGCTAGTCCGCAATAGAGCCATCTCAGCATGCCGTATTTCTCGCTGAACGGGGTGCGCTCGGAAAGGAGCCGGACCCCGCGGATCTGTGTAGAGGAAGTGTAGAGAGCACTTTTCTGGAGGGACCTGCCTCGGGAATCAATGAAACCGGAAATCCCCGTGTTCGTAGAACGGATGAGATAACGGCCCTGCTCCACCGCCCGCAGGACAGCCTGATTCCAATGCTGGATCGGTCCCGAGCTGCGACCGAACCACGCGTCATTGCTGATATTGACCAGTATGTTTGCCCCCTTGCTGACACGCTCCTGGGCAATCCCGGGAAATATGATCTCATAACATATGAGAGGCCCGAGGGCAATATCCTCCTGGTGCAGGGGGGCGGAGCTTTGGCCCGGGGAGAAATCGCCAATTCCGGGAACCAGCTTGTCCAGGAAGGGAATCCAGGAGCCGAGAGGCACATATTCCCCAAAGGGGACGAGGTGTCTCTTGTCGTAAGAGTTGGTGATCCGGCCCTGTTTGTTGATGAGGTAGGCCCGGTTAAAGAGCTTCGTGGTCCCATCGCTTTGCTTATATCCGGGAGACCCGGTGAGCAGAGGGGTCTTTTGCTTGCGGCAGAAGTCGAGCACCAGCCGCCGCAGCTCGGATTCCTCCTGCAGATAGAAAGGCAGGGCGGTTTCCGGCCAGATCACGAGATCCGCGTTGTTCGTCTCCAAAACGTTCCGGCTCAGATCCAGGTACTTGCGAACGGTCTGTTCTTGAAACTTTTGGTCCCACTTTCGACTCTGGCTGATGTTGCCCTGGACCACTGCCACCCGAACTTCGCTCTTTTCCGGCAGGGGCTGCTGCATCCGGCCCAAGCCGACTCCGACGACCAGGGCGCCCAAAAGAATCGCCGGAAGCAGAGCTCTCTTGGCCTGTGAGGCTCGCACCAGCCATACAGAGATCACAACTAGCAGGCCGGAAAGACCGAAGGCGCCGATGTAGGCAGAGCTCTGGATCGCCATGGGCCATGGGCTGAAGGCCTGGGACAATGTGAGCCAGGGGAAGCCGGTGAGCAGGTGGGCCCGGACATATTCCAGGACCGTCCAGATAAGCCCGGCGAATGGGGCAAGAAACAACCAGGAGAGCCTATTCCCCGCCCAGTTCACTGCCAGGGCGAAGACTCCCGTGTAGAGGCCGAGATATACGCCCAAGAGCAGGGGGCAGGTGGCGGAGAGGAGCCAGGGAAGTGGACCGAAGTTGTGTACAGGGAGGGCCACCCAGTAGAGGCAGGCGGAGTAACTCAGCATTCCGGCAAGCCAGCCCCGGAACATGGCCTGCTTGCGGCTGCCCGCCTCCAGGGCCAGTGCTGTCAGTGCAAGGGGAAAGACAAGGACCAGCAGGGGTAACTGATATATGGGATTGGCGAATCCGAACCATGCTCCGAGGATACAAAGGAGATATTTCATCAACAGAGGGCCGCCTGTTCTAATCGGATTGCGCGGTGTCAGGGTTGTCATCAGTGGTGCGGGGCGCGGGAAAAATCAGAACGGAGTGTATTTGCTTCACATCCGCCTCCTTGATTTGAAAGGAGTACCCCTTGATTTGGAAAGTTTCTCCAGTTGCAGGTATTCGTCCCGCCAACTCGATGAGATAGCCCCCCAGGGTTTCCACGAAGTCCGAGGAGAGCTCGATATCGAGCTGATGCTTCAGCTCTTCCAGCAAGGCCCTACCGGAAACGAGCCAGCCTTCGTCCTCCAGAACGGTGATTTCCCGAGGCTTGGGGGGATCGTATTCGTCCTCTATCTCGCCCACGATCTCCTCCAGCACGTCCTCCAGGGTGATCAATCCGGAAGTCCCGCCGTATTCATCCAGGGCGATGGCCAGGTGCATCTTTTTCATCTGGAAATCCAGGAGCATGCTTTTGATGCTCTTGGTTTCCGGAACCAGAAGCGGCGGGTGCATCAGTTCCGTAAGAGGAGTGGCGGTGCTGTGGGGTTTTAATAGAACAGGCAGAATTTCCTTGGCGTGGACAACTGCGATGATCTGGTCTTTATTGTCCCGATAAACCGGAATGCGGGAATGCCCGCTCTCGATGATTGTCTCCGCGACTTCCTGGATGGAGGCGTTTTCCTCCAGGCAGACGATGTCCGGCCGGGGAAGCATGATTTCCTTGATCTGCCGCGTCTCCAGGCTGAGCACCTTTTGCAGGATCCGGCCCACATCCTGTCCCAGATCCCCGTCTTTCTCCGCCTCCTTGATGACATCCTCAATGGGGTTCTCATCCCGGGAAGTGAAAAAATCGCGGATAGATTTCCATAAATTGGAATCACCGTGGTTTTCCACTGCGGGGCTCCTTGGGTGGATAGTTCAAAGCTCGAAGTTCGAAGTTCAAGGTGCGAAGCTGGGGTGCGAGGGAAAAGATTAATGATTCAAGTGCGTTGGGCATCGAATATCGGACATGGAAAAGTTCGACTTCGAACTGCGATCTGTCATCTGGCCTCTGTTATCTGTCCTCTGTCAGCTGCAGCGCCAAATGGGTTATCACCTTGGCGTCTCCCAGCATGTTCCGGATCGAAGTATGTTCGTTGGGCTGGTGGGCATTACCCAGAAGCGTGGCCCACACTGCTGCTGGGAGTTCCTCTTTGCGGGGGAATGCAGCAACCGTGCCCCCGCCGATGCCTCTGGGAGCTGGATCCGCATTGTATACTGCCGCGATGGATTGTAACAGATACTGAACAAATGGATGGGATTGGTCTGTTGCCGGTGCGGATTCACGGTGTACCGTCTCCAGTTGGATATCCACACCGTAGGATGCCGCGACCCGATCGGTTACCGCGCGGACGGCTCTGATCACTTCGTCCAGATCATACTCCGGCAGAGTCCGGCAGTCCAGATAGAAGACGTCCCTACCAGGTATGGTGTTGATATTGGGGACGTTAGCCTCTTTCTTAGTGGCTTCGAAGGTGGAATAAGGCGGGGAAAAGAGAGGATCTTCCCTGTCGAATTGCTGGTATAGATTACGTAGTTCCAGGACTGCGGCGGAAGCAGCCAGGAGGCTGTTGCGACCCTTTTCCGGGGTGGATCCGTGGCACTGCCTGCCTATCACCGTGATTTTCAGCCACATAAGCCCTTTCTCGGAGACATCCACCAAATTGGAGTCCTGTGTACCGAAGTCCGGGACAAGAAAGATATCCCCTGATCGGAAAATATCACTATGATAGCGGAAAAGGAAGTCGAGCCCGTAATCGTTTCCGGTCTCCTCGTCTGCAACGAAGAGGAGTCCCAAGTTCTTTTGCGGCATTGCGTTGTTTTTCAGGAAGGCCTTGACCGCGAGTATGGAGCTGACGATCCCGTGGTGATTGTCCTCCGTGCCGCGGCCGTAAAGTAGATCACCGTCCTGGTGGAGGGTAAAGGGATCCGTGTCCCAGTGGCTTAGATCACCAGGGGGAACGACATCGAGATGGGAAATTACCCACAGTGTCCGATCCGGATCCTTTCCAGGCAGCACCGCCATAATGTTGGGGCGCCGCCCGGATTCAACCCGCGGATCCTCTGCAGGAAACTCTTGTATATTCTGCAGACCCAGTTGTGTCAGGTAGGTGGAAAGGAATTCCGCTTTGTAATGTTCTCCCTGTCCCCCGTTATCAGGTCCTAGAGCGGGCAGGGCAACCAGCTCGCGCTGCAGATATACGGCGCTTTCCCCCTGCTTGTCCAGAAAATTGAAGAGTTGTTCCGGATGCATGCAGAGGAGCCTCCGCGTATGGGGCTATTTCTTGCCCGCGGCCCGCTTGGAGGCCTTAATGGGGTTGACCTTCCCCTTGCCTTTGCCCTGTGCGCTTTTAAGGTGGGTTGCAAAGTTGCAATTCCCTCTGCGCCATTTGCTTGCCGGCTTGCTGTAGCTAGAGCAGTACCACTCATTTTCGATCTCGGCTACGCGGTCGCAGCCGTGGCAGCTCTCCACTACCGGCTCCAGGACAAATCCGTTGAACAGGACTCCGTTTTCCGTGATTTCCGCATTACGGAATAACTCAGCTGTGGCCATAATGGACTTACCTCCTAGCGGTATTATTAGCTGGTTTCCATCCGGAAACTAGCTTGCCTTTCATTTTCGTTAAAAGAAACAAAAAAGTTGTGATATAATCCATTGATTTTCTTGCTTCTTCTTTTGTGAAAAGAAGAAGCGGAGCTAGCTCTCAATAGGACAATTCCTCAATTATCGCGAAATTCGGGTCCAGTCAAGCATGTGGCGGGCAGGTAGCGGGATAGCGCATAGGGCCTACTCCCTGCCTTGACTGAGCATTTAGCGGTATTATTTGTAAAAAAGGATTTAGCTCAGGTTGTTTTTGCGTCCCTGCTATCCGCGACAGCTTTCGGGGAGTAGGCAAAGGGTGATCAGCAGCAGGGCGTACGATTTCAAGTGGCGCAATTCTTCAGAAGGGTAAGGAGCTAAGTAGCTATGAGCGTGGAATACAAAGACTATTATCAGATCCTGGGCGTGGACCGCAATGCTTCCCAGGAAGAGATCTCCAAGGCCTTCAAGCAATTGGCCAGAAAATACCATCCGGATCTGAATACGGACAATCCGGAGGCGGAGAATAAGTTCAAGGAGGTCAACGAGGCCTATGCCGTGCTCAAGGACCCGGAGAAGCGTAAGCAGTACGACCAGTTCGGAGCGGACTTCGAGCACGGCCAGGACTTCGATCCGCGCAACTTCCAGAACATGCACTTCAACTTCGGCGGCGCCGGAGGCGGAGCCGAGAGCTTCGGTGGAACCGGGTACAGCGACTTCTTCGACCTCCTCTTCGGCAACCTTTTCGGTCAGGGTGGCGGCCAGGGCGGCCGTCGCAGGACCTATAGCACCACTTTCGGCAGCGATCCCTTCGGCGGGGGATTCGGCGCGGATATGGGTACACACTCCGGTTTCGCAGCAAAGGGCGAGGACTCGGAGGCCACCCTGGAGCTCACCCTGGAGGAGGCCGCCAGAGGGGGCAAGAAGAGCATAACCCTCCAGGAGCAGGGAGCCGGTGGAGGCATGCAGAGCAAGAACCTGGAGGTTAACATCCCCCCGGGAGTGACCGAGGGATCCAAGATCAGGCTTTCCGGCCAGGGAAGCCCCGGAATGGGAGGGCAGCGCGGCGACCTGTACCTTCGGGTCAAGCTCAAGCCCCATCACCTGTTCCGGGTGGAAAACAAGAACATCGTGCTCGATCTTCCCCTGGCTCCGTGGGAAGCCGCCCTGGGCACCTCGGTCCGGGTTCCCACCCTGGATGGCTCGGTGGATATGAAGATCCCTCAAGGCACGAGCAGCGGTAAAAAGCTCAGGCTAAAGGGTAAGGGCCTGGGCCGGGGCAAGAATAAGGGCGATCAGCTGGTCCGGGCCGTGATCAAGACGCCCCAGAAGCCGAGCCAGAAGGAGAAGGAGCTCTGGGAGCAATTGTCCCAAGAGTCCGATTTTCAGCCCAGGAACTTCTAGACGCGGCCTCCGGGCTAGACATCCCAGGAATGGTGCAGCATACTTACGATAGAAAGGAGGACAATATATGGATCTCAATAAATTCACCCAGAAAGCGCAGGAGGCGATATCAGAGGCACAGAATATCGCCATCCGCTGGAGCCATCAGCAAATCGACGCGGAGCACGTGGCCCTGGCCCTGCTGGAGCAGGAGCAGGGATTGGTGCCCCGCATCCTGGAACGAGGCGGAACCGATGTCTCCGGATACAAGCAGGCCTTGCAGCAGGAGCTGAAGAAAGTTCCCCAGGTGAGCGGGCCGGGGGCCCAGTCCGGCCAGGTCTACATAACTCAGCGTCTGCAGAGCGTCCTGGTCCGGGCTCAGGACAAGGCCAAGCAGATGCAGGACGAGTACGTGAGCGTGGAGCACGTCTACCTGGCCCTTCTCGAGGAGCCCACCTCCACGGGAATCGGTCGCGTGAACAAGCAGTTCCAGCTCGACGCGAACCGCGTCATAAACCTCTTGAGCGAGGTGCGCGGCAGCCAGAGGGTGACCTCCTCCAATCCGGAGGGCACCTACGAGGCCCTGGAAAAGTACGGCCGCGACCTGGTGCAGGAGGCCAAGGAGGGCAAGCTGGACCCGGTGATCGGCCGCGACGCGGAAATCAGGCGCTGCATCCGGATCCTGAGCCGCCGGACCAAGAACAATCCGG
>JAIPEP010000060.1 GCA_021737085.1 Desulfohalobiaceae bacterium | reverse complement strand
CCAAGCTGAAAACCCCGCTTTTGGACGGGCCCCCGCAAAAGCAGAGCCTGGGCCCCGCCTGATCCCGCTTTTCTCTCCCCTACCCCCATCCCCGGGGGATCATAGTACGCAAACCGCCGCCGCGGGCCTGAGCCCGCGGCGGCGATCTTTTTTTATATGTAAATGTCGATAACATGCTGAATTGTTGGAAACATCTTTAGCGAGCCGTGCCGGGGAGAGCGTTGAAGCGCAGGTTTCATCCCCATTCATGCTTGGTTGTGCCCAGATCCGCCCGGGAATGAGGAGTGCACGGGACACTAGGCATTCCTTATCACTCCACGTCGGGACAGGACTGCAGGGCCTGCTCGATGCTCTCTCCGGGAAGCTCGTAATTGCCCAGCTCGCTCCTTAAATAGGCGTCGTACGCCGCCAGGTCGAGCAAACCGTGCCCGGAGTAGAGAAAAACCACGTTCGAGCCCGGCTCCGCCTGTTTGGCCGTGTCAATGGCGGACTTGATGGCATGGGACGTCTCCGGGGCGGGCAAATACCCCTCCGTGGCCTGAAAAAGCCTGGCCGCCTCGAAGCATTCCTCCTGAAAATAGGACTTGGCCTGAACCAGCCCCTCCCGCACCAAGTTGCACATAATGGGCGCCCCGCCGTGATAGCGCAGGCCACCGGAATGGATAGGGGGAGGCATGAAGGAATGGCCCAGGGTGTACATCTTGATCAGGGGAGTGAGCTTGGTCATGTCCCCGTAGTCGTAGCGGAAATCGCCTTTGGTCAGAGTGGGACAGGCCTTGGGCTCGGCAGCCACGAAGTTGATGGGCTTCCCTTCCAGCTTGTCCGGCAGAAAGGGGAGCATCATTCCGGCGAAATTGCTCCCGCCCCCGACGCAGCCAATGACGTAGTCCGGGTTTTGTCCCGCCATCTCCAGCTGTTTTTTGGTCTCTAAGCCCATCACGGTCTGATGAAGCAGGACATGGTTCAGGACGCTGCCCAGGCTGTAGTTGGCGTCTCCGTTCATGGCGGCGTCCTCCACAGCCTCGGATATGGCTAGGCCCAGGCTCCCCTTGCACTCCGGATCCTGGCGTAGCATCTCCGCACCGGTTTTGGTGTGCTCGGACGGGGAAGGATGAACCTCCCCGTCATAGGTCCGGATTAGGATCCTGCGATAGGGCTTTTGCTCGAAGCTGACTCGCACCATGTAAACAGTGCAGTCCAGACCTAGCATTCGGGAGGCGAAGGCCAGGGCGGCCCCCCACTGGCCGGCCCCGGTCTCAGTGGCCAGTCTGGAGATGCCCGCCGCCTTGTTGAAATAGGCCTGGGCCACGGCGGTGTTCGGCTTGTGCGAACCTGTAGGGGATACGGATTCGTCCTTGTAGTAGATGCGGGATTTAGACCCTATGGCCTCCTCCAATCGCTTAGCCCGGACGAGCGGTGTGGGCCTCCACAGGGAATAGGTGTTTCTGACCTCCTCCGGAATGGCGATCTCTCGCTCTCCGCTCATCTCCTGCTCGATCAGGGCCCGGGGAAAAATGGGTTCCAGCTTCTCCGGGGTAAGGGGTTCCTTCGTTTCCGGATCCAGAGGCGGAGCCAGCGGCGTGGGAAGATCAGGCAGAGGGTTGTACCATGCCCGTGGTATCTCGGATTGAGGCAAAATGATCCTCGTGTCCATAACAGCTCCTTGTCGATATTGATCCCCTAAAAAACAGCGGTTGGGAACTATCCGCGGCCCTTGGCAGAAAGTCGTTCCTACGGGTTCCCCATCCCTGCAAACCGTTTTCTCAGCTGGCCTGTCTCTTGAAAGTTCAATCACCTACAAAACAGGCTTATTCTAGCGCGGCACAAAATATTTTCTTTATCACCTAGGCCATGCGTAAAGCAACCCTCTTTGTCAAGCCCATCGGAAATAGAGGAACGGCTACAATGTTTATATACATTGGCGAACAGGACCATGTGTGATATAATAAAATTTATTACATGTGAGCACAAAACGGTTTTGGACCCCAATTTCAGGAGCTTTCCTCATGAACCGGAATAAGTACTACGACCCGGCAGACCTGCAGGACTTCCCCAACATCACCGAGGACGCCCCCACCCAGGGCAACGCCTTTTTCGATTACTATGCCAGGGCATTGGAGGCCGGAGCCCTCAGCGAACGGGAAAAGGCCCTTATCGCCCTGACCGTGGCGGCTGTCCGGCACTGTCCCTACTGCATCGACGCATACACCACCAAGTGCCTCTCCTTGGGCGTAACCAGGGAAGAGATGATGGAGGCGGTGCATGTGGGCGCTTCCATGAGCGCAGGGGATGTTCTGGCCCATTCCACTCAGATACGCAAGATCATCGAACAGAAGGAGATGTGAACATGCAGCGGCAGCATCAGCTGGAGCATCTCGCCCGCACCCCCAACGCGGAACAATTCCATCACAAACTTGCCTCTCCAATCTATGCCAGAAATGTAAGCATTCTCCAGCTCAATGTGGGGAAACGCTGCACCCTGAGCTGCAAGCACTGCCATGTGGAGGCGGGTCCGGAGCGGTGGGAAGTCATGTCCGAAGAGACTTTCCGCGCCTGCCTTGAGGTGCAGAAGCGGCACAGTGTGCCCACTCTGGACATCACCGGTGGCTCTCCAGAACTCAACCCCAATCTGGAATGGTTCATCAACCAGGCGGCCCCACTCACGCAGCGAATCATCCTGCGCTCCAACCTTCAGCTCCTGGCCCAAGAGGACTTTCGACACCTTATTGACTTTTTCGCCGAGCGCGGTGTGGAACTCGTCGTTTCCCTGCCCGCGTACACCCAGGAACGCACGGACAAGCAGCGAGGCCAGGGCAGCTTCGAAACCTGCGTGCAGGTGATGCGTGAGCTCAACCAACTGGGCTACGCCCAGCCCGGCAGCGGCCTTGCCCTGAACCTGGTGCACAACCCGGTTGGCGCCTACCTGCCGGGCTCACAAACGAGCCTGGAACAGGAATACCGCCGCAATCTGGAACACCGCTGGGGTGTTCGCTTCAACCGGCTCTTCGCTCTGACCAACTCTCCTGTGGGCCGCTATCTGGAATTTCTAATTCGTTCCGGGAATTTTGAGCAGTACATGGATAGCCTTATCCAATCCTTCAATCCGGGTGCGGTGGAGGACCTCATGTGCCGGGACACCCTCTCTGTGGCCTGGGACGGCGGCCTCTACGACTGCGACTTCAATCAGATGCTGGATCTGCCTGTGGACCATCAGGCACCCTCCCATATCCGCGACTTCGATCTGCAGGCCCTGCGCCGCAGACGGATCGCTGTAGGCAATCACTGCTTTTCCTGCACCGCCGGAGCCGGCTCCTCCTGCCAGGGGGCCCTGGAGACGGAGTAAGATTCCTCGCCCCGTACTGACCCCTGTTTCGAGGTAAGAGCACCGGCCTTCGTGCTTGAAGGCGTGAGTGGCTCACTGACAAACCGACTCCCGGCCCAGCAACTGATCTCGTAAATGTCGTCGCCCTACAGCCCCATCCGCTCGAACTGCTGTGCTGTAGGGCTGGGCCTTCTCCGGTAGTTTCGGCCTTAGGAGGATACGCAGTGCTTGCGGAGCCTTTAGGCCTGCGCCACCTTGTCGCCGCCATTCTGATCATTCCCGGATTGGCGCTGACCCAACTGCCTCCCGGCCGGAGACCGCTTTTCTGTCGGCATCGCAGAGCTGTTGCGAGCAGAGCGCCCGACTGCCGCACCTTGACAGAATCTCGACATCCGGGATACATAATTTAAATTAATAGGATCTCTACAGAGCGGTTTCCTGGGAAAGTGGGTTCCGGTCTTTCCGGGTCGGTCAAGACATAATTTTGATATGAAGCCGTCCCGGTATGGGGCCGCACCACTCGCGAGGAGAACGAGTTTTCGCCGATTGCCATGCATGCCCTTTAACGCAACCGGTAAACCCCTTTCCCGAAATCGCCCACAAGACACCCGATCAGGAGAAACCATTATGCGCCACAGGATTCTCTTTTCCATCCTTTCCACCTGCCTGGCTCTGCTTCTCGCCTCCGCTCACGCGGGGGCCGTAACCCTGAGCTACGCCAATTTCCCTCCCCCGGATACCTTCCCCTGCGTACAAATGGAGCACTGGAAGAAGGAGGTAGAGAAGCGAACCGACGGAGAGGTAACCATCAACACTTTTCCCGGCGGAACCCTGCTCGGGGCCAAGAATATGCTGCGCGGGGTGACCCAGGGACAGGCAGACATCGGGAACCTGTGCATGCCCTACCAGCCCGGCGCCTTTCCCCTGACCTCCGTCATGGAGCTGCCCCTTCGCTTCCGGTCTGCCCGAACCGCCAGCCTGGCCCTGTGGGAGCTGGTCCAAAAGTATCAGCCCCAGGCCTTCGATCAGGTCAAGATCCTCACCGTGTTCACCTGTTCCCCCTCCAATCTGATGACCCGGGCACCGGTAAAATCCCCTGAGGACTTGAAGGGTATGGAACTTCGGGCTTCAGGAAGCGCTTCGGATATCCTGGACCGGCTGGGAGCTACGCCGGTATCCATGCCCATGTCCGAAACCCCCGAGGCCTTGCAAAAGGGCATGATTCAGGGCCTCCTCTCTTCCCTGGAGGTCATGCTGGATCTCAATTTTGCCCAGTACTGCCCCTATGTTACCCAGGCCAACCTGCAGGTTTATCCCTTCGCGGTGGTAATGAACAAGGACAAATGGCAAAAGCTCCCCTCGGATGTGCAGGAGGTTATGCAAAACCTGTCCCGGGAACAGGCGGAATGGACCGGGGCGTATGCTGACAGGCACGTGGACAAGGCCCTGGAATACTCCCGCACCGAGCACGACGTGAGCGTTTTCAAGTTCTCCGATAAGGAGCGCAGGCGCATCCAGAAAAAGATCCGCCCCCTGATCGGGGAGTGGAAGGATCAGGCACGGGAGAAAGGCCTTCCCGCGGAGAGAATCCTCGAGGACGTGCGGGCTTGGCAGGAGGAATACGCCAGCCAGGGGAAATAGCGTTTCCTGTCCCAGCGGAAGGGGCCCCTGGGCGAGGAACCTTTCCTCTCAGCCCTGCGGGCCCCTTTGCAATTTCGCCCTATACAACTACTTCCCGGGCCGTCTTCGAACAAGAGTGCTGAAGACAGCTGCTCTGATCCGACTGAAAAAGCTCTCCATACGGACAAGAAATCCATGCTTCACACCCTGGTCCACCGACTCAATCAGGTGCTTATCTGGCTGGCCGGAATCACCCTCTGCGGCATGGTGCTCGTGTCCTGCGCAAATATGCTGCTGCGTATTTGGGGCCATCCCATCAAGGGCACCTACGAGCTCATGGGGTTCGGCGGGGCAGTCGTGGCCGCCTTCGCCCTGGGGGCGACCCAGTGGCAGGGCGGTCACATCGAGGTGGACCTTCTCGCCTCCATCCTCCCCCGCAGGATAAACCGCTGGCTCAAGTTGGCCGCCCATCTGGCCTCAGCCGCTTTCTTCGGACTCATCTCCTGGCGGCTCCTCCTCCTCGCCCTGAGCCTGGAAAGAAGCGGCGAAGTCTCCGAAACCCTCCATTTGCCCTACTATCCCGCCGTCCTGACCGTCGCCCTCGGGGTCTTCTGCCTCATCCTGGTCTTTCTCCGCCAGATCCTGAACCTCATCCAGGGGAGGACGTAGCCGCGTGGGCCCCATGGAAACCGGAATCGCCGGCGTTGTCGGCCTCCTGGCCGCTATTTTCCTCTTGCGTCTGCCGGTGGGCTTCGCCATGGGAATGGTGGGCTTTCTGGGGTTCTGGAAGATGGTCAGCCTGGACGCGGCCGCGGGGATGCTCGGGGAGGAGACCTGGAAGACCCTGTCCTCCTACGGGTTTACTGTGATCCCCCTGTTCATTCTCATGGGCCAGATCTGCTTCTACTCCGGGGTAAACGAGCGGATGTACAAGGCGGCCAACGCCTGGATGGGACATATTCGCGGCGGCCTGGCCATGGCCACCATTCTGGCCTGCGCGGGATTCGCCGCCATCTGCGGGTCCAACACCGCAACCGCCGCGACCATGAGCACTGTCTCCCTGCCCCAGATGAACAAGTTCAACTACAACAGGGTGTTCAGCTCCGGAGTGGTCGCAGCCGGGGCCACCCTCGGAGTCATGATTCCGCCCAGTGTGGTGCTGATTGTTATCGGACTGCAGACGGGTCAATCCATCGGGATTCTCTTCTGGGCCGCGCTTATCCCGGGGCTCTTGCTCACGGGATGCTTTCTTGCCACAGTCTGGCTTCTGTGCGCCCGCCACTCCGCTGTGGGCACCAGGACAAAGCCGGCCTCCCTCCGGGATAAGCTCGCCTCCCTGCCCGGAGCCATCGAGATGCTGCTGCTCTTCGTTCTGGTTATGGCCGGGTTGATCCTGGGCGTTTTCACCCCCAGCGAAGCCGGGGCGGCAGGGGCAGGGCTGGCCCTCTTCCTCAGCCTTCTGGGCGGCAAACTGGGCCTGCGGGACTTCGGCAGGGCCATAGGCGATACACTGCGCATCTCCTGCATGATCATGGTCATCATCCTGGGAGCAGTCATCTTCGGCAGATTCTTGACCATAACTCGCATGCCCCACGAAATCGCCTCCGCAGTGGCCTCCTGGTCCGTTTCCCCCATGCTGATCATGCTGGGGATCTTCGGCATCTATCTTGTGGGGGGAGCTATAATGGACGCCCTGGCCCTTCTGCTCATCACCATCCCCATCTTCTTTCCCGTGGCCCAGTCACTGGGGTACGATCCAGTCTGGTTCGCGGTCTGGATCACCCTGGTCACCACCATGGGCGCCATAACCCCGCCGGTGGGGATCAACACCTTTATTGTGGCCTCCATGGACGAAGGTGTAGCCCTGCCCCAGGTCTTCAGGGGAGTATTGCCCTTTCTCCTGTGTTTCCTCGCCTGCGCCGTCCTTCTCCTCGCCTGGCCCCAGTTGGCCCTGTGGCTTCCGGGGGCTCTCAGATAACTCCCTTATCACACTTCACAACACTGCCTCAGCAGCCCTTCACCAATCCTCGAATCTGACAAACAGGCTGCCCTCAACATATTGCAACTGTTGCCAAAAAGAAACGCTCTTTAGTCTCCGGCTGGAAACCAGCTAGCGGGTTGTCCAAGTAATGGACTACGTGTACTATATAATGTGGGTCCGCTTGAACAATGGGGATTCACTTGTTGGACCGTATGCAGAACGACACCATGCGCATGCCGGAAAAAAAGAAGATCATCCTCGTGGGATTCATCCTGGTCCTGGTTGGCCTCTTCTTCGCCTTCAACCTGGACCAGTATATGCGGCTCTCTTTTCTCCAGGAGTCCAGGGAGACATTCCAGGCCTTGTACGCCCAGCACACCGTCCTCGTGCTGGGCGGATTCTTCCTGCTCTACGTGGGGGTGACCGCCCTGAGCCTGCCGGGAGCGGCGGTCATGACCCTGGCGGCGGGGGCCCTCTTCGGCTTCTGGGCCGGGCTGGTGCTGATCTCCTTCGCCAGCACCATGGGCGGGACCCTGGCCTGCATCGTGGCCAGATACCTCTTCCGGGACTGGGCTAGGGAGAAGCTGGGTTCGTGGCTGAACAGGATCGATTCTGGAATCCGGCGGGAAGGCTCCTTCTATCTCCTCACCCTGCGCCTGATCCCGGTGGTGCCCTTCTTCCTGATCAACCTGGGCATGGCCCTGACCAGCATGCGCATGGTTACCTTCTACTGGATCTCCCAAGTGGGCATGCTTCCCGGGACTGCGGTGTACATCAACGCCGGGAAGCAGCTGGGCGAGATCAGCTCCACAAGCGACATCTTTTCCGCGGACCTGATCATTTCCTTTGTCATCCTGGGACTCTTTCCTCTAGCGGTGAAGAAAATAGTGAACCTGATCCGGACCAAGCTGGGCAAGGGCGCGATCACTCCGGACGGGGAGCCGGGGGGCGGCAGCAAAGATTCCGCCGCTTAGGCCTGAGGTCGGAGGCCGGAGATCGGAGATCGGACGACAGACGCCGGAACCAAGAATCCGGATATCAGACCTCGGAGACAGGAATGGCCTGAAGGGTTACGGAACACGATTCACATGAATCAACAACCTCCCGTGAACACGGACAAAACGACCGCACGGGTCCGGAGCGAGCAGTATGCATACGGCGATGATCGGATTGGGCAGAATGGGGATGAACATGGCCAGCCGCCTCCTGCGCGCGGGCCACGCCCTGGCGGCGTACAACCGCACTTCCGCCAAGGCGGAGGAGCTCGCCAGGGATGAGGGCGCGGCTGTAGCCTACTCCCTGCAGGAAGCGGTTTCCCTGCTGCAGGCCCCGCGCCTGATCTGGCTCATGCTTCCAGCGGGAGAGGTGGTGGACGAGCACCTGCAGCGGCTCCTGCCTGAGCTGGAACAGGGCGACGTGGTCGTGGACGGAGGCAACACCCACTACCCGGAGGATCGGCGCAGGGCAGAGACAGCCGCGGAATACGGCGTGGGGTACCTGGATGTGGGCACCAGCGGCGGCATATGGGGGCTGGAGTCCGGGTACTGCCTTATGGCCGGCGGAGAGCGCTGGTGCTTCCAGCGAGCGGAGCCGGTTCTGGCCACCCTCGCCCCGACAGGGGGATACATGCACTGCGGGCCGACTGGCGCGGGGCATTTCGTAAAGATGGTGCACAATGCAATCGAATACGGGATGATGCAGGCCTACGCCGAGGGGTTTGAGCTCATTCAGGCCTCACAGTACGCGGATGCGGTGGACTACAGTGCCTTGAGCGGGCTCTGGAACCGGGGCAGCGTGATCCGCTCCTGGCTCCTGGAGCTCGCGGAGCACGCCTTCGCCCAGGACCCGCAGCTCGACTCCATAAAGGGCTACGTGGAGGATTCCGGCGAGGGGCGCTGGAGCGTGCAGCAGGCCGTGGACTCCGGGGTGAGCGCTCCGGTTATCACCTTGTCCCTTATGCAGCGCTTTCGCTCCAGGCAGGAGGACACCTTCGCCGACCGGGTCCTGGCTGCCCTGCGCCGGGAGTTCGGCGGCCACGTAGTTTCCCCTAGCGACAGGAGCGAGGGCTGAAAGGCCGGCACGCCTATTTTGCGCTGGGCCAAAAACCGCAGGATACGTTTGGAACCCGTCACTGGAAAGAGCAGACGAGGAGCGCCCGTTGCCATACCAGCCCATCGAGAGTTACGGAATCATCGGAGACATGCGCACGGCGGCCCTGATCAGCCTGCGCGGATCCATCGACTGGTTCTGCTTTCCCCACCTGGATTCGCCCTCGGTCTTCGGCGCCCTCCTGGACGCGGACAAGGGCGGGTATTTGGCGGTGCGCCCGGCGGATGAGTTCGACGCGATCTCAAAGTATCTGGAGCGGACGAATATCCTGGTGACCCGCTTCCGCACCAGAAGCGGGGTCCTAAGCCTCACCGACTTCATGCCTGTTTCCACGGAAGAAAACGCGAACAGGGAGCGCCATGTCCTCTACCGGCTGCTCTCCATGGACAAGGGATGGATGGACCTGGAGATGCACTTCTGTCCCCGTTTCGACTACGCCCGGACGGAGACTGTGGTTCGCTCCATCCAGGGGGGAGCGCTAGCCGAAGGGGGCGGCCGAAGTCTGGCCCTGACTGCGACAGTCCCCCTGAGCCCGGAACAGGACGGCGCATTCGCCAGCTGGAGAATGGAGGAAGGGGAAAGGACCTCCTTCAAGCTGGGCACAAGCGGGGAGTCCGGAAGCTGCTCCCGCGAGGACATGCTCCCCTGCGATTTGCCCTCCACGGAGCGGTCCCTGCAGGAGACCGCGGATTACTGGCGGGCCTGGCTGGACACGGACGAAACCGGCCGGAGCCTGGACTACCGGGGTTTCCGGGACATGGCGGAGCGCTCCCAGCTGGTGCTCAAGCTCCTGTTCTTCCAGCCTGAGGGAACCATCGCCGCGGCGCCCACCACCTCGCTTCCCGAGATCGTGGGCGGGGAGCGCAACTGGGACTACCGCTACACCTGGATCCGGGACACCGCCTTCACCCTGCAGGCCCTGTTCAATACGGGCCACCTCTTCGAGATCGAGCGCTTTTTGGGATGGATAAGCCGGATCATCGAACAGGAGGGCGCGGAGAGGATGCAGATCATGTACGGCCTGCGCGGGGAGCGGGAGCTTCCGGAGGCGAGCCTGCCCCACTTGGAGGGGTACAAGGGATCCCGACCTGTACGCGTGGGCAACGACGCCTTCCAGCAAAAGCAGCTGGACATTTACGGCGAGCTCATGGACGCGGCCCTCAAGCTCTCCGACTATGTGGGCAAGATCCGGACGGAGCAGTGGCCCGGACTGAGGCAGATCTGCGACTACGTGGTATCCCATTGGCGGGAGGCGGACTACGGGATCTGGGAGGTGCGCGACGGGCCCTGGCATTTTGTGTATTCCAAGGTGATGTGCTGGGTGGCCCTGGACCGGGGCCTTACCATCTCCAGGCGCTACGGCTTCGAGGCGGACACCTGGCTCTGGGAGCGCACTCGGGATGCCATCCACGCCGAGGTGTGCGAAAAGGGGTACAGCGAGGAGAAAGGATCCTTCGTGCAGCACTTCGACACGGACGCGCTGGACGCCAGCGCCCTGCTCATCCCCATGCTGGGATTTCTGCCCTTCGAGGACCCGCGGGTTATCTCCACAGTGGATGCTGTGCAACGAGAGCTTGTCCGGGAGGGTCTCGTTCATCGCTACTTCGCGGAGGACGGGCTGGAGGGCGAGGAAGGCGCGTTCCTGCTTTGCTCCTTCTGGATGGTGACCTGCCTGGCCGAATTGGGCCGTGTGGAGGAGGCCGAGTCCCTGCTGCGCAGGCTTGAGGGCTCTGCGAACCATCTGGGCCTTCTCGCGGAGGAGTACGACCCGGTCTGGAAACAGTCCCTGGGCAATTTTCCCCAGGCCTTTGCCCACATCGGATATATCAATAGCGTGACCCATCTCCTTCGGGCCAGGAAGAGGCGACACCCAGAGGAAGGCGGAGACAGGCCAGTAGGCAGAAGCTCCCTGCGCAAGCGCTGGTCCAGGAGGAGCGTGGTTTTAAACCAAGGCTCTCCCCGGGCCCAAATCCCCCCGGAAAACCTGGCGCGCGAGCTGAAAGCGAGCATGAACAAGCTCCGCGGGGCCTTCTTCGATACCAAGATGGGCCGTGTGGAGTACGAACGGATGAAGGGCTCCCAGCTCTACGCCGAGTACGTGGAGGCGGCCCGCAGCCTGCACGCCTTCGATCCGGGGATGCTTTCCGACAGAAAGGAGGCCATCGCCTTCTGGGTCAACCTGTACAACGTCATCGTTATCCACGGGGTGATCGAGCTGGATATCCGCGACTCAGTCAAGGAGGTACCCAGATTCTTCCGGCGCATCCGCTACGATATCGGGAAAGAAAGCTACACCCCGGACACCATGGAGCACGGTATCCTGCGGGCCAACCGCAGGCCTCCGAACTCTGTCTTCCGGGTGCTGGGTCCACGCGATCCCAGGCTGCGCCACGCCCTCGGCGAAATGGACCCGCGAATCCATTTCGCCCTGGTCTGCGCCTCTTCCTCCTGTCCCCCCATAGATATCTACACTCCGGAAAATCTGGATCAGGAGCTGAATCAGGCCGTCCGTTCCTTCCTGGGAGGGGGAGGCCTTCTTCTGGACAGGAAAGCGGGAAAGGTGATTCTTTCCCGGATATTTTACTGGTACAGGACCGACTTCGGTAGAAGCCTTCCACAGCGCCTGCGCTTTCTGGCGGATTTTCTCTACAACCTGGACGACGCAGAATACCTTCGCGCCAATGCACAGAATCTGCGCGTGGAATACCAGCGCTACGACTGGCGTCTGAACCGCGGCTAGTGACATGCAGGAACAAAAAGACGCATTGGCCATCTTGACCCGCTACCCCGAGCCGGGCAGCACCAAGACCCGCCTGATTCCCGCGCTCGGGGCCCAAGGTGCTGCCGACTTGCACTACCGGATGCTGGAACATGTTCTGCATTTGGCAGATGTGTTGCATGAACAGCGGGATGTCCAGGTACGGATCTTCCACGCAGGCGGTTCGCAGCAGGCTTTCCGGGAGCTACTGGGACATGAGCTTTGTTATGTGGAGCAGTCCGGAGAGTCCCTTGGCGAGCGCATGGAAAACGCCTTTCAGCTCATGTTCGAGCAGGGATGCGCTAAAGCGGTGCTCATCGGCTCGGACTGCCCCGGGCTGGAGGTTTCCATCCTGGAAGAGGCCTTCCGGGCCCTGGATACTGCGGATGTTGTTTTCGGCCCCGCCTGGGACGGAGGGTATTACCTCCTTGGCCTGACCC
>JAIPEP010000059.1 GCA_021737085.1 Desulfohalobiaceae bacterium | reverse complement strand
CTGGCAGCGACCTCCCTGCCCTGGGGAGCCACCTCCGCTATGCGGTGGTAGGCCCCGTAGTAGGAGGGCCGGATCAGGTCGTTCATGGCCGCGTCCACCACGGTGAAGTGCTTGAGCTCCGTCTCCTTGGTGTACAGGGTCCGGGTGACCATGATCCCGGCGTTTCCGGCGATAACCCGTCCTGGCTCCAGGATGAGGGTGATATCCATGTCCCCCAGTGCCTGGCTCAGTGCCTCGCCCAGCTCTTTGGGGTGGGGCGGGTCCTCCTCACCGTAGGTGATGCCCAGTCCGCCGCCCAGGTCCAGGTAGTCGATGGAGAGGCCCATGTCTTGTAGCCGGGCATAGAGATCCTTCAGGCGCTGCAGGGATTCCAGGAAGGGGGAGACCTGGGTGAGCTGGGAGCCGATGTGGCAATCGATCCCCACGGGCTCCAGCCAGGGGTCCTCTCCGGCCCGTTTGTAGAGCTCCGGGGCCAGATCCATGGCCACCCCGAACTTGTTCTTCTTCAGTCCGGTGGAGATGTAGGGGTGGGTCCCGGGGTCCACATCCGGATTGATCCGCAGGCTCATGCGGGCGGGGACTCCTGTGTCCTGCGCCGCGCTGGAGAGGAGGTCCATTTCCTGCTCCGACTCCACGTTGAACATGAGGATCCCTGCCTCCAGGGCATAGGTCATCTCCCAATACTGCTTGCCCACTCCGGAGAAGACGATTCTCTCCGGTGCGATTCCCGCCTCCAGGGCCTTGGCCAGTTCGCCCCCGGAAACGATGTCCGCGCCCGCGCCCTCGCGCCGCAATAGCTGCAGCAGGCTGAGGTTGGAGTTGCACTTCACGGAGAAGCAGGTGATGTGCCGCACCTTGTCGAAGGCGGAGTCATAGGCCCGGAAGTGCCGCCGCAGCGTGGCCGCGGAGTAGACGTAGAGCGGGGTGCCGTAGTCCCGGGCCAGCTCCCGGACGGGCACCTCCTCGGCGTATAGCTCCTGGTTCTTGTGCTGAAAGTGGTGCATAAACTCCCTGTGAATCGTTATTTGTTATTGGTTATTTGTGACAGTGACTAGGTATTGCGTGAACCGTGAACCGTAATCCGTGAACCGTGACTGGTGACTGATAAAGAGTGAATTGTATCCGGTCTCCGATCTACGATCTTCGACATCCGGCCTCCGACCTCCGATTTCCGGAATCTGTTGTCTATTCTTTGCTCCGCAGAGAGATGTCCGCCGCGAGAAGGCGGTGCGTGGTCCCGGAATCGTCCTGCAGGAGGAGGGCTCCGGTATGGTCGATGTCTGCGGCCAGGCCCTCCAGGACCGCGTTGTTCGTGTCCGCCCGTACCCTGCGGCCCAGAGTGACGTTGTGGCGCAGCCACTCCTGTCGGACAGGGGAGAAGTCGCTCTGCAGAAGACGAAAGTAGTAGTGTTCCAGTCTGGCTAGCAGATCCCGGACCAGCCGGGGGCGGGAGATAGGGCCCCCGCACTCGGCCCGGACGGAGGTCGCGCTGTCCCGGATCCCGGGGGGGATGTTTTGTGGTGCGGTGTTTAGGTTGAGCCCCATGCCCAGGATGAGGTGCTCGATGCGCTCCGCGTCCGAGGCCATTTCCGCCAGGATCCCGCCGATCTTCTTGCCCTGCAGGAGCACGTCGTTGGGCCATTTCAGTCCGGCCCGGATTTTGGTTTGCCCGTTCACTGCCTCTGCCACGGCCACTCCGGCCAGTAGCAGGAACTGGGAGATGCGGTCCGGGGCAAGACGAGGGGTAAACAAAACGGACATGGCCACGCCGCCGGGAAGCGAATCCCAGCCCCGCTCCCTGCGGCCCTTGCCCCGCATTTGGCGTTCCGCCAGGACCACGCACCCCTCGGCAGAGCCATCCCGGGCCAGCTCCCGGAGCACCCGCTGGGTGGAATCCACCTCCTCGCGGTATTCCAGAGTTTGGCCCAAAGTTTGGGTGGTCAGGCCGGGGCGGACCACGAGGGGGTGCAGGCTGTCCGGTGTCTGCAGCAGTCGGTATCCCTTGCCCGCCCCGGCCTGGATGCTAAAGCCCAGGTCCCGGAGCCCGGAGATATGTTTCCACACGGCTGTACGGGAGATTCCTGCCGCGTCAGCCAGTGACTGCCCGGATACCTCTCCGCCGGAGAGGAGGGCGTGGAGAATGCGTTCCTTGCTGGCCTGATCCTGCACTTGGGGTCCTTTTGCCTACGGGTTCCGGTCCGCTGCGCCCAGAATCACTTTCCCGCAGGCGCAGCGAGCCATGAAAATGTTGATAATGCGCATGGCTTCGGGTGTCAAACGCGGCGTGCAATCCTCTATGTCAACCTGGATTTATATCAGGGTTGACAAAGGAGCGGCTTCGGCCTAGGACCTGGAGGCAGCCCGGTCCCTTACCTGCAAGGGAGGACACACCATCCGGGACTTTGCTTCAAGGAGCCCTTCATGACGCAACAGGTTCTTAGCCCCTCCTTCGCCTCGCTGCACAGGCTGGTCTGGACCGCTCTGCTCGCCGCCCTGATCGCCATGGGCGCCTATGCCCATTTCCCTCTGGGGCCGGTGCCCATCAGCCTTCAGGTCCTTTTCGTCCTGCTGGCGGGATTCCTTCTGGGGCCGCTGGCAGGCTCCAGCGCAGTGGGCCTCTATCTTCTGGCCGGCCTCGTGGGCCTGCCCGTCTTTTCCGGTGGCACCTCGGGTCTGGGACATATTCTGGGGCCCAGCGGGGGATATCTGCTGGGTTTTCTTCTAACTCCGCTGGTGACCGGTCAGGCCCGGAGAGTGATCCGCGAGGGACACCTGCCCTGGGTCTGGGCCTTGGGTCTGGCGGTTCTGGGGTATGTGCCCATCTACGGCATCGGCCTGCCCTGGCTCAAGGCCAGCCTGGACGTGGGCTGGGACAAGGCCCTGGCCGCGGGTATGCTCCCCTTTGTGGTCTCGGACTGTCTGCAGATCGCCGCTGTTGCGGCCGCGGCCCGCTTCTTCCACCGCCGTTTCGGGGACAGCCTATGATCCGGGCGGAAAACCTTACCTTCGGCTATAGTCGCAAAACTCCCGTTCTGAGAGACGTTGGCTTTTCCCTGGAGCCAGGCGGCCTGGCCGTCCTGTCCGGCGCCAACGGCAGCGGCAAGTCCACTCTGCTCCTGCTCCTGGCGGGGCTCTTCACCCCGCAGCAGGGGAGTATCTCTGTCCAGGGGCGGGTCATACCCGGAGAGGAAAAGCAGGTGCGCCGCCGCACCGGCCTGCTCCTGCAGGAGGCTGAGCTGCAGATCCTGGGCACCACCGTGGGCGAGGACATCCTTCTCGGGACGGACCCCGGGAACCCGGAGAACCTGAGGCGGGCCGAGGGCCTGGCCTCCCGGATGGGGCTTTCGCCGCTGTGGGACACTCCGGTGGAGCACCTCTCCGGGGGGCAGAGGCGCAAGTTGTGCCTGGCCTCAGTCCTGATGGGCGGACCGCGGATCCTTCTCTACGACGAGCCCTTTTCCGGGCTGGACTATCCCGCGGTGCGCGAGTTCCGGCAGATCCTGCGGGACAACGCGGAGCGGGGAGTGACCCAGGTGGTGGCCACCCACGATCTGGAACCCGTGCTGGACCTGGCCCGGGAGATGCTCCTCCTGGACCACGGGGAACTGGTGGGCCAGGGACCTCCGGAGTCCCTCCTGGACAGGGCGGCGGAGCACGGCGTTCGGCCCCCCTGTCTCTGGCAGCGCGAAGGGTCCCTGGTGGAGGGGCTGTGGTGAGAGGATGGGGATGAAGGAAGACACGCTTGCCGGAATCCGCACGGACGGAGGCAGAAGTCCGGGTGCGGCCGGAGCAGCGCTGCACCGGACCGACCCTCTGGTCAAGCTGGGGGTGGGTCTCTGTCTGGGGATCTTCACCTGGCAGGCCGGACCGGTGGGGCTGGCCTGCTATCTGGCGGGCCTGGTGCTGGTGGGGCTGCTGGCCCCCGGGCGGGGAGAGCTGCGTCCGGTTAGCCTGCGGGCGGTGATAATCCTCCTTTTGCTCTGGGTCCTGCTCAAGGCGGGTTTCGAGCTCTGGGAGGGGGCCGCTCCCTTCGCCGCCCTGCATCAGGCCGGCCTTCTGGGCCTCAGGCTAATGATCCTCATCCTCGGGGGGCTGTGCCTTACGGCGGTCACCTCCACCCGGCAGATAGGCCTGGCAGTGGACCGGCTGCTGCGCCCCGTAGCGGGGGAGAGGAGTTGGCGCGGGGCCCTGGGCTTGGCTCTGATGATCCATTTCCTGCCGCTGACCCTGCGCATTCTGCGGCAGGCCGGGATGAGCCTCAGGATGCGCAAGGTCCGCCGGGGGGCCGCCACCAGGCTCCGCCTTTGGATCCAGACCGTGCTCCGTGTGCTTGCCCGGACCACTTGGCAGCAGACCCTGGCCATCGCCGCAAGGGGGCTGGACGAGCCGGAGGCCTGGCGGGGCCGGGTTCCCGTTTCCTGGAGGCAGATCGGCGCGGGAGCGCTCCTCGCTATGGGAATCGCCGCTGCGGCTTGGATTTAACTAGCTCGAAGCTCAAAGCTTAAAGTTCAAAGTTCGAAGCTTAAAACGTGGTGGAGTTGGTTCTGTTTGCCTTAAGCCCCACGACATCCGAAGGAGCATCCGGGATCTGCTGGAAGACGTTCACTCCGTCCAGCCGCAGGCGTAGAGCGGTGTCCGGCTCCACCGGACAGTGGGTGATGGTCACCCGGGCCCCCTCCCGCCTCAGGGAGGGATCTCTCAGGGAATAGACCACCCTCTGGTTGGGACTGAAGGGACATCCCGGGCAGAGCTCCTGGCTGGTCTCCAGTAGCAGGTTTACTCCCTTCAGGTTCCGGGTCGCTCCCTGCAGCTTACCGCGGATCACCAGGCAGGAGTCGTCCCGGCTGGCCTGGACCGAGGCCCAGGAGAAACGATCCTTCTCCGTCCGCGGACTGGGCCACTTTTTCTTGCCGCATCCGGCCGGGAGCAGGCAGGCTGCTACCAGGACGAGGGCAACCACTGCCAGAGCAGTGCCGGAAAATTTACTGGCCTTCATCCTCTCTTCCCTCTCGGCTCCGTATTGCCTCAGGCTTCGCCCGCCTCGGGGGCGTCTCCCCGCTCCGGTGCCTGGCCCCTTTCTTGTTCCTCTTCCCATGTCCGACTTCCGTCCTCCGACTTCCCATCTCCGAACTCCGACCCCAGAACTCCGACCTCCGAACTCCGACCTCCGTCCTCTGTTCTATGGCTTCCCCACCTCTGCTTCCATTCCGCGAGTGTCTGCAGGGCCTGCAAGGGGGTCATGTCCTCCGGGTCCATACGTTCCAGCTCTGCAAGCAGGGGATGGCTCTCCCGCTTCTCTTGGGGAGTATGGCTCTCTTCCCGCTTCCCCGAGGAGATGCCGGGAAGCAGCTTCGAACCGGTCCTTGCCTGCCTCTGTGCAGCGGGACGCAGGTACTCGCTTCCGGCCTCCAGCCGGGCCAGGATCTCCTTGGCCCGCTGGGTTACCGGCTTGGGCACCCCGGCCAGCCGGGCCACCTCGATGCCGTAGCTCTTGTCCGCGGGACCGGGGACTAGCTTGCGCAGGAAGACGATCTCCCCGTTCCACTCCTTGACCGCGATGTTCATGTTGGCCACCGGCCCGGAGCCGGAAGCGAGATCGGTGAGCTCGTGGTAGTGGGTGGCGAAGAGGGTCCGGACTCCCCCCTCCCCCCTGCGGGCCAGATTCTCCACGATAGCCCAGGCCAGGGATAGGCCGTCGAAGGTGCTCGTGCCCCGGCCTATCTCGTCCAGGATGAGCAGGCTCCGCTTTCCCGCCTGGCGCAGGATACGGGCGGTCTCGATCATCTCCAGCATGAAGGTGGACTGGCCCCGTGTCAGGTTGTCCGAGGCGCCCACGCGGGTGAAGACGCGATCGCACAGCCCCAGGCTCGCCCGGTCCGCGGGGACATAGGAGCCCATCTGGGCCAGGATGGCTATGATGGCTGCCTGGCGCAGCACAGTGGACTTGCCCGCCATGTTGGGGCCGGTGATCAAGAGGATGCGGCGCTCGCCGTCCATCCGGAGGTCGTTGGGGATGTACTCGGAGCGGCCCAGGGCGTCCTCCACAGCTGGATGCCTGCCCTGCTCGATCTCCACCTCCAGCCCGCTGTGCAGCTCCGGCCGGGTCCATTCCCGCTCCCGGGCGGCCTCGGCCAGGCACTGCCAGAAGTCCAGCCGGGCCACGCGCTCCGCCGCAGCCCGGATCCGGTCCGAGGCCTCCAGGACCCGGCGGCGCAGATCGTGGAACAGGTCCTGCTCCAGGGATTTGCGGCGCTCGCTGGCCTGGAAGATGCGCTCCTCCAGCTCTTTCAGCTCCTCGGTGACGTAGCGCTCCGCGTTGACCAGGGTTTGCCTGCGGATGAAGTGCTCCGGGACGGAGCCCTTGTGGGCCCGGGACAGCTCGAAGTAGTACCCGAAGACCCGGTTGTGGCCCAGCTTGAGTTTGGGCAGGTCCTGCTCCCTCTGCTCCCGGGCCAGGATCTCGGAGAGCTTGGCCTCGCCGTGCTCTGTGAGCTCCAATAGCTCGTCCAGCTCAGGGCTGTAACCCTGGCGGAAGAGACCTCCCTCGGTAACCAGCTGGGGCGGGCTGTCCACCAGGCTGTTCTGCAACAGCTCCGCCACATCCTCCAGGGAGTCCCAGGCCTGCATCACCCCGCGGATCTCGCGGGGCAAGCCTGTGTCGCTACCCTCCGCCGCGGCTTCCAGGATCCGCTGCAGCCGGGGCAGTCCCAGAAGGCTATTCCGCAGGGCCTCGAAGTCCTTGGGGCTGCTGCGCTGCAAGGTGATCCGGGTGCAGAGCCTCTCCAGGTCGTAAACGCCGTCCAGGGCCCCGCGCAGGGCGCGGGCGCTCTCCTCCTGCCCCAGGAAGAAGCCCACCGCTTCCTGGGTGGCCCGGATGGGGCCCAGATCGCGGTAGGGCTGCTTGAGGCGCTTCTGCAAGAGCCGCCCGCCCATGGGGGTCATGGTCTCGTCCAGGACGTGCCACAGGGTCCCCTGGCCCCGTTCCCCGTCCAGGCGGCGGAAGATTTCCAGATTGCTTTCCGTGGCCTCGTCCAGAAGGAGATGACGGGACAGATCCAGGGGGGAGAAGCCCCGCAGGTGGGACAGGTCATCCTTCTGGGTCTGGCTCAGATAGGTGAGCACCGCACCGCAGGCCTGGACGAGCCTGGGCTTGTCCTCCAGATCCAGGGGCTTGAGGCTGGTGGTGTCCTGCACGCGGCAGAGGATCTCCCTGGCCCGTTTGGGCTCGAAGTAGGCGGAGAAGGGAAGCCGGGTGATGCGGTCCTTGATCTCCTCCATTCCCTCGGGCAGGGCAAGGCCTTCCGGGCAGAGTATCTCCCCGGGGGAGAGCTTGATTAGCCACTGCCAGATCTCTCCGGGCTGCTTGCTTTGGATCCCGCTCCACTCCCCGGTGGAGTAGTCCAGCCAGCACAGGCCTCCCTCGCTTCCGGAGTCTCGCAGACAGACCGCTGCAAGGTAGTTGTTCTGTTTGGCCTGCAGGGAGGAGTCCTCCACCACAGTGCCCGGGGTTAGGATGCGGGTGACCGCCCGCTCCACCAAGCCCTTGGCCTGGGCGGGGTCCTCCATCTGCTCGCAGATGGCGATCTTGTAGCGACGCTCCAGCAGTGTCTTCAGGTATTCCTCTACCGAATGGTGAGGCACCCCGGCCATAGGAATCTGTTCTTCGCTCTCCTTGTTGCGGGAGGTGAGGACGATCTGCAGCTCGCGGGCGGCGGTGCGGGCATCCTCAAAGAAGAGCTCGTAGAAGTCTCCCATGCGGAAGAACAAAAGCGCATCCGGGTAATCCTGCTTGATGCGCAGGTACTGTTCCAGCATGGGTGTCAGCTTGCGGTTCTGGGTGCTCATGCGGGGCGTTCCGGGTTCAAGGTTCCCCGTTCAAGGTTCAAGAATTCAGGACCGAAGACTTCTGCAACGAAAAGTCCTCTGAGTTAAGGGGGCACTTGCGGTGTCACTCTGTTTTGCAAAGTTTCGGCTCATAGATATCCACGGAGAAGCAGGCCCAACACGAAAAAAACATCAGAATCATCCGGCCTTCCGGCTGTTCTACAGCATATGCTATCACCCAGAGCCATTCAGCGTGATCACAGGCGCAGTTTCGGACTCCTCGAGCTCTGCTATTGTGAGCCAGTACCATGAAACTTTGAACGCTGAACCTTGAACCTATTTGACAAAAGTGATGGAGTGCCAGCTATGGCAGCGGGAGCAGAGGAAAAAGATCTGTTCCCGCCCCAGGCCGCAGGAGCGGCACATAAAGCGCCTTTGCCGCCGGAAGCGCCTTAAGAGGAAGTCTAGCTGGGCCTGAAACTCCAGGGGGAGGTTCTCCTCCCTGGACTGAAGCGCCAGTAGTTCCACCCGGGCGGGCCAGAAGTCCGAGTCGCGTTCCAGGCAGTGGTGCAGCCAGTCCAGGGCCTGGGAAGTGTCCTTGATCTGCAGGGCGAACCAGGCCGCATAGTAGGACAATATGGTGTCCGGCTCCATCTTGACCAGTTCGTTGAGCAGGACCCTGGCCGGCTCCGGGGCCAGGTCTGGGGTAAAAATCTCGTTCTCTTCCTTTTGGCTTACCAGATAGCGGATAAGGCCTTCAAGGACAACGAAGTGCAGAGGAGGGTCGATCTTCTTTAGGGCCATCCGGAAATCGGAGGCCAGATCGCCCCAGGCGGCGAAGCTGCAGTCGCGGATCAAAAGCTCCAGCCAAGCCTCCACCGAGCCGGGATAGATCCGGATTGCCATCTTGAGGGATGCCTTATCCGTTATCACCCCGTTCTTTCCAGCTTCGTTCTTGGCCTCCTGCACGATGTAGTGGGCCCTGGCCAGGGGTTGCTTCAGAAGCCGGTAGTATTCCGCTGCTGTGGCGTATTCCCCTGTGGATGCGGCCAAGCCGGCCATCTCCTCCAACAGTACCGGGTCGTCCCCCAGGATTTCCCGGGCCTGTTCAAAGGCCTCTCCCGCCCGGTCCAGGAAGCCGCCCCGCCGATAGTCCAGGCCGAGCTCGTACATGGACTTGGCCAGGTAGTGCGCATTCAGATCCTGCCTGGCGGTGAGGGTCTTGCGGATCCGAATGGCCCGCTCGATGTCCCCTTGGGCCCTGTGCAGGTTGCCCAGGGCCAGATAGACCTCCACTGCCTCGGGAGTATGCTTGGCCAGGCGGCTGAGCTCTTCGATGGCGGTCTGAGTATCCGTGTAGGGGAAGGGCCGGCCCCGCCTGTAGGATATCAGGGACTGGGGGGACAATTTTCTTCCCCGGAAAAAGGGGAGACGATTGCCCAGGGAATGGAGGGCTCTGATGATCATAGGGCTGTACTTATCCCCCTTGCCCGCAGTGCCATACGCGCGGGCGGGTGAGTGAAAACTTTCCCGGGCAGGTGGGCCGACCGGATAAGGCGTCGGGCTCCGTGCATGGCCCTGAGCTTGCCAGGAGAAGGACAGGTCCGGAGTCTAGACGTTCTCCTCCCGTTGCTTGCCCTCGTCCAGGCTCATGTTGCGCAGGGAGGAGAGTTCCTTTTCCAGGCTGCTGATTCGGGATTTTTTGTTCTTGAGCTCCTTGTGCAGCTTTATCTTGTCCGCAACGAGGTAGAGAAAGCTGACCAGGCCGCCAATAAGGAAGGCGAGCAAAAGGAACATATAAAAGGGGATGGGTCCGGAGCGGCCGCCAAAGTCAAAGATCTGGAAGCGTAAGGACAGGGAGGCGGTGAACATCTCCGCGTTCTGGATGAAAAAGGTGAGCCCCAGGACAAAGAGCAGTAAAACGAGCAGGGCCTTGACATAGCGCATGGTTTGTCTCCTTTATGCTTTTCCGATTGCCTCGAATCGGGGCTTTAGCCTGTCATAGGCGGCCCGGAGATGTTCGGGAATGACCATGGTCTCCCCGAATACCGCCATGAAGGAGTGGTCCCCGGTCCATCTGGGCAGGAGGTGGAAGTGCAGGTGCTCCTCTATGCCCGCGCCAGCGGCCTCGCCGATGTTGAGCCCGATGTTCAGCCCGTCGGGGGTGAATACCTCCCACATGATGGTGGAGGTCCGCTGTATCAGATCCATCATCTCATGGCTCTCCTCCGGCTCCAGATCGGTCAGGGCGAAGACGTGGCGGTAGGGGGTAACCATGAGATGGCCGTTGTTGTAGGGATACCGGTTCATGATGACGAAATTGTGGATCGCCCGGTGCAGGATCAGGCGTTCCCGGTCCTCCTCTTCCGTCTCCGGGATGCAGAAAATGCACTCGTCTGGCTTGGGTCCCAAGATGTATTCGATGCGCCACGGAGCCCAAATGCGGTCCATATCTCGTCCCTCTGCTCCAGATTTGCTTTGTGCGCCCTCTGCAGTGATTGTTTATACGGGCCGGACAGCTGCCTCAGCGAGCCTGGGCCCGGTCCACGGCCTCCTCCGGGCTCGCGACGGGCTGTACTCCGTCGATTTGTTTCCATCCCCCCAGAAGTAATACCTTGCGTCCCAGCTTCAGAGCCATGCCGATTTCGGACAGGGTACCGTACCCACCGGAGAGGGCAATAGCGGCACCGCCATTCTGGACCACGAGATAGTTGCGCATGATCCCCATCTCCGTGGTCACGGCACAGGTGACGAAGGGATTGGCCTCGCGGGGATCGGAGCCGGGAAGGATGCCGATCACCTGTCCTCCGGCCAGGCAGGCCCCCTTGCTGGCCGCCTCCATTACGCCACCCATGCCGCCGCAGACAAGGATGTGGCCCCTTTCCGCCAGGATTCGCCCCACCTCGCGGGCTAGGCCATAGATCTCTCCAGCGCACTCACCTGCGCCGATCACGGATATACGCATAGGATGTCGGGCCTGGAAAGAACCGAGACGAGGTGCAGGTGCCCCAGGACTGCCTGCGCCCGGCCTTTTTCTCCAGGGATCAAGTAAGTTTCGAAAGTGATTCCAGGGTATTATTTTCGAGCCAAGTGCAGACTACCGATTCATTTCCTATACTTTACATGGGTTTGTGTGGTCAAGCCTGCCTGCAGCGACCCGGGCTCATCCCTGCTCCTCCTCCCGGATCAGCTCCCGGGCCAGATTGAGCTGGGCCTCACGATCCCTGACTTCTCCGTCCAGCTTGGCCCGCAGCACCTCCTGGAAAATACGGGAGTAGGCCGGACCCGGAGTAAGGCCCATGGCCTTCAGGTCCTCCCCGGAGATATCGATACGGGTGTTCTTGAGCAGGCTCAGGTAGTGGGAGAGCTGCTTCCTGATTAACTCCGTCCTTCCGGTGGCCATGAGATAGAGCTCCGCCTCGATGCTCAGGCCGGAGAGGATAAAGTAGAGGTCGCTGAGCCTTTGTTTCCCCTTCCTCCAGGTGGACAAATCCCTCCGCGCCTGGTGCACGTTCTCCACCATGCGGAGGAAGGACTGTTCCTGCTTGGGGGAGAACTGGAGCCGTTGGAGCAGGGATCGGCACTCCTTTATGTCGTGTCCTTCGCAGAATCCTAGCAGAAAGACTTTCCATCTTTCGGGAAGAGGGCTTTCGTAGAGCAGGGCGTACCAGTCCAAGACCCGGCCCACCTCCTCCAGGATTTCCTGTTTGTTCTGCGTGATCTGCAGCAGGGGATGGATGTTCTCCGGCACCCCCAGATGCTCCAGACGCCAGAGGCAGCTCAGGGGATCGTCCTCTTCCAGCAGGAGCTTTAGCTCCTGCAATATGCGGCTTCCGGAGAGCTTGTGGAACATATTCAGGCGCAGGGCGTTTCGAATGAGCCTCTCCGTCTGGCTCCCGATGCGGAAGGAGAAGCGCTGTTCGAAGCGCACCGCCCGCAGGATGCGGGTGGGGTCCTCCACGAAGCTGAGCGAGTGCAGCACGCGGATGACCCGCTCCTTGATGTCCTTCTGCCCGCCGAAGAAATCCACCAGCTCGCCGAAGCTCTCCGGGTTTAGCTGGATGGCCAGGGCGTTGATGGTGAAGTCGCGACGCACGAGATCCATCTTGATCGAGGACAGCTCTACTGTGGGCAGGGCTGCCGGATGCTCGTAGTACTCCAGCCTGGCGGTGGCCACGTCGATGCGGTGGCCGTCGGGGAGGATGACCACTGCCGTGCGGAATTTTTTGTGCGAGCGGTAGCGCCCGCCAAGTAAACGGACCAGTTGCGCGGCGAACTCGATCCCGTCGCCCTCGAGCACCAGGTCCAGGTCGTAGTTGGGGTGCTGGAGCAGGATATCCCGGACGAACCCGCCCACAGCGTAGGCGGTGTACCCCATGTCCCTGGCCAGCCGGCCCATCTGCTGCAGCAGGCTGTAGACCTCCTGAGGGAGCCTGTTGCGCATCAGAGAGCCCACCCTTCGCTCCCGGAGCCTATGCTGGGATAGGGACTCCGGTATCCGGGCCGGCTCCTCCACCAGCCAGTTGATCAGGTCCGTCCGGGTTACCACTCCGGTCAGGCGGCCCTCCTCCAGGATGGGAACGAGCCTCTGCCCCTGCTCGATGACGATCTCGATCACCCGGTAAAGGCTGTCCTCCGGGGTGAGCCCGGTGAATT
>JAIPEP010000058.1 GCA_021737085.1 Desulfohalobiaceae bacterium | reverse complement strand
AGGAGCCACAGCGCATGAAGATCCACGAATACCAGGCCAAGGAGATCTTTGCCCGTTACGGGATTCCCGTTCCCGCCGGCGGAGCGGCCTTCAGTGTGGAGGAAGCGGTCTCCGCGGCGGAGGATCTGGGTAGTTATCCTGTGGTGCTCAAGGCCCAGATTCACGCCGGGGGGCGGGGCAAGGGCGGCGGCGTGCAGCTGGCCCGCTCCAGGGAGGAGGTGCAGTCCGTCGCTTCCAGCCTGCTTAGCATGAATCTGGTGACCCATCAGACCGGGGAACGGGGCCAGCCGGTCAATCGGCTCCTGGTGGAGCAGGGGCTGGATATAGAGCAAGAGCTCTACCTGAGCTTCCTCCCGGACCGGAGCGCGGGCAAAATCGCGGTTGTGGCCAGCGACGCCGGGGGAGTGGACATCGAGGAGGTGGCCCGGGAGAGCCCGGAGAGGATAGTCACGGTCCACGTGGATCCCCTGCTGGGGATGTATCCCTATCACTGCCGCCGCGTCGCCTTCGGCCTGGATCTCCTCCCGGAGGCCCGCAAGGAATTCATGGCCCTGCTGGGCAGGATGTATCGCATCTTCATCGATCAGGACTGCTCCCTTCTGGAGATCAATCCCCTGGTGATCACCACGGACAAGCGGGTGATCGCTCTGGACGCCAAGGCGGCCTTTGACGACAACGGGCTGGTCCGCCACCAGAACCTGGCCGCGTACAGGGACCCGGAGGAGGAGGATCCCCTGGAGAGGCAGGCCTCGGAGTACGGGCTGAACTATATCAAGATGGAGGGCAATGTGGGGAACATGGTCAACGGCGCGGGCCTGGCCATGGCCACCATGGACCTCATCAAGCAGGCCGGGGCGGAGCCGGCCAACTTCCTGGACGTGGGCGGCGGGGCAAGCGCGGAAATGGTGGAGAACGGCTTCAAGATCCTGCTCTCCGACGACAGCGTTCGGGCCGTTCTGATCAACATCTTCGGCGGGATCCTGCGCTGCGACGTCCTGGCCCGGGGAGTGGTCCAGGCCGCGGAGCAAGTCGGATTGAACCTCCCGGTGGTGGTCCGCATGGAAGGGACCAACGTGGAGGAAGGCCGGCGCATCCTGGCCGAGTCCGGGCTGGACCTGCGCACAGCCGGAGATGTCCGGGAAGCGGCGCAGCAGATCGCCGCCATTGTTGGGGGTGCGCCTGGGGGCAACGCATGAGCTGTGGTACATAGCCAAGCGGGATAATACTATGAGCATCTACGTGGACGAGAACACCCGGGTCGTAGTCCAGGGCATAACCGGACGCGAGGGCCGGTTCCACACCAGGCAGTGCCTGGACTACGGGACCGCAGTGGTTGCCGGGGTTACTCCGGGCAAGGGCGGTCAGGAGATGGAAGGGGTCCCGGTGTACGACACCGTTGCCGGGGCGGTTGAGGATACAGGGGCCAACTGCAGCCTGATATTCGTGCCCCCCACCTTGGCTGCGGACGCAGTCCTGGAGGCTGCGGATGCGGGAATCGGGTTGGCGGTGACCATTACGGAAGGCATCCCGGTGCTGGATATGCTCCGGGTGAAGACCCATCTGCAAAGCAGCCAGCTCCGTCTCATCGGCCCCAACTGTCCGGGGATAATCAGCCCGGGCAGATCCAAGGTGGGCATCATGCCCGGGGCTATCCACAAGCCTGGAGGGCCCATCGGCGTGGTCTCCCGTTCCGGGACCCTGACCTACGAGGTGGTGGATCAGCTGACCAAGCAGGGGATCGGGCAGAGCACCTGCCTGGGCATCGGGGGCGACCCGGTCAACGGAACCAGTTTTCTGGACGCCCTGGAGGCATTCGAGCGGGATCCGGAGACTGCGGGCGTGCTCATCGTGGGCGAGATCGGAGGCGACGCGGAGGAACGGGCCGCGGAGTTCGCCGCCAGGGAGATGCATAAGCCGGTGGTGGGCTTTGTTGCCGGCTTGACCGCGCCACCGGGTCGCCGCATGGGCCACGCCGGGGCGGTGATCAGCGGCGGCAGCGGCACCGCCCGGAGCAAGATCGAGGCCCTGCGGGAAAACGGGGTAACTGTCTGCGAGGACCTGGGCAGCCTGGGAGACTGTTGTGCCAGGGCGTTCCTGGGTGTCCTCTAACCTGAACAAGGAGGGGGGAGCCATGAGTAATTCCTTGTTTACCAGAGACTACGAGAAGATGTGGGACTACGCCAAAAAGGATCCCGTGGGTTTCTGGAGAGAGGCCGCCCAAAGCGCCATGGCGGATATCCACTGGTTCCAGCCGTGGGAGAAGACATTTGAATGGGACTATCCCACCTTTCAGTGGTTCAAGGGGGGGACGACCAACATCTGCTACAACTGTCTGGACCACAAGATCATCAAAGGCCGGGGGGACAAGCCGGCCTTCATCGAGGTCTCCGGGGAGCGCGGGGAGACCAGAACCCTCACCTACAACGAGCTCCTGGATCTGGTGAAGCAGTACGCCGCATCCCTGAGAGGCCTGGGAGTGGGCCGTGGAGACCGGGTCATGATCTACATGCCCATGTCCATCGACTCCGCCGCGGCCATGCTGGCCTGCGCCCGCATAGGGGCGATCCACGTGGCCGTGTTCGCCGGTTTCTCCTCCGGGGCAATCGCGGACCGCATCGACCTGACCACGCCCAAGGCGGCCCTGGTGCAGGATCAGGGCTCCAGGGCGGGCAAGCCGGTCTACCTCAAACAGATGTTCGACAAGGGGGTGGAGACCTCGGAAAAGGGCGTGGAGTCCGTGGCCGTGTTCATCCGGGGTCAGGACACCCCGGAGATGACCCAGGGGCGGGATTTGACCTGGCAGGAGTTTTTGAAGCAGGGCGAGCAGCACAGCGGCGACTTCCAGGAGATGGAGGCCAATGAACACCTCTTCATTCTGCCCACCTCGGGCACCACCAAGAAGCCCAAGCCCACAGTGCAGTGTCACGGGGGGTACCAGGTATACATCTACTGCATGGCGGACTGGATCTACGGTAGGAAGGCGGACGACATCTGGTTCTGCACCTCGGACATCGGCTGGATCGTGGGCCACAGCTACAACGTTTACGAGCCCCTGCTCTCCGGATGCGCCTCCATTCTTTACGAGGGGACCCCGAACTATCCCAGCCGGGATATGTGGTGGGACGTGATCGAGACGCACAAGGTGACTGGGGCCTGGTTCTCCCCCACCGCGGCGCGGGCGCTGATGATGCTCGGAGTGGAGGAGGCCCGCAAGCACGACATTGCCTCCGTGGAGCGCGTCTTTTGTGCGGGAGAGGTCCTAAATCCCCCGGTCTGGGAGTGGCTGCAAAAGGAGGCCTTCCAGGACCGCATTCCGGTGATGGACCATATGTGGCAGACCGAGTCTTCCGGACCCATGTTCGCCAACCCTTACGGCCTGGAGACCAAGCCCATCAAGCCGGGCTCGGCCTGCGTTCCGGTGCCCGGGATCATCCCGGAGGTGGTGGACGAGATCACCGGCCGGAGCCTGCTTCCCGGGGAAAAGGGGACCATGGTGGTCCGCAGGCCCTGGCCGGGGCAGACTCCCACCCTGTACGGCGACCCGGAGCATTACAAGGAGGAGTACTGGGAAAAGACCATGGGCTCTTCCGGGGCCTACTACTGCGGCGACGCGGCAAGCATGGACACCGACGGCTATGTCTGGTTCACCGGCCGCTCCGATGAGGTGATCAAGATCTCCGATCACCGCATCGGGACCATCGAGGTGGAGAATGCCCTGGTCAAGCATCCGGCGGTGGGCGAGGCAGCTGTGGCTGGAGTGCCCGACGAGCTGCGGGGGCAGGTCTGTCTGGGCTTTGTGGTCCTGCGAAGCGGGTACGATCCCTCCCCGGAGCTGGAAAAGGAGATTCTGCAGCACGTGCGGGACACCATGGGCCCGGTGGTGGTGTTCAAGGGGATCGAGTTCGTGGAGATGCTGCCCAAGACGCGTAGCGGCAAGATCATGCGGCGCGTGCTGAAGAAGGCCTGGAGCGGCGAGGAGTTGGGCGATCTCTCCACTATCGAGGAAGAATCCTCCGTGGATGAGGTCAAGGATGCAGTGCATCGGATGAGCAAAAAATAGCCCTGCTACTTCTTTTACCAAAGTTTTCCACAGTAGTATAGTCAAGTGTTACAGCAAGATACATTTATACTGCACCGTTTTTATGTTGACGTCGCTTTGCTCTAAGCTAAAATGACATAAGTCCATTTAACCGCTACTCTATGGTGTTCAATATGAGCGATATCCCGCAAAAGCTACAGAGGCGAAGGAAGGATGTTTACGCGCAGGCCCAACCCCATGGCTTCGCAAAGCGCAAGCCGGAGTTCGGGGGTTTGGGCCGCAAAACCGGCAATCAGTACGGCAAGCAGCGGGAGGTGGTCTGTGTGGAGGCCTGCCGTACACCCTACGGCAGGCTGGGTAGCGGCCTGAGGGAATACGACGCCCCGGAGCTGGGCGCCCTGGCCATTCAGGAGGTCCTGCGCCGCACACAGGGACGCGTCACCACCGAGGATGTGGACTACGTGGCCATGGGACAGGTGGTCACTGCTGGGTGCGGGCAGGTCCCCAGCAGACAGGCGGCCATATTGGCGGGCCTGCCCGAGCATGTGCCCAGCATAACCGTGAACAAGGTCTGCTCCTCCGGGATCAAGACCGTGGACCTCGCGGTGCAGATGATCCTGCTGGGCCGGGCGGAGATCGCCGTGGCGGGAGGGCAGGAGAGCATGTCCAACTGCCCCTACGCCCTGCCCCAGATGCGTTTCGGGCAGAGGATGGCCATGCCCGACGCCCAGGTTTTCGACCTCATGGTCCACGACGGGCTGTGGGACACGTTCTACGACCGGCACATGGCCCTGCACGGCTCGGAGACCAGCGACGAGTTCGGCTACACCCGTCAGGACAACGACGAATGGGCCCTGCACTCCCAGATGGCCGCGGCACAGGCCATGGAGGAGGGACGCCTGGAGGACGAGGTCTTCCCCGTGGAGATCACCGCGGGCAAGAAGACGGACGTTTTGTCCCGGGACGAGCAGCCGCGTCCGCAGACGACCCTGGAGGGCCTGGCCAAGTTGCCTCCGGTGTTCAACCACACCAGTCTGGTAACCGGCCAGGCCGGATCCATCACTGCCGGAAACGCTCCGGGAGTCAATGACGGGGGCGACGTCTGCCTGGTCATGAGCCGGGACAAGGCGGAGGAGATGGGGATGAAGCCCCTGTTCCGGGTGATCGACTACGCCGAGGTCTCCCAGCCCACAAAGGACATCGCCACTGTTCCCGGGCTGGCCATAGCCAAGGTCCTGGAGCAGAACGGCATGGGGATGGATGATGTGGATCTGGTGGAGATCAACGAGGCCTTCTCCGCAGTGACGCTTATCAGCGCCTGCAGCATCCTGGGGCTTTCCCGGGAGCAGATGGAGGCCAAGGTCAACGTCAACGGCGGGGCCATCGCCTACGGGCACCCCATCGGAGCCACAGGGGCCCGCATCGTGATGACTCTGGCCTACGAGCTAAAACGGCGCGGAGGCGGCATCGGTGTCTGCGGCATCTGCTCCGGGCTGGCGCAGGGCGACGCTATGCTGATCCGAGTGGACGGCTGATTCATGTTCACGCGCTTGCGGTTATAGGTGGTAAAAGGCTCGAAATGGTATTGCTCAAGCGTTTTTGCTGAAACAACAGGAGGTGCTTCGCATGGCAGTCAAGAACATTATGGTGGTCGGCGCTGGCCAGATGGGCAGCGGCATTGCCCAGGTAGCGGCCCAAGCGGGATATTCCGTGGTGCTGCACGACATCAGCGATGATCTGGTCCAGAAAGGCCTCTCCGGGATCCGGAAGCAGCTGGACAAGGCAGTTAGCAAGGGCAAACTCGAGGAAGCGGACAAGGACGGCGCGCTGGACCGGATCCAGACTACTACCAGCCTGGAGTCCGTCAAGGACAGGGACCTTGTGGTCGAGGCCGTGGTGGAGAATATGGATATCAAGGCCAAGGTCTTCGGCGAGCTGGATAAAAACGCCCCCAGCTCGGCTATCCTGGCCACCAATACCTCCTCCCTGCCCATTACCCGCATTGGCGCGACCACGAATAGGCCGAGCCAGGTGATCGGGATGCACTTCATGAATCCGGTCCCGGTGATGAAGCTGGTGGAGGTGATAAACGGCCTGGCCACGTCTCCGGAGGTGACAGCCACGGTGAAGGAGGTGGCGGAGCAGTTGGGCAAGGTGCCCGTAGAATGCAGGGACGTGCCCGGCTTCGTGTCCAACAGGGTGCTGATGGTCATGATCAACGAGGCCATATGGGAGCTCTACGAGGGAGTGGCCTCAGTCGAGGGTATCGACAGCATCATGAAGATGGGGATGAACCATCCCATGGGGCCGCTTGCTCTGGCAGACCTCATCGGGCTGGACACGGTCCTGGCTATTTTGAACGTAATGCTTGAGGGTTACAACGATCCCAAATACCGGCCCTCTCCGCTTCTGCGGTCCTATGTGGACGCCGGCTGGCTGGGCCGCAAGAGCGGCCGGGGCTTCTACAGCTACGAATAGCTGTGCCCCCGTACTTTCTGGATCGCGAATGCTCGCCCGGACTGAGGGACAGAATGGCTCAGTCCGGGCGATCCTCTGAAATGGGAGGGAGCCCCCGGCAAGTAAGAATATATGCTCTTTTCCATCCCGAGGGTGCGCTTCCTGGACAACATGTTTTCCGATCCCGGATAGGGAAGACTCCGCTGGGAGGACCGAGCGGAAACCCTTGATCTGTATCGAGCGCTTATTCGAGGAGTCAGCAGTATCAGTCAGAACAGTGCAGGCCCGGTTGCTTACAGTTCATCTGGATGTCCAGCCTTCCCGACCCACCTCAACGCGGGAGCCCCTTTACTGCGTTCCTTCTAAGCAAAGTCGGGGAAAACCAGATAAGAAGAACATACACCGTTTTTTCGGTCTGCAGCATAGACCGCCGAGCCCATGCCGAGTCCCCGCAACAGCGGGAGAGCACCCAGTTTTAACAGACTGTTAGAGGAGGAGTGTATGTATTTCTCCAAGGAGCTCCTGGATTCCTGCAGCAGCCTGAGGAAGAAATGGGAGGACGAGGTCCGGCGGGTGGTGGAGAAGCACGGGGAGCGGGACAAGCGTTTCACCACTGTCTCCGACCATCCCATTAAGCGGACCTACGATCCCCTGGACATCCAGGACACGGATTTCCAGAACGATATGGGCTATCCCGGGGTCTATCCCTATACCCGGGGGATCCACTCCACCGGGTACAGGGGCAGGCTCTGGACCTACCGCATGTTTTCCGGAATGGGTACTGCAAGGGACACAAACCAGCGCTGGCAAATGCTCCTGGAGCAAGGCCAGACCGGACTGAGCACCGCCTTCGACTTCCCCACCCTCATGGGCTACGACACGGACGATCCCCACGCGGCAGGGGAGTGCGGCCGCTGCGGCGTTGCCGTAGATACCCTGGAGGATTTTCGGATCCTGTTAAAGGACATCCCCCTGGATCAGGTGACCACCTCCATGACCATCAATCCCCCGGCCTCGGTGACGTGGGCCATGTACTGCGCCTGCGCCCAGGAACAGGGGGTGCCGCTGGAGAAAATCGGGGGCACCATCCAGAACGACATGCTTAAGGAGTTCATTGCCCAGAAGACCTTCATGCTTCCTCCGGAGCCCTCCATCAAGCTTATCAGCGACACCGTGGAGTTCGGAGCCAAGCACGTGCCCAAGTGGAACACCATCAGCATCAGCGGTTATCACATCCGGGAGGCGGGATCCACAGCAGTGCAGGAGCTCGCCTTCACCCTGCGCGACGGGATGGCCTACGTGGAGGATGTGATGGAGCGAAAAGGGATGCACCCGGACGAGTTCGCCCCCAGGCTGTCCTTCTTCTTCAACTCCCACATCGACTTCTTCGAGGAAATCGCCAAGATGCGGGCCGCGCGCCGCATCTGGGCCAAGGTCATGCGGGAGCGCTATGGGGCGGAGGATCCCCGTTCCTGGTGGCTCCGCTTTCACACCCAGACCGCGGGCTGCTCCCTGACAGCGCAGCAGCCCTACAACAACGTGGTCCGCACTGCGACCGAGGCCCTGGCCGCGGTCCTGGGCGGCACCCAGTCCCTGCACACCAACTCCCTGGACGAGGTCTATTGCCTGCCCACGGACCACTCGGTGCAGATCGCCCTGCGCACGCAGCAGATCATTGGCGAGGAGACCGGGGTGGATAACACGGTGGACCCCCTGGGCGGCTCCTATTTCGTGGAGAAGCTGACCAACGAGATGGAAGAGGCGGCCTGGGAGTACATGGAAAAGATCGACGAGATGGGCGGCATGCTTGCAGCCATAGATCGGGGATATCCCCAGATGGAGATCGCGGACGCCTCCTTTACCTACCAGCAGCAGATAGAGTCCGGGGAGAAGACCCTAGTGGGGGTGAACAAGTACGTGACGGAAGAGACAGAGGAGTGTCCCCTCCTGGATATCGACGAGGAGGTGGAGCGTTCCCAGTTGGAGCGACTGGAACAGGTCCGGAAAAATCGCGAGGAGAGATCGGTGAAGAAGAGCTTGGAGGAGCTGCGCAGCGCCTGCCGCAAAGGGGACAATGTCATGCCCCACTGTATCGAGGCGGTGCGGAATCTGGCCACGGAGCAGGAGATCTGCGACGTCTATCGCGAGGTCTACGGGGAGTACCGGGATCCGGGGCTGTTTTAGGTTCCCCGTTCTGCGTTCCCCGTTCAGCGTTCGGGGTTTGGGGTTGAGATTACAATGCAAGGCTAAGGATTTTCGGCTTCAACCTTTTTGAGTGAGCCCAAGCGAAACAGCAAAAGGATGAAGCGGGGTTGGGGGGTTGAGGCAAGGAACCTCGGCTATCTGGGCCTGGACGGCTCAAGGGATTTGGACACATTTATTTCACGGCGAGAGGGAGGCGAGCATGGCGGAAAGGAACTTGCGGGTCATGGTGGCCAAGCCTGGACTGGACGGCCACGACCGGGGAGCCAGAGTGCTGGCCCGGAGCTTCCGCGACGCGGGGTACGAGGTGATTTACACCGGATGCCATCAAACACCGGAGCAGATTGTAGAGGCCGCCCTGCAGGAGGATGTTGATCTCATCGGCCTCAGCTGCCTCTCCGGGGCGCACAAGCACCTGTTCCCCAGAGTGGTCCGTCTGCTGGAGGAGCGCGATGCCGGGGACATACCCGTTATAGGCGGAGGGATCATCCCGGACAAGGACATCTCCTATCTCTACGAGCAGGGGATCCGGGAGGTGTTTACTCCGGGGACCCACCTCCAGACTATATTGGACTGGATAGAGAACAACGTTGCCTCCCGGGAAGCGCTCTAGGTTTTGTGGGAAAGCCCTCTGCCGGATGGGGCGAGCAGCACAAGGACAGGACCCGTCATGAGCACAGCGGAAAGTATCAGAGCCGGGGATATACGCCTGGCGTCGCGGCTGATCAGGAATCTGGAGGACAAGAACCCCCGGGCCAGGGAACTGGTCAAGGAGCTGTTCCCCTACACCGGGAAGGCCAGGGTTCTGGGGCTCACCGGCGCTCCGGGCGCTGGCAAGAGCACTATCACCGACTATCTGATCAGTAGCTATCGGGCCACTGGACAGCAGGTGGGGGTTCTGGCGGTGGATCCCACCAGCCCCTTCAGCGGCGGGGCCATCCTGGGCGACCGGGTCCGGATGCAGAAGCACGCCCAGGACCGGGGAGTCTTCATCCGCAGCCTGGCCACCCGCGGCGCCCTGGGCGGCCTGGCCGCGGCGGTGGACGACGCGGTGCAC
Source organism: Desulfohalobiaceae bacterium (assembly GCA_021737085.1). Lineage (GTDB taxonomy): Bacteria > Desulfobacterota > Desulfovibrionia > Desulfovibrionales > Desulfothermaceae > JAIPDU01. Next base: position 2,861 of record JAIPEP010000058.1, on the reverse strand, counting down.
GTATTGGACGCCATGGGGATGGACTGCATCATCCTGGAGACCGTGGGCACAGGGCAGTCGGAAGTGGATGTGATGAACAACGCCCACAGCGTGATCCTGACCCTCACCCCGGGCCTGGGGGACGAGGTGCAGACCCTCAAGGCGGGGATCATGGAGATCGCGGATCTCTTTCTGATCAACAAGGCGGACCAGAAGGGGGCGAGCAAACTTTACCAGGAGCTCATGCGCATGCTGAACATGGCCCAGGAGCACCACGCCGGATGGAGGCCGCCGGTGCTCCTGCTGCAGAACATCGCCCATCCGGAAGAGTTCGCCAGGCAGGTGGAGGAGGTGCGGAACAAAATCGACGAGCACTATCAGGTGCTCCTGGATAAGGACATCCTGGGCCAGCGGGAGCGGCGCAAGGCCCGGCTTCAGCTTGGCAACTCCCTCAGGGCTTCCCTTCTGGATCCCGTTGTCCGGCAATTGGAGCAGAGCGGGGAAATGGATCGCCTTGTCCGGCAGATAGTGGACAAGACGTCCGATCCCCATACCCTGGCGGATGAGCTGCGGGACCGTTTCCTGCGCTAAATGCGTGGGATCTTTTCCTCGGGAAAATTCGCTGCAATCAGTGTTTCGCGGTGGCAATCAGCGGAAGCGGAAAGCAAGCAGAGTGCCATTCTTGGCCAAATAATGCCTAAAGGAGGCGCAGATGGATTTACAGGGCTTCTGCAAAGAGGCGATGGACATCGCCAAGATGGCGGACGACGGGGAAAAGGCCAGGGCGGTGGAGGACTTTTTTCAGAGGATGAACAGCTTTGCCTTTCCCGAGGGCTTCAATTGGGCGCAAGAGGTCTTTGAAGGTCTGCACGTCGCGGAGCAGGGGGACAAGACTGCCCTGATCTGGGCGGATATGGATAGCGGGGAGGAGAGGCGCTTCACCTACAGCCAGATGGCGGCCTGCGGCAACAGGCTCCTGAATCACCTGCGCCGCTTCGGAGTGGAAAAGGGGCACAACATGTACATGATGACCCCGATTGTGCCCGAGACATGGTTCGCCCACCTGGCCTGCATCAAGGGAGGGCTCATCGCGGTCCCCACGGCCACGACCATGACCGTGCGGGAGCTCCAGTTCCGCTTCCAGACCTATCCCCCGGATACGGTAATCGCGGACACTGCCTCTGTGCCAGCCATAGACGAGGCCCTGGAGAAGACCGGAGCCAGCCCCAAGGTGAAGCTGATCTTGGGCGAGAAGCAGGGGTGGACCAGTTACGCGGATCTGGAGAGGGAATCGGACAGTGCGGAAGCTGCCCGGACCAGATGCGAGGATCTGCTCTTTTGCTTCTTCACCTCCGGGACAACTGGGCTCCCCAAACGGGTGGGCCATACCGCGACCTCCTATCCACTGGGACATCTTTCCACTGCCCTGCTGATAGGGATCAGACCTGAGGACATCCACCACAACCTGAGCGCCCCGGGCTGGGCCAAATGGGCCTGGAGCAGCTTTTTCGCCCCCTTCAACATGGGGGCCACGGTCGCGGCCTTCTACTTCAGGGCCCTGGAGGGGAACAAATACCTGGACTATGTGAGCAGATACAAGGTATCCACCTTCTGCGCCCCGCCCACTGGATGGCGCATGTTCGTCCGCCTGGACCTGGAGCGGTTCGACTTCAGCTCCCTGCGGCACTCTGTTAGCGCTGGGGAGCCGTTGAACCCGGAGGCCATCCAGAAGTGGAAAGAGCATACCGGGGACGTGATCCGCGATTTCTACGGCCAGACGGAGTCTACCGCTATGATCGGCAATGCTCCCTGGATGAAGGAGACCATGCGCACCGGCTCCTTCGGCGTTCCCTCCCCTATGTATGACGTTACTTTGGCGGACGACGAGGCCAAGGAGATAAGGGAGGCCAACGAAACCGGGCACATAGTAGTCCGGCTGGACAGGTGGCGTGCCATAGGCCTGTTCACCGAGTACATCGGCAATCCCCAGAAGATGAAGGAAGTCTTTGTGAGCGATTTCTACTACACCGGGGACAGGGCCTATGTGGACCAGGACGGCTACTGGTGGTTCGTGGGGCGAGCGGATGATGTGATCAAGTCCTCGGACTTCCGGGTGGGGCCCTTCGAAGTGGAGAGCGCCATGGTGGAGCATCCGGCTGTTGCGGAATCCGCAGTGGTCGGGGTGCCCGATCCGGAGCGTTATCAGCTGGTCAAGGCCTATGTGATCCTGAGCCAGGGAAACCAGCCTTCTTCGGAGCTGGCCCTGGAGCTCTTCCGGCACAGCCTGCAGATCTTGCCCAAGTTCAAGATCCCGCGGATCCTGGAGTTTGTCGAGGAGGTCCCCAAGACTATCAGCGGCAAGATCCGGCGCATCGAGCTAAGGGAAAAGGAGGAGGAGAAGAAGCAGCAGGAGACAGCGGAGCGGAACAGGGAGGAATACTTCTATTGGGATTTTCCGGAGCTTAGCTCCAGGAAGTAGGGCCCGAGTGCGCAAGCCCTTTCAGTTACTCCCGTGGAGCCTGCTTCTCATGGGATGGGGGTGCGGGGCGGACCAAACCGCTCCGTTGTATGCAAGGGGCAATATGGGGAAGGATTGACGCGGACGTTCGGTTCAGGCTATTTTACCTATTTCCTGTCCGGAAAGTCCTCTTTCCGGACAGGAAATAGCTCCGCTTCTTCTTTTGCCAAAAGAAAAAGCAAGAAAATCAAATTATTATATCACCACTTTTTTGTTTCTTTTTGTGTAATTATTCAGCACCTTGCGAAACCATAATCTTCAAGGGGGCCTTTTTTCATCTCGCACCTTCGACTCTGGATTTTCTAACGCTCGCCACGCGGGGGCATCCCTGCCCCCACCCGACTCTCGGTTGTTGCTGTTGTTC
>JAIPEP010000057.1 GCA_021737085.1 Desulfohalobiaceae bacterium | reverse complement strand
TCTACAGCGTTTCGATCGATGTGTCCAGTAAAATCAAAAGGTTATATTGAAATGCCTTGAAGGGCATGAACCTTGCGGTTTGTGTTTCGCTTTTCAACCCGATGGGACTATTTATTTATTCGTTAGCATCTCTCTGAAAATGCAATAACATGATACTCACACAGCCTGGCGTTGCAAGCTTGCAGCTCTTCTGCGCTCAGCTCCTTACCACGCCATTCCATGGGAAGATCAAGGGACAGATGGAAATAACGCCCCCCACAGGCACAGACTTGGCCGGCGAGATGAACAGGCAGGGATCCGATAACAGAATCTCCAGGCTGAATATTCTCCTCTTCAAGATGCGTCACCCAATAGTCCACCTGAATACCTTGTTGTCGGGCCCATTCAGCTGCTCCGGGATGCCTGGAAACGAAATATGTGTCCGGGGAATCTTGCAGGGTTTCTTCTTTTACTGTTTCTACCATTGTGGTGTCAGCAGCCCTTTCCACAATATCCTTGACTCGCTTGGCAAGCTTTTCTCCAGAGTTCGGCTGTTTCCGAAACCCGGCATGGTTCAGCTCATTACGCAGCTCAATGATTTCTCTGCTACGAGGATCATGATTTTTGAAAGCTGCATCCGCTTGTTCTCGCCGGTCCATGGCAAAACCTGAAGAGTTAACTTCCACTCCACGTTCGTCGAATGCAAACAGATTGACCCGCGCCTCACGCAGTACTGTGGCCGTCTCCGGGTAGCGTTCCAGGTCCCTGTAGAGTTTGGCCAGATTGTACTGCGCCTTCTGTCCCGCTTCGCTCCAGAGCCGTTCAGCGATTAGCGGTCGAACCGTTTCCGCAAGCCGGTCCAGAATAAGGGCCAAGGGGGGTATGCGCTCGATCGCTTCGCAGCGGTGACGCTCGATCGAATTGAGGACACCGGCTGCACTCCCCTGTGCCTTAAGCTTGGCTGCATCATTCTGTTCATACCCGGTAATGATATGGGCTACCCGTACCGTGCTCAAGTCGTAGGCAAAGCGCTCAATTGCGCTGATGAGTCCTCCAAAGCGCGGCACGTCCCTGTCGCCGAGAGACTTGGCTCGCTGTGCCTCCGTACGCTGTTGCTCCCGTCCCAGATCTGAGACGGGACCCGCCCGCCCCGTCTTGAGGAACAGATCCAGGGCCCTGGACCAGTCCATGAGATCGGTAAAAAGACTCATATCCCATACAGGGGATATGTTCCCGGAGCCTCTGTATTCGCCATATACAATGCGCAATTCAGGGGGGCGGGGACCTGTGGCCTGTAAAACACTGAGCACAGCTCCGGAAAAGAAAGACTGAGCCCGGAACCCATGAGTTATGTCCAACAGAATTTCATCATTCGTGGCCTGCACAAGGATATCCCGGACAATTCCGAACTGTTCCCAAAGCTCGTGCTCATTCCGTCCATCTGGCAAATCCCGAAACTCTGCTTGAGGCAAGCCTTCGGCTTTAAACGCGTGAGACAAGCCATGTCCATTCTTTTCCTTAGCCTGCTGTGTTGCAAGGATAATGATCCGATTCGGTACCCAGAATTTGGCAATCGCAGCAGTAGCATAGCTGCCTGTATATTCGCCGATGCCTTTCCATCTGTAGGTTGTTTCGCGGTAGTCGCCTGTCCCTAAGAAGCTGATCAGCGTGCGCCTCATAGTCAGTTCCTATTGTTGCCTGACAATCTATCAGATTGGTCTCATCGACTGATCCAGTCTTGCAGCCTGGCGTGGAGATTGGCCAGTTCTCCCGCTTCAACCGTGTCGATATTCAGATCTCGGCAACGTTGCCGATCCGCCAGTCTAAGCTGGCGGAAGCTCACGATCATGGCCCTGCCGAAGGCACCGGCTGTCTCCTGCCGTAGGGAATGTAGCTTGTATGCAGCTTGATCTCCCCGGGCGCTTTCCTGCTGGAATTGATAGTTCACCGTCTTGCACTCGATCAGGTGCAGTCGGTTCCTCCCTGTGAAGGCCACATCCAGTTCGTTCTCCGCTCCCGATGGGCTATTGACCAGGAGGTTCATTTCTCGGTCGCGGACAAGCCCCTTCTCTTGCAGGTTACGAACAATGCGGGCCACGTGCTCCTCCAGCCACCCGCCATGCACATAGCCGCGGGAGGCCTCATCCGGAAATCCGAGGGTGCTGCGGCCGTCGTGATCCAGCAGGCCCTGCTCGCGAAAGAGTCCAATAAGCTCCATGAGCGGCTTATTGCGCCAGTCCCGCGGTTCGAGCCGAACAGTCAAATCCTCTTCAGCCCGATCCGCAAGGTAGTTCAACCGACTCAAGGCCTTTCCGTAGTAGGAGGCCCGGTTAGCCAGCCTCTCTGTGAGCCGTGGATCGCCCAGGCTGCTGTTCCCTGCAGCTTTCTGCACCGAGAATCCGTAGGAGCGAAGAGCGGTGCGCACATCGAGGAGATCCGGAAGAGGAAACTCCACGTAGTCGGGAAAAAGGCGAAGAATCCGTTGATTCCCGGTATCCAGGTAAAAGATCGTGTTCGACGAATCAGCGCTGAAGGCCTCGTGTGCGCCGAGGGCCATGATCTTGGTCCCGCCGGTAACGTTGAGCCCAACAGAGTATCCCTCATATTCCGTTAGAACCTTCAGCACCTGCTCCCGGATGGCGTGGATGTTATAACTGTCGATTTCCCAGGCATCCACCTTGAGCCCCAGGCTCTGCATTGTCCTCCGAGCATAGGGCTCCTTGTCCCTCATGGCCTGACTGACCAGAAGGACCACTTGGTCCGGCCTAAAGGGCTCATGCAGCAGGGGGATGACATTTGCCACCTGCTGCTCGGACAAGAGGCAGAAATGAATATCCAAGGGCTGCACGCCAGCGCCTCCTTTGTGAATCAATCAAAGTCATTGCCGTTTCTTACCTTGTCATTTCGATTCGTATACAAATCAGAGTGTCAAGGCAAATTACAGGCCACAGCAGACAAGCTACAATACTCTGAAGGCGGCCTGTTCCGTTCTGTCCGCATTTAAGCCCACCACGTCGATGCGCCCTGCACAGCGCTCGCAGAGAAAGAAATACTTCACCCCGTCCTCGTTTTCATCCATCACATCCTCGGTGCGCTGTTTCATTTGCCTAAAGATCATCGAATCTACCTCCACCTCGAATACTGAATACTGCACTCGGTCCCCGTAATCCTCCATGATCTTGGCGATGCGCTGAAGTCTCTTGTGATCAGCTATGTCGTAGGCCACTAGCACGAACATTACAGCACCGTGTAGTCCAGGTTGGTCACCTTGATTCCCTGACCAGAAATCACCGTCTTGCGGGTGCAAGAGGAACAGATCCGGTAGAGCCGCACGGAATCCGAGTTCTCGTCGATTAGTGAAGCGGCCCTTGCCTTGATGTCCCGAATGGCCTGCTCGTCCACATCGCACTCAAAAACGGATTTCTGGGTGTTCAGCCCGTATTCCTTGAGGAACTTGTGGAACTTGGCTCTGGCCCGGTCACTGGAGATGTCGTAGGCAATGAGCACTATCATGGCTATTTGAGCACAAATGGTGGATAGGTTGCCGCGTCGCCCTCTACCACTCGGCGATAGAGGCCTGCCTGGTAGACCAGGGTTTCGGAGTAGGTGAGCCGCCGCTCGGCAACGGGATGATGGAACTCGCTGGCCATCTTCTTCTCGAAGGCCTGAACCACCCGTCGCAGAGCCTCCGGGGTCAGCCGTACAGGCATCTTGCCGTCACAGGAGCGCTCCTCAGCTTCAGCTTTTTTCTGCTCGGGCAGATCGAAGAACTCCGTCTCCTCCGGCATGGAAACCTGGCCTATGGGATCGTTGCAGGCCCGCTCGATGGCCTCCTCGGGGTTACCCTCGGTTTTATCTTCCTCCACCTCAGGCTTGTGGTAACGGAAGTCCTCCTCCTTGATCACGCCTTGGTTGAACAGGGACAGCATAAGGGCGTCCGCTACCGGTGTGCGAAACTCTTCGACCAGGTCGAGTGGCAAGGAGTGCCTGCCGTAGTCCAGGGAGTGCAGCGCTCCGGGGTAGGGGTCCAGCCCCGCTTGGCGGACAGCGGCATATGTCCGGTTTGTAAGAAAGGTATAGAGCAGGGAAAGCACGGAATTGACTGGATCAGTCGGAGGACGCCGTACTCGCTTGGTGAAGCCCCAGTCGCTCTGAAGCCCCATGCCCAGGTGATGGTAATAGGTCCCGCTCGCTGCGCCCTCATATCCCATGAGTTGATCCAGGGAGTCCGCCTCGCCCGCCTTGAGGCCCAGGTTGCGAACATCCCTGCCTGCCTTCTTTGTTTCCTTGCCCTGTTTGCGGCGGCCGAGCCTTGCCAACAGCGTAGCCATGTTGGCCAGCTTGCCCGAGACAATGTTCCTGGCAACACGAAGGCGAAACTCATCATCCCGGGCTCGCTCGTACTGTCGCAGCCTGAGGAAAATGTTCTTGGGCTCCGGAAGCCCCAGCCGTCCCAGATAACGGCCATCCTTGCGCAGGAACACAGTGTCCACATTCTCAGAGAACAGCATGGACAGAGCGGGAGGAGTGAGCTGGACGTTGCCGAAGAGCACCAGCTGCTCCAGCTTGTATACGAACAGGGTGTTGTAGGTGTCACCCTCCTTCTTGACCAAGAGGTGTCTACCCTCCTTGACAATCCGAGAGCCCTGGGTCTGCACGTATACGATCATATATCCTCCTGCCAGTGCTCGAGCCAATGTTTCCTTGCACGAGCATGGAATCCGAGCAGCAAGCGCATCCTCGCAAGGCCTGAGCCCCGATTCCAGCTTGGCAATGTTGCCGAAGATGGCAGGAGGTAAGCGTGCAGTGTTTCCAGCAAAATCACTGAATTATCATGAAAAACCATGCGTGTGCGTCGAAAGGTAATGGCAGGAAGGCTCCAATATGTGGGAATGGTATCCATTTAATTGAGTCGGATGGCTAAAACTTACGGCGGGGGCTGCTGAAAAAAAATCCCTTCCTGCATCAGGTCAATTCCTACCTTCCTGGACGTGGAGGACTTCGCCACCGTCCGAGTGGTCTAGTCTTAATCCCTTCCTGCATCAGGTCAGTTCCTACGGTGTGGAGGACTTGTTCTCCCAGATGCGGTTCCTCGTCTCAATCCCTTCCTGCATCAGGTCAGTTCCTACCATTGTATTTTTTGTGGAAATCCAGTTGTGATTAGAGATAGGTCTCAATCCCTTCCTGCATCAGGTCAGTTCCTACATGATCTTTATACCAAACTAGCCAGCCAATTCAAAAGATTGTCTCAATCCCTTCCTGCATCAGGTCAGTTCCTACGCGGAACATGTCCCGCGATGAAGTCGCGGAGTTCGACGGGTCTCAATCCCTTCCTGCATCAGGTCAGTTCCTACAGCATGGATTTTCAGAGCAATTCGTCCGAAATACTCCCAAGTCTCAATCCCTTCCTGCATCAGGTCAGTTCCTACGTCATCTTTTTGACATTAGGAAGCGTGTTGTTTGGTTGGTCTCAATCCCTTCCTGCATCAGGTCAGTTCCTACAAATGGTCCTCCTGAAAAGGGCTGTATTTATTTCCCACGTCTCAATCCCTTCCTGCATCAGGTCAGTTCCTACTGAATATGAAATTTTAGTCGCCTAGTCCTGCCAGTAGGCGCAGTCTCAATCCCTTCCTGCATCAGGTCAGTTCCTACAGGGAGGGCTACACCCTGATCCAGGGAAAGTGGGCCAACCATCGTCTCAATCCCTTCCTGCATCAGGTCAGTTCCTACTAAAGGCGGATGCAATGGAGCGGCTCACCGGCGAGTCTCAATCCCTTCCTGCATCAGGTCAGTTCCTACAGGAGGTAATTGATTGCATACTGGGACAAGAGGCAAGCGTCTCAATCCCTTCCTGCATCAGGTCAGTTCCTACAGGGAAAGTGGGCCAACCATCCAGCCCGGAAGAGTCTCAATCCCTTCCTGCATCAGGTCAGTTCCTACTTCCTGCCGAGGTGAGGTATGGCACATTACGTTTACTGTCTCAATCCCTTCCTGCATCAGGTCAGTTCCTACAGCCCCTCTAAAAGCCCTTGGCAATCGGGCATTCGGAAGTCTTTTTCCGCAAGGTTCTCCCGGGGATAAGGGCTCGTTGAAGGTCATCACTACACATTTTGTTCCAACCTCCTTGTTTTGCTGAATATTTTCCTGCCGCAAGGTTCTTCGGCTGCACAATTTACACGTTCAATAAAATCAAAGGCTTATGTCTAAAGTGCCTTGAAGTCCAGAACCTTGCGGCTCAGTCTTCGCCCAGGATAGATTGAATGACATCTACCTTTTGCCTCTGCTTGGGGCTGAGCTTGCCGCTCCACTTCTTGGTCTGCTGCTGCCATCTGCCCTTGATAGCCCGAGCGGCCCGAACCCGCAGATCCTCGCCTAGTTGCTCGAGCCGGAAGTACAGCTCATCCACCTGATTGTCGATTGCCTCGCCCTGCTCCACGAAAACGACGAGCCGTTCCTCCTCGCTCATGGCGGCCAGCTCTTGCTCGCGCTGCCGTCTGCGCTCCTCCTCCTCGCGCTCCCTGCGGCGCTGTTCCTCCTGTCGCCTGGCCTTTTCGAGCTTTTTCTGCCGGATCTCATCCCGGGCTCGCTCCCTGGCTCGCAAAATACGGCTGTCTTGATCCTGCTTTTCCCTGCGGGCTCGCTCGTACTCCTCCCAGTCGCAGAGCCTGAGCTTGACCCAGCCAAAGGGGTATATGCCGTGGGCGAGAGTCCGGGTGGTGCCGAAAACGGGATAGCCCTTGCGGTTTTTCTTGCCCTTGGGACTGTTGTTGCTGATGGTGACGCACTCCACATGGGAATAGTGCCCCAGACGCAGGAGCATCTCGTCCGGGGCCAGGCGGGCGAGGGTCTCATCAACCGGCTCCAGTGCCCTGTCCGTATCCCGGAGGTGTTCCTTCTTGTAGAAGCGCTCCTTTTCCCTCCAGTAGCGGGACTGATAGAAGCTCGTGCACTGTTGCAGGAGCTGGAGGAGGTCCCATCGGTAGGTCCGGCCCTGACATTTGACCTGGATGATTCCCGGATGCTCCTCCCCGAAAACGCGACCCAGAGTGACTGTGCTATAGAGGCGGGGAGGGTCCTGCTCCGTGCACAGGGCGGGCGTGGTCAGGCAGTCGTTCTTGGGGGTGGCTGCAGTGTCGCGCTGATTCCTGCGGACCTCTCTGGCGGTAAACACCCTGGCCTGGTCCATTTTCGCCTCGAAGTCCCCCATCTTGAGATCCTGGAAGGTGTTGCGCTTGTTCGGGGGACCAAAAACACCCTCCAGGGCTTTGTTCATGTCCCTGCCGGGCTTCTTCCATTGGAGCCCCAAGCCGCATTCCTGGTCCAGATAGTCGATGATCGCGGTGCGGATAGCTCCCTTGACTGAGCTGCCGGGGATGAAAAGTGCCCCGTTGCGGGGATTGCGCAGCGGATCGTCGATCAGGAGCTGATTCGCGCTCTTGGTGTCCTGCAGGTTGGAGCGGTACTTTTCGAAGACATCCCTGGAAACCACCCTGGCAGAGGACAAGCCGTAAACGTCCGGGTCGATCCGATCCGCGAGATGGCCCCGTATTTCGGGAAGAGTCCTGTCCTGAAAGAACTCAGCCAGCTCCCGCGGATTCGTCTGGTCCTCGACCCAGGACTCCAGATCCACGGTATAGAGGAAAACTCCGTTCTCCTCCTCCCGCATAATGTAGCTCATGGGATCCATGGTCTCGCCGCTTCCAATGTGAACCGGAGTGAGCGGCTCCAGGCAGACTGGATGGACCTGTTCATCGAGTCTCGCCGACATTTCAATCCTCCTTGATCGCGCAGGGCATACCCAGGGGCCACATTACCTGAACCACGCGCTCGTCGGAATGGATGTTCCGCAGAACATAGCTTTGCCGGGGAAAGCCGGAAAGGACTGAACCCTCCTCAAAGGCCAGGATCGGCTTCTTGAAGGGGACATTGTCCCTGGGCTCCCATGCTCTCCCCCTCTTGACGAACGGTCTGTAATATCCGCTGATTCCGGAAAGATCCGAGGCGGAGAAAACGGAGACAAGCATGGAATGCGTGCCCCGGGTTTCGAAGAGATCCGACACATCCTCCTCCAGCCGCCGGTAGTCCATCTGGCCCCGGCCAATGCTCGTGTCCCTTCCGTAGCCGAGACGGCAGACCTGATCCAGGTATCTTTCCAGTCGATCCGGATCCGAGGTGCGGACATAGAGATCCATTTCCCCGGAGGAAGCGGGGGAAAGATAGGACTCCGTAAAGTAGAGCCCGCCCTCAAGGACCGTGTCCGTTCTCCGGTCAATGGTGTTGTGGGGCTCGGTGAAGGTGTCGAAGCCACTGTCGGAAAAGGCTTGCTCATTTTCGAGCCAGTAGCGGAAAAGCCGTGAAGGGCTTAAAGTGTCCCGACACTCTCTCCAGGCATCGAGGCTGATCCATTTGAGCTTCTTGAAGTCCTTGGCCAATTTCCCTTGCCGGAAATCCTCCGCTTTTTTTCCGGAAACGCGCTGCATAGGGGGCAGCACCGGCATGGGGAGCATGTCCGCCGGGAAACCAGAGGACAGGATAAAGGGGGGATTCCCGGACTCGAACTCATTAATGAGCTCGGCGACCGCACTGTCTCCGTCCAGAAGGGCGGCCGACCACAGGAGGTGTCCTGTCAGGGTGTCGCTGCGCAGCGGCGTCCCCAGAGGGCTCTCCAGGCTCATCCGGTAACGGTAGGTCTGCATGGCGTCCTCCTAGGAGAGATCAATCCGGTCCAGGTCGACTTCCTGGTCGTCGCACCGCACGTTCTCGAATTCCACGTGTCCGCTTCCTCGCGAGCTGTTCCCTCCCAGGGCGTCGAGCTGGACGAGCTTGAGGCCCTTGTAGACGTAGTTGATGAGGTCCTCTTCGTCGCCCTCGAACCGCTTGAAGGTGATGCTGAAATCGAACCGGACCCCGGCTGGAATGCGCTCAAGAGGGCGCGGATGGGCAGCGGTGCCTCGAACGCGGTCGATCGTGTTCTCGTATTTGACTTCCGTGTTCTGCTTGCCCTGCTGGAAGAGATCCAAATCGTTGCCGCTCATCTGGGCGTCGCGGACGATGATCCGGGTAGGGCCGAGGCCCTCGGCCTTGTCCGCTCCGGAAGTGCCGAAAATCCGGCAGGAGGGGCAGTCCGGCTCGCTGCAGCCGCAGGCGGAGCCCTTGTCGATTACGTGCTTGCGAGTCGAAGGGCGGTCCACGAAATAGTAGGTTTCCAGCAGGGAACGCATCTTCCCCTTGATGGAGGATCCAGGGATATAGGGTACCCCGGTGACAGGATGCTTAATGATGGGCTGATCCAGACCCCCGATCTCGAGTTGTTCCTGGCCGGCACCGATGTGCAGGCCGGACAGCAGATGGATGGTGCCCTTGATATTGCTGATGGAACTGAGCTTCATGGCGTCTTCTCCTTTGCGCTCAATCTATTTCATGCCCTCGCCGTAGCAGAATCCCACAACTGCCTCGAAATGAAGCAGAAAGGCCTGAAAGTCGCTTGCGGTTTGCACCGCGTCGATACGCTCTTCCATCCAGTCCTTGAATTCTTTGGGGACCTTGGGATTGCTCGGGTTAGCCGCATAGGCCACCTTGGACTTCAGCATCTTGACCAGAGGAAAGACAGGGGCAAAGGCTTCCTCGGTGACTCGTCCGCTCGTCTTGTCCGTTGCCTTTTTCTCCAGATTCTTCGCCTCGCCGTAGAAACGACGCAATTGAGCCGATGTCATCTGGGTGGGCCGGGCCTGCTTGATGGTTCTGGCGTCGGAGAGTGCCTGCTCATTGAGTAGCTCGGGGTTAATGACCTTTCTTTCACTGTCCTGGAAATACTGGACCATAACGACCTCCTTTATGCCTCGGATCTCATACGATAAAGGGCCCAGGTGACTGGAAGGCGCAGCTGCTCCATCTCATCCTGAACATTTTTCAAGCCGAGCTCTATCTTTTGCCATTCGGTCTCATCGCCTTCCTTCAACCGGTCATGGACATTGCGCTTGAAGTCGTATTCCATGTGCGACTTGAAAAGCCCCGCCCGAATGTCTCCCTGCATCCACCTTTTGTGCTGATCCGCGTAGTGCAACAGTCGTGACGCGAGGCCCATAGTGATTTTCTCCCGGAGAATAAGGTCCTCCACCCATTTGGCCTTGTCCAGGAGCTCGCGGTATCGCTCCCACCCCACGGTGACCCCGAACAGGGTGACCCCGTTCTTGACCTCTTCGCCTTTTATCTCCCGGTGTTTGGAGCGCTCAAGCAGGGTCTCGGCCTGATGAACAATGCCATGCACCGGCTCCCGCGGCTTGTGCACGGATATCCCTGCGGACAGTGTGACCTCTGGATTGCCTCCGGTGTACGCGGCAAACCTCTCGGATATCATATCGGCTAACTGGGTGATGTCCGTCCACGGACCGAGGAAGAAAAGGTCGTCCCCTCCGGCGAAGACCACGTAGATATCGGGATAGTCCCGCCTAATCAGGTCCACAAGGTAGCTGGCGAAGAAATGGTTGAACATGCGGGAGAGAAAGGAATACCGGGAGATGGAGAGATGATCCCCCAGCCCCGTGCCGAAGATCATCCCCAGGTTGTCCACGTCCGCCTTGAGGCCCGCGAGAAGGGCCTTACCCCGTGTGTCGGCGGTGTTGTCTTCGCCCTCGAGCATCTTCGCCTCGTGAGCGAGCATGTTCAGGGTCTTGGGGGCGTCAATTCGTACCTGCTCCTCTTCCCTGGTCCAGATCCAATTGTCCTTATCCGCTGGCTCCAGCTCGTTCAGCTGGAGCAGCTTTGTGACATCCTCCTCGGTGTAGGAGGGCAGATGTCCGGCTACGGGCAGGTGGGCGTATTCGCCGAATTCCTTCAGGTTGATGATTTCCAGGGCGTCGCTGTTTTCCGGTCGAACTTCCTTAACCAGGCGGAGACGCACCCCGTCGAAGAGTTCCACTCCCTCGGCACTCGAGGCCCTGGAAAAGATGACGTATCCGGAACGTGGCAGGAGCCTGCCGACGATGTCGATCTGCTGAAAGCAGCTCGAGCAGATAGGGATATCCCGGTCGTATTCGGAGAAAAACTCCCTGCTGCTCTCTTTGTCCACGGGATGAATGTTGCAGACATGGCAGGCACCGGAGCGATAGCTGGAAAGGTCGTGGAAGAGCACGGGATCAAAGTCCTGCTGGAAGAGGGAGTCGAAACGATGGAGCTTGCTGCGCTGCAGGCTGTCCTGCAGGGCATTGAGCTTCGCCGGAAAGCTCTCCATGAGGAGATCGTTCTCCGTCAGTTCGACGTCATGGGCAAGCGGCAGGCTCACCTCTCCTTGATAGGCGGTCAGGAACCATCGCTGCACCCTGGCCTCGAACTCGGGCAGCGCGGCCCGAACCCTTTCCGTGTTGGGCAGAAGCAGGATGAACTCCCCGCCAGCGTCCATGATCCTGGCCTGAGGCATCAGCCCCAGCTCCTCCAGGAGCACGTTGACCACGCAACGAACCGTTGCCTGCAGCATGAAGGACCGGGCACGCAGGATCTTGGCCACTCCGGCGCCGTGGGATTTCTCGATGCCAAAGATATGCTTCTGGATGCCGGAGAGGTCGCCTCCCACTAGCAGGAACTTCTTTTGCCGAGCGGGATTCTCACCGGGCAGTCCGCCCTGCTCGCCGTGATACACCGCCAGGGACTGCGCGATGGCGGCAGTGGTGTAGGCGTGATCGAACAGTGAGATGTCCGGATCCGTGCGGTAGGTGGATGAGGGCACGCACCACATATGCTTTTCCAATAGCGACTGCAGGGAGTCCGTGTAGTGCTTGAGGCCCATGTGGAGCGGGAGCCCGGAGAGATCGTCCAGGAACTGCTCGAACAGCTTGGCGTAGCTCGTTTGCTGGGCCTGCTCCAGGGAACAGGGGAAGGGGTCCCTGTCCAGAGGCGTAAGAGGGTAGTAGTTGTGTTCCTGCCCAGGGTTTGGCTCGCCCTGAAGCCGGATGTAGTCGAAGGTGGAGATAAGACGTGCCTGCTTGTATCCTCCCGCGTCGACATGCTGCTCCTTGGCGCGATCAGTCCCTGCGGAGAGCCTGTCTCCCCTGCTGAGGGCCAATTCCAGGAGATTATCTTCACCGGGCTTGTGATGCGAGGAGGCCAGCCTGGCCAATCTGCCGCCGAACCCCTGCAGCTCTCGTGGCAGATAGGGAGCGAGGTCGTTCTCGATGAAATAGTCCGTGTACAGAGTATGCAGATGGGTCGGTCCGCCATGAGGCCCAACGGGACAATAGGTCCCCTCCTGATCACCGCTCTTGGGCTTGCCCGCGCGTTGAGCGGTTTTGCCCGTGTCGTGCAGGAGTGCCGCCAGAACAAGTAGATTGAGATCGAATTGATCCATGCCGCGCTCCTCTTATCCTTTGCGTTTTATGCAGGAGCAGGATGCCGATTGTTCCGCAAGGCCGCATCCTCGGCAACATTGTCGAGTCACAGCACCACCCGGATGCGGGATCTGTCCAGGGGCAGGAAGTAGCGGGTCTGGTTGCGGCCGCCGATGGAGTTCAGCTGCAGCAGCCCGGCCTCATGAGGCCCGAAGGACCGCAGAAGCTCCCTGTTGATCTTGGAGCGATACTGGGTGAGTTCTTCCCTCTCCAGGCCTCGCACTCCCCGTGCGTCCTCACGGTGGCGGTCCGCCACCTGTTCGTGAAGGCGAGCGATTCGATTCAAGTCGGCTGTGTCCAGGTCGTCGTACCCCAGGGCGCACTCCTGGCAGTCCCGGCAGTGCTCTCGTTCGCAGTCCGCCTCCTTCTTTCGCAGGGCGAAGAAGGCGTACAGGGCCAAGCGGGCAGGGGGGAGATCCGCCTCCACTCCGCGCCAGACCAGTTTGCCCGCCCTGAGGTCCACTGTCAGATCCACCCTATCCTCACGCACCAGGGACATGAGCAGGGAAGCCGGATCCTGGACCGTCTGGAGCATGTCCTCAGTTAGTCGTTCCCTCAGAGAGACGAAGGGCATGGAGACCAGGCTGATCCGGGCCTGATCTGTTTTCATGTACAGCT
>JAIPEP010000005.1 GCA_021737085.1 Desulfohalobiaceae bacterium | reverse complement strand
CAGCTTGATTCGCCGAGCTTTTTCGCTCCCCACCCCGAGGGGTGGGGAGCGGGGAGGGCACTCCTGCCCTCCCAGAGGCTAAGAGGTCTTCCACCTTAACTTAGTCCAAATTTTGTCTAGACAACGGGGGAAGGTTTATGGTATAAGGATTGGGACTACGATTCAACACTCCCTGCTTCTCAGAAAAAATTCAACCAACAGGACAGGATAGAATGGCACCAGAGAAGCATGAATCCCGAGACAGGGGCAACAACCATTCAGATCAGGACAAGACCGGAGAGAACCAGGACAATGAGCACCTCCGGTCCTCTGTTCAATTGAGGCTCTTCGTTTCAGGCAGCACCTCTCGCTCGCAGCAGGCCATCCAGAACCTGAGACAAATCTGTGAAGAACATCTGCAGGGGCAATATGAGCTCGAGGTCATTGATTTAGCGCAGGACCCCGGTCAGGCCAGACAGCATCAGATTCTGGCCGTACCCACCCTGTTGAAGGAGCTCCCTCCCCCCTTGCGCAAGATCGTGGGCGACCTCTCGGAGAAGGAAAAGGTCCTGGAAGGGCTGGATATTAAACCTAAAGAGCCTGAATAAGCGATTCGGTACCTCACCCAGAATCTTTTTTGCTGCGCATTTATTCCCCTACGCGATTTTAAATGAACAACGATATAATTGGTGAACGGACCTCTCCCCTTTGGCGCTATGCATTTTTCGTCCTGCTGGGCCTTCTGGGCACGGCAGCCCTGTACGGAGTAAGCACCGCCAATTACCTGCTGTATCATTCCCTAATCGAACTTCTTGCCGTAGGCGTGGCTGTCAGCGTCTTCAGCATAGGCTGGAACACGCGCCATATCGTTAGCAGCAATACCCTGTTCCTGCTCGCGGTGGCCTATGGTTGTATCGCCGGGCTGGATCTCCTGCACACCCTTGCTTACACCGGTATGGGCGTATTCCCCGACCGGGGTTCCAATCTGCCCACCCAGCTCTGGATTGCCACCCGTTTTGTGGAATCTCTGTCCCTCCTTGCCGCGGCACTCCTGCTCGGCTCACAACGCCGCTTGCCCGCGGGCGCCCTCCTCGTCGTATATGGCCTGTTGACCGGGGCACTGCTCTCGGCCGTTTTTTCGGGGTTATTTCCCGCCATGTACGTCCAAGGTCTGGGGCTTACACCCGCCAAGATAGGCGGGGAATACCTCGTCTGTGCTATTCTGGCGGCTGCAGCATGGCTCTTCTGGCGGCAGCGGGAGAGCTTCCCCAGAAGCAGCCTCCGTTTCCTCCTTGCGGCCATCGGGGCCACCCTCGCCTCCGAGCTCTCCTTTACCCTTTATACGGATGTTTACGGAGTTTTCAACTTCCTGGGCCACTTGCTCAAGCTGGTCTCTGTTTTCTTCATATACCGGGCCCTTGTCTCCGACCTCCTCCTGCGGCCCTATGAGGGTCTTTTCCGTGACCTCGCCCGATCCCGGGACTCCCTGCAGGAAAAGGAGATCCAGCTGCGCGGGGCAGAGAAAAAGCTCCGGGCGATCCTGGATACCGCGCCTTCCGGCATCATCCTGGTCAATCCCCAAGGTGGCATAACCTTCGCCAACGAGCGGATGGCGGAGATGCTAGCCTATGAGCTCAAAGAGCTCATAGGCACGGCCTATCTGGACCATACCTGCGAGCCGCAGTGGCTCGAGGCACAGCAGCAAATGAATCGGCTCATCCGAGGAGAGATAGACTACGTGGATACCGAGCGTCTCTACCGGCGAAAGGACGACACCCGATTCTGGGGCAATCTAGTGGGCACGCGGATGAGCCTTGCGGATGGGTCTTCGCCTGTCCTAGTGGGCATAATCACCGACATCAGCGCCAGAAAAGAGGGGGAGGAGCGCTTGATGGCCGCCCACGACAAGCTGGACACCTTGGTGCAGCTAAATGCGGATGGGCTCATGGTGCTCGATCGGGATGGGGTGATCCGCTTCCTCAATCCGGCGGCCACTGAAATGCTAGGCCGGAAGCAGGAGGAGCTTTTGGGAAAACAATTCGGATACCCTCTCACTCCGGGATCTAGCACGGAAATTGAACTTCTCTCCGAGTCCGGAGATACCAATGTAGCGGAGCTGAGAGCCACGGAGACGAATTGGAGCGGCCAAGACGCCCTACTGGCATCATTTCGGGATATCACTGGACGTAAGCGAGCCGAGGAGGAGCTAAGAGAGAGCAGAGAGGAACTGGAGGCCATTTACGATAACGCGCCTCTCATTATGCTGCTTTTGGACAGTGATAGGCGAGTAAAAAAGGCAAACAAATATTCCACCGACTTCATCGGCTTATCCGAGGACAGCCTAAAAGAACAGCGTGGGGGCGAGGTCCTGCGCTGTATCCACCATCTGGACCATCCCAGTGGATGCGGTTTCGGAGCCCAGTGCGAGCAATGCACTATTCGCCGAACAGTCAGGGAGACTTTCCGGACCGGCCAGAGCTTTAACCAGGTGGAGACGACCCTGACCCTTATCCGGGAAGAAGAGGAATGGGAATTTACCTTTCTGGTCTCCAGCACGCTGCTGCAGCACCAAGGCGAGCCAATGGTGCTATTGGCGATCGTGGACATCACCGAGCGCAAGAAAGCCGAGAAAAGCCTTCGCCACATGAGCTTCAGCGATACTCTAACCTGGCTCTACAACCGCAACTTCTTCGAGGAGGAGATGAATAGGCTCAGCGACGGACGTCACTCCCCCATGGGGCTCATCTCCTGCGATGTGGACGGGCTCAAGTTCATCAACGACAGCCTGGGACACCAATCCGGGGATGAATTGCTCATCAACACGGCAGAAATACTTAGAAAAAATTTCCGCTCCAGCGACATCATCGCCCGAATAGGTGGAGATGAATTCGCGATCCTTGTCCCGGGAACGGATCGGAGCATAGTAGAAAAACTGGCGCTGCGCCTCAGGAAATCCGCAGAGGAATACAACAATAGCAACCCTCAGATTCCCCTTTCCCTGTCCATAGGATACACCGTGAGTGAACAAGGCCCCTTGGATATGCAGGCCCTGTTTCGCGAGGCGGACAACCGGATGTACAGGGAAAAGATGCAAAGGGAGGGAAGCGGCCGCAATGTCGCTGTCCAGGCCCTGACCCGCGCTCTCGAGGCCCGGGACTTCATCACCGAGGGACACAGCGAACGACTTCAGGGGCTGGTGGCTTCATTGGCCCGCTCCTTGGAATTGCCCGAGGACAGGATAAACGATTTGCTCTTATTGGCCCAGTTTCACGATTTGGGGAAAGTGGGCATCCCGGACCGCATCCTGTTCAAGCCGGGGCCACTGACCGAGGAGGAATGGCGGGAGATGCAAAAGCACAGCGAAATCGGCCATCGCATCGCCCAGTCCATTCCCGATCTGGCACCTATTGCGGACTGGATTCTCAAGCATCACGAAAGATGGGACGGACAGGGATACCCCCTGGGTCTGTCCGGCGAAGACATACCCCTGGAGTGCCGGGGCCTGGCTATCGCGGACGCCTACGACAGCATGACCAGCGATCGCCCCTATCGCAAGGCTATGAGCCGGGAAGAGGCTATCGGGGAGCTCAAGCGCTGCATGGGCACCCAATTTGATCCGCAGTTAACTGAAAAATTTAGTTGGATTGTACAAGAGCTCCATGTTGAATAAATATTGAGCTGTATTCCGTGGCACCTCTTAAATAAAGAATATATCCCAGAATACATAATTGGGTTGCACTTATTAACTCTTTTTAAATGCAGATTCAACTTTTCCAACTTACCAACAACTAATAAGCAGTGTTATGCAAAAAGACACAACTTCCGCAAAAAGTAGCCTCTCACCATTCTTTAGCCGTAAGAACAACATCTTCTATATTCGGCTGACCATTACCATTGTTATTGCCTATATGCTGGTTGTTGAATCAAGCAGCATGCTTAATGCTCGCTTGGCTTATGTGTATGTTGCCCTCTACTTGGGGACCAATCTGATAATCCCCAAGCTTCCGGAACACTACTTCCATCAAAAGCGATTCTACTATCTGCTCGCAGCTTTTGATACTTTCATGATAGCTCTGGGCATGTATCTGATCGGACAAACGGATTCCTATTTTTTCATAATTTATTTTCTTATAATAGGGATCTCTGCAATGAGCCGAAACTTAAAGTACCTAATGTTAAATACTTTCATGTTTATAATAATCTATGGCTGGATAATGTATGCCTCTGGTCAGCTTCATGGAGAGCAGGCAGCTATGTATGCTTTGCGCCTGCCTTTTATATGGGTATTTGCCCTCTTGTTTGGTTATATTATAGAATGCGTAGCCCATGATATAAATAAAAATATACAAGATCTACAAGAAAGCTATCATGCACTTGTCCAGTCTATAGATTCGCCGGTTTTTATGCTGGATTCACAATGTAAGCTCCTTTATGTTAACGATAAAATGCTTTCCGAGCTAGGAGTGGAAGAAGGCCAGGCTCTTAACAAGTACTTTAGCACTTTTCATTCTCCAGAAGAAAGCAAGTTGTTTCAATCCAACTTAGATAATGTGCTAGGAAAAAATGAGCCTACCCAATTTGTCTCTCACAATCCGGATAAGGATCGTTGGTCACTCAACGTGCTTAGTCCGGTCCGGGACTCCACAACTGGCGCAATCGAGGCTATTTCCGCTGTAAGCAAGGACATTACAGAAAATGTCAAATCCGAGCGCGCCCTGCGCAACGCCTATGATCGCCTGAAAAAGACTCAGGATCAGCTTATCCAGAAAAACAAGATGGAAGCCGTGGGCCGCATGGCTTCGGGAATTGCCCATCAAATACGCAATCCTCTGGAAATTGTTGTCCTCGGTGTGGAGTTTTTGGAAGAGCTCGGGTACAATAAAAACGAACTGGCCCAAGAGAGCATAAACAACATCAAATCGGCAACACATCGGGCCAATAGAATCATAAACGATGTACTGCAATTCTCCCGCAGCTCGGACTTCTCCTTTGAGACAGCCGATATCCGTAGTCTCTTGGAAGAGAGCCTCGAATTCACCCAGCATAAACTCACTCAAGCCAATATCCAGGTAACAACCAGTTTCAAGCATAACGGCCTCCTGGTCCGAGCGGACAAAACCACTCTGCAGCAGGTTTTTCTGAACATTCTGAATAATGCTGTAGAGGCCATGGAAAATAACGGGAATATACATATACAGACCTATGTCCAACCTTTTTCACAAACTGAGGTCTCCGGGGTAAGAGGAGTCAATCTGTCCGAAACCTCTTTTGATAAATACGCTGTTCTGGGCCGCAGACAAGGCCTCTCCCGCTTACAACAGGCTTTAAGGCTGTGCAAAGACTCCCCTGGCAATTTGATGATCTCCCTCGTGGAGCTCAAAGTCGTTGCCCCGCAAACCGAACAAAGTACTAGCCACCTGGATGAACACTGTATGCGAACTATCGAGAGCCGTTTTGTCCAATCCGTCCGGGAGAACGACTTTGTAGCGCATCTCACCTCGAATATCTTCCTCTGTCTACTTCAGGATCTTCCCGACGAACAAACTGCTTCCCGTGTCGGAGCCCGTATTCTTAAGACCTTAACCGAGCCTATTGTCTCTAAACAGCAGATCCATTTGAGTGCTTTTCTGGGATACACCCTTTTTCCGAACCACGGGCAGGACGGGAAGACTGTTTTGAAACAGGCCAAATCTGCCTTGGACTCGGCCCGCACGGACAATCAACAGATAGTTGGCTATCAGGAGTTGAATGCCCAATACTCGAGCAAGGAAGAAAACTACCCCCCAAATCCAACAACAATCTCCGCGGGAAGTGGCTCTTCTTCAGACTCGTGGGTGGTTGTGGAAATCGAGGACAATGGCCCGGGTATGCCAAAAGAGGTGGCATCTAACATCTTTGAGCCCTTTTACACCACAAAACAAGCGGAAAAGGGTACCGGATTGGGGCTAAGCATAGCCTCTCTGATTATTGAACGGCATGGGGGCCATATTGAGCTGGAAAGTAAGGAAGGCGAAGGGACTAAATTCAGGATTAAACTTCTACCGGCAGACAAAGGAAGGGAAATTTATGAGCAGTCCGAAAAAGATACTCTTGGTGGATGACGAGGAGGACTTTTGCTTTTTCGCTAAGGGCCACTTGGAAATGACCGGAAAGTTCCAAGTGCGGACAGTGCACAATGGAACAGATGCCCTAAAGGAAGCCCGGGCCTATCAGCCGGACTTGATCCTTTTGGATATTGTCATGCCGGACATGTCCGGAGATGAAGTAGCCGCGTCCCTCTTGGAAGACCCCAAGACGCAGCAAATCCAGGTAGTTTTTCTCACGGCCTTGGCTTCCCAGGAAGACAAGCAGCAGTCTTCGCCGCTACAAAATATAGGCGGGAGGTATTTCATAGGCAAACCCATCAGCAAAGACGCTTTACTAGAGGCTATCGACACTTTGCTGGAGTAAAAAGTGTGATTCTGTACAGAAAAGCCTCTTAAGATGCAACAAAACATACTTTTTGTGTTTGTGCTATCCGAGGAAAAACAGTGCAGTAGCCAAGTACCAGCGCAGACCTGTCCAACCGGATTAACCACCTCAAGGTCCCCGGGGTTTCTCTACGCCGCTGCACCGTTGCGGGATAGGGATTTCGGCTTTGTGTATGACTTTCTTTTTCAGCAAGCAGGGGACGGGCCTTCCTCCCCCGGGCTATCCTTTGGTGATGGGCGTGATATAGAGCTCCACCCGCCTGTTCTGGGCCGGATCGGAGGATACTGGCTGTGTTTCGCCAAAGCCCACAGCCTTGATGCGCTCCTCGACCACCCCCCTCTGGACCAGGGCGTTCTTCACCGCCTCTGCCCGGCGCTCGGAAAGCTTCTGGTTGTATTCCTCGGGACCGCTCTTGTCCGTATGGCCTTCCACCAGAATGGTTGTCTTGCGGTATTTGGTGAGCACGTCCGCGACGCGATCTAGTTCCCTCAGGCCGCCCTCCTTCAGTCTGGAGGAATCGAAGCCGAAGAAAAGATCCTCGTCGAACGTGGCCTGGAGGATCTCCCTCTCCCTCCGTATGCTGGCCTGCTCCTGCTGGGCCAAGGCCTCGCGCATCTCGCGCTCCTGCTGATCCATGTACCTGCCCACCTGATTACCGGCTATGGCGCCAACGATGGCCCCGGCGCCGGCTCCGATGAGCGTGCCCTTGGTGTCCTTGCCGATGGCCTGCCCCAAGATGGCGCCGAGCCCGGCTCCGGTCGCTGCGCCGACTGCAGTGCCCGACTGTTGCTTGCTCGCTCCGGCACAGCCAAAGAGAACCGCGCTCAAAAACGCACAGGCCACAAGCAGAGCGAGAATTCGCATTCGCATGTCCTTTCCTTCCTTTTTTGGACTTGCGCAAAACCTGCTCAGAACGACGTCGGCCCCTATCGCACTCCCGAACCTGAGGCCGAAACGAGTTGACAATTATGATAACAACAACCGCCCCTTCTTGTCCATCCACGATCATTCCCCAGAAGTCGAGTATCCCGTGCGGCTTGGCGGCCGGGGAGGATGACGGCAATCCGCGAGCTCCTTTCTCCTTGCCGGGAACTAAGGACTCGCTTACCGCGAAACTGGCCTCCCCCAACGGATCCACGGGAATAAAATGAGCCTGGTACTTTATTCCAATTGGTTGAAGTTGCGCCCATATTGGCTAATCAGGAACCAGAATGTTATTCGAAGGTATTATTTGGTAGGAAGCCGGGACTACTGGCAGGCCTGGCAGGTAGCCCCCTTTGACTCAGAATCAAAGCCGTAATATCTTGCTAGAGTGAGGAGTCCAGGTCCATTTAGCCGTTATTCGGTTTTCCTATTACTATCTCTGATTGGGCGCCCTGGATTGCCTGCTCTCCACGATCCGGACGCATGCGGAATACTTGCTGGGACAGCGGCCCTCGGCAAGGAAAACTAGCGACTGCAAGGAGTTAAACCATGTCTCATTACAATGGTATTCGACCCAATCCAGCGGGTGACTATCCCCAGATTCATCCTACTGCGGTTATCGACCCCTCGGCCCAGATCATCGGCAATGTGACTATCGATAAAAACGTGTTTGTCGCGCCTCTGGCTGTGATCCGGGCTGACGAGCGCGGTTCCGACGGCTCGGTGGCGCCCATCCACATCGGCGAAGAGGTCACCATCCAGGACGGGGTGATCATCCACAGTCATGGCGGTGCCACGGTAACCATTGGGGCCAGGACCTCGGTGGCCCATGGTACGGCCATTCACGGCCCGTGCGACATCGGGGAGGATTGTTTTCTGGCCATGCGAAGCACACTGTACAGTGCAACTCTGGCCCACGGCATATGGATCGGCATGGGCGCTGTGATCATGCGCGCCACCCTGGAGCATCTCACCTATGTGCCGGCAGGAAGCATCGTTCGCGCCCGGCCGGATGCCTGGGCAATGCGGTTCGTGTCCAACAAGGAAAAGCAATACATGGACGAGGTCCGAGAGGCCGTAAACCAATTACGGGAAGATTACAGAAGTCTGTGGCAAAACCGTAGCGGTACGGACTGAGTTAACTGCCTTGGCAGGGCTGAAAATCCTCTACTAAATCAATTTCCTGTTTAATATCCTCCACTTAAGGCCAAGGAAAATATCCAGAGCGTAGCCGCTTCCCAGATAGATGCCCAGAAGAACAAGCAAAGTGCCTATTATATGATAGAGATGTATTCTTTCGCCCAGAAAGACAATAGCTAAAATAGATACGAATACCGGAATGAGATTGTAGAAGTTGGCTGCCACAGTTGGTCCCAGCTTGTCTATGGCATAGTACCAGGACAGAAAGGCTATAAAGGAAGCAAATACTCCCAAATATACTAGTCCTCCCCAAATATGAAAATTCAGAAACGGGCTTCCGTCACTTTGCCAGGTAAAAATTGCTGTGGGGACCAAAAAAAGTATGCCTACCCAATTGGCGTAAGTAGTTGCTGCCAACACAGAGAGCTCCTGCATCATCTTCTTCCCGGAAATGGAATAGACTGCCCAGACAAAAGTGTTAGCGAATATGATCAGATCTCCCGGATTGAACTGCAGAGACATGAGGATCTTCCAGGATCCGTGTATGGTGATTAAGAACACACCCAGTATGGATACGAAAAAGGCCCCAAAACGCTTCCAGTCCAGGCTTTCCTTTAGCCAAACTATGGCCAATATACCCACCAACACGGGATTGAAGGCGTTAATAATAGATGTGTTTATGGACGTGGTGTACCAGAGGCCCAAATATATCAAAGTGTTGAATCCAAAGACCCCGGTCAAACCAGCAATAACGATGTAGGGCCAGGTAGATGGGGAAGGTAAAGAGAATCCCTCCTTGAACCAGAGGAGACAAGTCAGCAAAACACTGGCTACACCAAATCTACAGGCAGAGATCACAAATGGTGAAAGGTCCTTGATCAACACCTTGCCTAGGACAAAATTGGTGCTCCATATCAACGGAGCTAGAACCACGAGCATATAGGGAATCAGACTAGCCAGCCTTCCCATGCGTATCTCCATTGTCCACTAAGTCTGTATTCGATTGCCAAGCCTTGTCCTCTTCCTTAAAAAGATTTAGTGCAAGGCATCAGGACGTATTACCCCCAAACCAGCAGCAAAGATAAAGTTATGAGCAGTGCCCCGTGGAAGGAAAGACCGTCCACCGCAGCGGTGCAGGGACGGCTATGGGGAGCCCGGCCTCGTGACTGGGCAATATACATGGAAGCGAAAAAGAGGCCTCTTTTCCAACAGGTCCTGGAGGAGGCTGCTATCGGCCCGGGAAGCAACATCCTGGACGTGGGATGCGGCGCCGGGACCTTCTGCGCTTTGGCCTCCTCTCGGGGAGCCGCCGCAATGGGACTGGATGCGAGCCGAAACCTGCTTGATATCGCTAGGGAACAGGGTGGAAGGGACCGCTTCCTGCAGGGAGAAATGCAGGAGCTTCCCTTCCCGGACCGCTGTTTCGATCTTGTGACCGGTTTCAACGCCTTTCAGTATGCGGCGGAAGCGGAGCACGCCTTGCGCGAAGCGGCCCGGGTTACCCGCCGGGGAGGACGTATAGTTATAGCTGTGTACGGCAAGCCCGAGGACTGCGACACAGCCGAATACATCAGCGCCCTGTCCCAATTGATGCCTCCCCCGCCTCCCAACACTCCGGGGCCCTTCGCCCTTTCCAGAGACGGGGCCTTGCAGGAGTTCGTTTTCCGGGCAGGACTGGAGCCGCAGCTCCAGAGGGACGTGAGCGTGCCCTGGGATTTTCCGGACGGGGCCACCGCTGTCCGGGCCCTTCTCTCCTCCGGCCCGGCTGCCAAAGCAATAGAGCACGCGGGCGAGTCGCGGGTCAGGGAAGCCATCCAAAGTGTGCTGCCGCGTTTTCGAACCACCACCGAGGATTATGTTTTGCACAACAAGTTTCGCTATCTGGTGGCCGGTAAATTGTGA
This sequence comes from Desulfohalobiaceae bacterium, assembly GCA_021737085.1. Lineage (GTDB taxonomy): Bacteria > Desulfobacterota > Desulfovibrionia > Desulfovibrionales > Desulfothermaceae > JAIPDU01. The sequence continues at coordinate 35,437 of JAIPEP010000005.1, read as the reverse complement.
TTGGTGACTGGTTGTTCGTGATTCGTGAACCGTGAACCGAAGAGCCCTAAGAGATAAGCATCTCTTCACCTATCGTCCACCGCCCATAGCTCGTAGCCCGTAGCCTCCTCTCCGCAAAGATCAGCTCAGGAGCCCTTTGCTGCGGAGCAGGGGGACCGGATCGACCAGATGCCTCTTGAACCAGTTCTGCGGCTCCCTTGCCGCCGCCAGGGACAAAAGCTCGGAGAAGTGGAACACCGGTATGCGCGGGGTGCGGGTGGCGCGCAGCTCCAGACTGAAATGGCACATGGAGCAGGCGGTGACGATACATTCCGCCCCTGCCCTGACCGCTTCGTCCATCATGGCGTTGATCCGGGGAGTAACAATATCCGGCTTGGCGGCGGCCAGGAAGGTGCCGCAACACTTGGTGGCATGGCCCCAGCGGCAGGAATCTGCCCCCAGTCGGGACAGGACCTTCTCCATTACCTGGCCCATGGGTCGCGAAACAGGCATGGCCGCGGGCCTGGCCAGCATACAGCCGTAGTAGGGGGCGCAACGCAAGCCGTGCAAGGCCTTGCCTGCCTCGCTGAAAAAGGAGTGCAGATCGAGCGAGGACAAAAAGGAGAGGAAGGGAAGGATCTCCAGCTCATGGGGAGGGGATACCCCCCAAGTGCTCTGGAAACGGGAGCTAAGCTCCGGATCCCGGAGCAAAAGGGTCTGGGTCTGCCTAAGACGCAGATAGCAGCTGGGGCAGGCCACGAGCAGGGTGCCACGCTTGGGGGCCAGGGCGAGATTCCTGGCCGGCAGCTGTAAAGCCGCCTCGCCATGGATACTGTGCGCGGAAGAGCTCCCGCAGCAGTTCCAGTCCGGCAGCTCCGAAAGCCTGTAGCCCACCTGCTCGCAGAAGGTGACCAGGGACTGATAGTTCTCCTTGGCGGATGTGGCCAAGGTGCATCCCGGAAAGAAGGCGAGCTCTTGATAGGAGGGCTCCCGCGTCATGGGCCCACCTCCGTGGAGGCAAATATACGCCGCATGGCCTCTGGGTCCTGGATTTTGGAAGGCAAAAGATCCAGCTTGCGCTTGGCCAACATCCGTATCCCGGCGTCCAGATCCTCGAACCAGGTGCCGGTTCGAACCTTATAGCGAAGCATGATCTCCAACTTGTGCGTCCGGCCGTACTTGGCGACGGAGCTCAAAACCTCCCGGTGGAAGTTGAGGATATCCGGCTCCGGCACAGGAACACCCCTCTGAAGGGCCTTTTGACGCAAGAAGTCCATGACCGCGGGTATATTTATGGCCATGGGGCAGTTCCCGTCGCAGGTATGGCAACCCACGCAGATCCAGATGGTGCTGTTCTGCAGGGCCTGATCCCTAAGTCCAAGCTGTAGCAGACGCAATACTTTGCTGGGACCCAGATCCATGGCCTCAACAAAGGGACACCCGCCTGAACAAGATCGGCATTGCAGACAGTGCCGGAATTCGGTCCGGGTTGCTTCTCGCAGCTCCTCCAGGAAGGAACCCCCCTCTCTTCCTAGGCGAAGCGCTTCAGGTTGTCCTACTTCGCTTCTGTCCCTACCCGGGGCGTATTTTTTCTTGGAGTTTTTCTGCATAATCAAAATTTTATCCAGCCGGGGTTCGCCATGTCAATCAACAGGCCGACAGAGCTTGTCTGCCCCTATTGCCAGGGAGTGAGAACCTCGCATCCGTTCGCCCTCACAGCGACGGTTTTCTCGAACTGGGCAGAGAGAGAGCCGTCTCTGGTCACGGCTGTCCAGTTGTCCTCCAGGACCCGCAGCTCCCTGCCCCCCAGATTGATCATGGGCTCCACGGTGAAGACCATACCCGGGACCAGAATGATGCCGTGCCCCTTCTTGCCGAAGTGCGGCACCTGGGGCGGCTCGTGGAACTCGAATCCCACGCCGTGCCCCACCATCTCCCGAACTACGGAGCAGCCCTCTTTCTCCGCGAATCTCTGGATCGCCCAGCCTATGTCCCCTACCGTGTTGCCGGGACGGACTTGATCCAGACCCTGCATCAGGCTGTGGTAGGCCACATCCACAATCCGCGAGGCATCCTCTCCGACTTCGCCCACTTGGAATGTTCTGCTGGCATCCGCATAGTATCCCCCTAGCCTGGAGGTCACATCCACATTGACGATGTCCCCTTCCCCAAGCTCGTATTCCCCGGGGATACCGTGACAGATCACTTCATTCACCGAAATGCACACGCTTTTGGGGAACCCGTTATAACCCAGGGGAGCCGGAACCGCGCCGTTTTGAACAGTGAAATCGTGCACCAGCCCGTTGATGTACTCCGTGCTCACCCCAGGCCGGATGACCTCCTGTACCAGGTCCAGGGTTTGGACCACCAGATCCCCCGCCCGGCGTATCCCCTGGATATCCTCCTCCTCCTCCTTGAGCCGAATCTTGTAGCGCTTGTAATAGAGCTCCTTGAGGTTCTCCTGGCTCTGCTGCTGCGCCTGCATACAGCACTTCTTGTATTTCAGGCCGCTGCCGCAGGGGCAGGGATCGTTGCGTCCAATCTTCACCATAGCCTCCTTGCCTAGCCAAACGGGTTGGGATAACCTAAAAAAACACAGGCCACATCCTATATCCTATTCTGCGCCGCAGTTCAAATCATGCGCATAGACTGCCATCTTCACACCAGGCGCCATTCGGCCCGCTCCGGGACTGAAGCCCTTTACAGCCGCTGGATGAGATAGAGGTAGAGAGGCAATCTGCTCCGCATCTTCAGTGGCTGGAATAGACGCATATGCTCCCGTTTTCTTCCCCCGCGCATAGGAGAGAGGTATATGCTTCCCTTACTCCGGGGTCTGACCGCCACCTCTCGGAGCAGCCGTTCCAGCTCGGCCCAGTGATCCGAAGGCAAACCGGGATCGAGTAGGAAGTTGGCGCTCACCTCCAAATTGGCGTAACACTCGTTAAGGTCGAGCATGCGGGAAAAGGCCTCGCGGACCAACTCCGCCCGCAACGGCTTTCCCAGCCTGTCCAGTGTGTCTTGGTCACCCGATTCCAGACCTATGTTGACATAGGTTCGGCAGGGGAGCTCCGCCAGATTGCGCCACAGCTTATCCTCGGCGGCAAGCAGGGAGTCTACGCTGCCGAAGAGAAAAACGTACCTATCCCCTAGCGGTGACCCCCGCAGGGACTGAAGGGCCATTTCCGCGGCGTCTGTCACTAGCTCAGTGCCGGCGTGCAGGGCATCGTCCTGCCCCAGAAAAACGGCATTGAGATTGGCCTTCTCCTCTCCCAACAGATTTTCCAGCTCCCGGAGCTGCCCCCTTACATTCTCCCTGCTGCGGCTTTGGAAGGAGCGGCCGGACTTAACCCGGCAAAAGGCGCAGTCGTACAGGCATCCCTCCGCTATGAACAGGGGAAGCACCTCATAATCCACATGGCGCGTGTCTGGAGGAAGCACGCGCACCTCATCCCCGTTGATCCGCAGCAGCTCCCTTGCGGACTCCTGAAGGGCCTCCCGCCCCCTTTCCCCGATTCGGAGCACAAGATCCCTGATGGGCGAAGGCCCCTTCTTTCCCAGATGTTGCTCCAGCAGCCCGGGGACCTCCTCCCAGGCGGCGAGCGCCCTTTGCACCGACTCCTCGGCAAAAGGATCCACACGCCACAGGGAGTTGCTCTGGTAGGCAAAGCAGGGCAGGTAGTATTCCCCCAAATAGTCGAAGAGGTCCTCAGTATAGCGACCGGAGAAGTAGTAGACCCAGCAGCCGCCTTTGCTACGCTTCAGCCATTCCGAGGGATGGGGCCAGTCCCTGCCCAGTCCGCGGATGTACTTGATATCCCCCTTCAGGTCGTAGAAAAAGACATACCCGGGAAGGGTGATCTTGTGGTAGGTTCCCACCAGCAGCGGATAGCTCACCTTCCTGTGCCGCAACTCCCCTTGTTTGCCTATCTCGATAGCTATTTCCTGGTCCCGGAATTCCACGCCAGTATCTCCTCGCCAAAGGGAAAGAGCTCCAACTCCCGCAGACGCGCCCTGGAAAACCACCTGAGCCTGCAGATTGACCCGGGCTGTTTAAGATCGTACAAGAAAACCCCCTCCAAGGCCAAGGGAGCCAGCCACGGCAGCCAGATAAGGGCTGTACCGGGAGATGAAGGGGCGCCCCATCCAGCGGACCGCTCAAGCACGGGACTGGAGACAATGAACCAAGCCACGGGCTATTCACGCGTTCTGGACGAACTCTACAGCCTGCAGAAGTATGGGATCAAGTTCGGCTTGTCCCAGACCGCCAACCTCCTTGCCGGCTTGAGGAACCCCCATCACGGCCGGCACTTTATTCATGTCGGCGGGAGCAACGGGAAGGGATCAGTGGCCTGTCTTCTCGCCAGCGCCCTACAAGCCTGCGGATACAACACCGGTCTGTTCACCTCCCCCCACTTGGTGCATTTCAATGAAAGGTTCCGCATAAACGGTCAGCCCATTCCGCCCCGGGAAGTCGTGGGGCTCCACGAAAACCTCCGGGCGGCTGTGGACGAGCGGGAGCCGCCCACCTTCTTCGAGGCGGTAACCGCCATGGCCCTGGACTGTTTCGCCCGGCGCGACACGGACATCGCGGTGATCGAGGTGGGCATGGGAGGCCGCCTGGATGCCACGAACCTTATCACCCCCCTTGTCTCCCTTATCACCAACATCAGTCTGGAGCACAGGGAGTTCCTCGGGGATACCCTCCTCGAGGTGGCCGGAGAGAAGGCCGGGATCATCAAGGAGGGCATCCCCCTTCTGACCGGTGTCACAGACAACAGTGCCCTCGAGCTTCTGCGCCGCAGCTGTCTGGAAGCGATGGCCCCTATGTTCCACCTGGACCGTGACTTCGCCCATAGGGACCATGGAACGAGTATCTTTTTCTCCGGGGAGCAACTCCACCTGGACCAGGTCCAGATCGGATTGAGGGGACGGCACCAGCGGCGCAACGCCGCTTTGGCCCTGGCCGCACTGGACATCCTGGTGGGGTTGGGTTGGGCCCTGCCCCGGGAAGGGATTGAAAAAGGATTCCTCCAGGCCCAATGGCCCGGGCGGCTGCAGCAGGTTGGCTCCTCGCCCCGCATTGTTCTGGACGGGGCGCACAATCCCGCTGCCATGGCGGAACTGGGCCGGACAGTCCGGGAAGAGTTCCACTACTCCCGGCTCATCCTGGTGCTGGGAATCATGGAGGACAAGGACGCCTCAGCCATGCTGGAAGCACTAACCCCACTGGCGGATCACGTGATCTTTACCCGACCGGAATACCCCCGGGCCATGGATCCCCATTCCCTCTGCAAAAGATGCCCCCACCCATTGCCCTCTCAGGAGGTCGTCCCCTTCTTGCCACAGGCCCTGGACCGCGCCAGGAACGCGGCAGCAGAACAAGACCTGGTTCTGGTCTGCGGCTCGCTCTTCACTGTGGGAGAGGCCCTGTCCCATCTCCATCCCCAAGACTATCCCCCGGAAAGCTGACCCCGCTCCGCCCGCAGCTTTTACAAAATCCCCTTTTGAGGCTTTCTTGAGCGGATCAATTCCAGTGTGGATTCATCCCCTCACCTGATTCTCAAGCAACAAGATTGACAGAATCCGCTTAGCCGGATATAGTGCTGTCCAGACAACCTCCATTATCCAGTTTATACAGTGCGAGACATTTACCAAGATGGATGATACACTTAAAAACATAAAGAAAAACACTATACATGGACCATTATGGATATAGAAAACATGGAGACCCTACTAAAGGCCCTTTCCGAACGGACCAGACTGCGCATCCTTGCCCTGCTGACCCAGGGCGAGCTGCGGGTCTGCGATCTCATGGCCACTCTGAACATGCCCCAATCCACTGTTTCCAGACACTTGGCCTATCTAAAGAATGCCCACTGGATCAAAGCCAGACGAAAAGGGGCCTGGATGTACTATCATCTCAAAAAGGGTGAGTACCCCCTTCAACACAAGCTTTGGGATATGTTGGACAGATATCTGCACCAATTGCCCGAAGTCCGGCGAGACTTGCACACACTGCGGAGTTACCTGGCAAAACAACTCCCTAGCTCGGCATAAGCGACTTTGAACTCACCCCCTGTGGGACCTAATTAAGCCAAGTGCATTATAGGAGGAAGGTTATGCTATTTGAGAGAAGCATGAAAAGCGGACCGCAACAGGATGCGGAGAAAAACGAGCTACCCCTTGCCACGCAAAGCGTATGCCCAGAATGCAACAAGGTCATTGAAGCCCAGCTCTATGACAGGGAGGGGCAGATCTGGATGTATAAGGCCTGCGACCAGCACGGATCCTTCAACGAGTTGATCTGCAGCGATACGGAGTTTTTTCTCTTGCGGCGCAGACGGCACTTCGAGCTTGGCAATCCCATGCATAATCCCCAGACCGCCTCCAGCGGCAGCTGCCCCCAAGACTGCGGTATCTGCAACCAGCACAAATCCAGCCCGTGCCTGGTCAACATCGACCTCACCAACCGCTGCAACCAGAACTGCCCCATCTGCTTCGCCAATGCAAACGCCACCGGTAGGCTAACTGAATTGAGCCTGGACCAGCTTGAAAATATATTGGACCGAGTCATGGGCATCAGGCCCTACCCTCCGCTCAGCATCCAGTACGCCGGGGGGGAGCCCACTGTTCATCCCCAGTTCCTCGATGCGGTCAAAATGGCCAAGGACAAGGGCGTGCTCGACCTCCAGGCAGCCAGTAACGGCATGCTTTTCGCCAAAAAACCGGAATTCGCCCAACAGGCCGCTGATGCGGGCCTCGACGTGGTTTATCTCCAGTTCGACGGGATGACAGACGATATCTATAAATACTCCCGGGGCCGGGAGCTCTACGACATCAAAATGCAAGCCATGGAGAACCTGAAGCAGGCCGGAATCATGGTCACCCTGGTCCCCACCATTGTGCGCGGCCTCAACGATCATCAGCTCGGGGACATCCTGAAATTCGCCATTAACAATACGGATGTGGTGACCGCCCTCAGCTTCCAGCCGGTTTCCATCACCGGCCGCATCGACGAGAGCAAGCGACTGGAGATGCGTTACACTATGGCGGATATGGCCAGGGATCTGCAGGAACAAACCGGGATCCTGGACATGTATCAGGACTGGCAGCCCTTTTCCGTAATCTCTCCGGTTAGCCGGCTTCTGGAGAGCATGACGGAAACGCCCAAGATGTACTTCTCTTGCCACCCCCACTGCGGAGCGGCCAGCTATCTCGTGGTGGACAGATATACCGGAGAAGCGGTGCCCATTACCCAGTTCATCGACATCGAGAGCGCCATGCGGGATATGAACAAGGAGGCCGAATCCTTGGAGAACCATTCCGCCTGGCGCAAAAAGCTAACCAGGCTCCAGCTCCTGCGCAAGCTGAAAAAGCACTATAAGCCGGAGAAAGCCCCGGAGGGCATAGATTTCGACTCCCTTATCGATTTCGTGAACACCTTCCTGGAGGCCGAATCCACCCATAACAACCGACAAAAGGGCCATATCTACCACAAGATCGGGGATCGCTACCACGTGCTCCTTCTGGCGGCCATGCACTTCCAGGACAGTTACAACTTCGAGCTGGACCGCGTGCAGCACTGTGTTATCCACTACGGAAGCCCGGACGGACGGCTCTATCCCTTCTGCACCTGGAACAGCGGCCCCTGCCATCGCTATGCAGTGGAGGAGCAGTTCTCCACTCCCCTCAAATAACTCCGGAAGGCCCCGTTCAGGGGCCTTCTTCGCCAAAGCACCCAGCCGGAAAGGCGGCAGTTTTTGTAACTATTCGAATGATCCCCGCACCCAGGGAGAACAAACTCAGCCTGATCCGGGGCGCGGGATCCCTTGCCAAAACAAGTATCTTGCGATATTCTTTCTTTGCTTAAGGGCGGTTAACTCAGAGGTCAGAGTGCCACCTTCACACGGTGGAAGTCCGGGGTTCAAATCCCTGACCGCCCACTCCAAAAACCCAACTGACCGGCTCCCGCCTTTTTGTCCGCGGGTGCCGGTCCATTCTTTACCCTTCCGGCTTCCGGCCCGAGCCTAATCCCGCATGCAAGTCGTCCTCTACCAACCGGAGATCCCCCCCAACACAGGAAATATCGGTAGAATCTGCGCCGCCACGGAAACCCGGCTGCACCTGATCAAGCCTCTCGGATTCAGCCTGGAGGACAGGCATCTGAGGCGTGCCGGCCTGGATTACTGGCCTCATCTCGATCTTCATGTCTGGGAGAGCTGGCGGGATTTCGCCCAAGGACCCGGCAGCGAGCAGAGTCTTGTTTTGGCCGGAACCCACTTTACACCTTCCCTCTACTCCCATGCCTTCCAGGGGGAGGAAATCCTGGTCTTCGGACCCGAGTCCCGAGGCCTCCCTGACTGGCTTATCAGACAGCATCCCCACGGGCTGATCCGCATCCCCATATGGGGGCGCGTCCGCAGCCTCAATCTGGCAAACGCGGTATCGGTCTGCCTCTACGAGGCATATCGACAAAACCTGGACCTGGGCAGGCTGTAGTATGCACCCCCTTCTACCCCTGTTTGCAGTCGGGCTGGATTTTCTCTTCCGGGATGCCGAGCCCTGGCCGCACCCGGTCCGGCTCATCGGGGGATTGCTGGATTATCTGGAAAAGCGGGCCAGAAAGCAGTCCCGCGTCTCCCTGCTCACTGCCGGCTGGATCAGCCTGTTTCTTGTCTGCCTTTGCACGGGAGCTATCACCTGGGCCGCCACCCACCTGCCGCTGCTGGGGCTGATCTTCTCCCTGTACCTCGCCTATTCCGGGCTTTCCCTGGCCGGCCTCCTCTTCGCAGCCAAACGCATAGCCGCTTTGCTGGAGGAGAATAGAGAGGTCGAGGCCAGGAGCTATCTGGGAATGCTTGTCACCAGGGACACCTCGCCCCTGGACAGGCGGGAGCTTTACAAAACCCTTGCCGAGACAGTAAGCGAGAACCTCAACGACGGTTTTGTGGCGCCCCTGTTCTATCTTTTGCTCGGCGGCCCGGTCCTTTTATGGATCTACAAGGCTGTGAGCACCATGGACTCCATGTGGGGATATTCCACTTCCCAGTGGCGACGACTGGGTCGGGCCGGAGCGAAAACCGAAGACGTCCTCTCCTATCTCCCCGCCAGGATAACCTATATCCTCACAGTTGCAGCTGCCTGGCTTTGGGGCCTCTCCTGGCGCGAGGCGCTCACGCGGACCCCCAAACAAGCCAGGAACATGGAGAGCCCCAACGCCGGATGGCCCATGGCCGCCTGCGCTTGGGCTGTAGGCGCGGGAATGGGTGGAGAGGCCCTCTATTTCGGCCAGGTCCGGGAAAAGCCCCTCCTCGGCCCCGGGGAAAGGGCCTGGGACCAAAAGGCCATCCAGAATCTGTTCCGTATCTCTCTGACCATCGGAGTGATCTGGACCATATTGGGCACAACCCTTCTCTGGATAGCCGTATAGGAGCCAGTGGTCCATATCCTGTCCCCCCCCAGGTTAAAGGGACTCTTGCATGTTTCATTCATAGCCCGGGAGAAGCGATCCGGCAACCCCCGGTCCAAACGAGGGATAGCCGCAGAGGAGATTTTATTTGCAGTCTGGGCATCTTTTTCCTATAAAGGGATACATCTGGTAAAATAGATCTAAAGTGTACAATATAAACCAGAGAGCTACTCCAGGCCTGGCACTGCCAAGAGCAACACAAGCGAGCCGATCCCGCCTGAAAAGCATCTTTCCGGGAGGGATCCAGCTGTAAAGCTGTTTTAGGGGAGACCCCCTTGTATTTTTTACGCGAAGCGTTTATAAAACGAGCCGCGGCTCCGACCCTGTGACAGCTCCGAAAAAGGCAGCCGACACGCGCCCCGGAAAAAGGGCATCGCGACTATGCAGCATCCTGACAGGGGAGAATCTGTGCGCGGACTGCGTTGTAAACATATCCTCACCATGCAGGAAGACCGCCCGCTTCTGGAGGACGGGATGCTTCTGCTGCAGGGGAACCGTGTTGCGGATGTGGGGCCCTATCGGGAGCTAAAAAACGACTGCCCCGGGCCTGTTGAGGATCTGGGGCCGGAGATCCTCGCCCCCGGCCTTATCAATGCCCACACCCATCTGGAGTTCTCCCATCTAAGGGGCCGTACCGCTCAGGGCAGAGGTTTCGTCGATTGGGTCTTGAGTCTCCTCCAACTCCCCATGGCGGAGGTGGACGAGGCCAGCCTGGAGGAAGCCGTGTCCGGGCTCAGGGAGTGCGGCACCTCTTGCATCGCTGACGTCACCGGTCACAGCCCGGAAAAGATCAATCGCTTTCTGCAACAGACAGAGATGGAGTACGCCCTGTTCAAGGAGGCCCTCGGTTTCCAGCCAGCGAGGGATATTCAGGAGATCTGGTCCCCATTCCCTGATCCCGAGGAGGATCCCAGGCTCAGCCTTTCGGGCCACGCCCTATACTCCACCCATCCCCGAACCCTACAACTCTGCAAGACATGGAGCCAAGGGGAAAAGCGGCCTTTCTCCATCCATCTGGCGGAATCCCCGGAGGAAGTGGATCTCATTACCACCGGGAAAGGCGGGCTGGCCGATCTCCTCCTGGGCACTCTCCTCCCGGAGGACTATGTTCCCCCCGGGGTCTCACCCATCCCATATGCAGATCAACTGAATCTGCTGGACCAGGACACCCTCGCTATACACTGCGTCCAGATCGAGGACAAGGACATAGAAATCCTGCGCGAGAGGGGGACAACTGTGTGTCTCTGCCCCAGGAGCAACGCCTTCATCAACGTAGGGGTTCCGCCCTGGCGTGCCTTACGGGCAGCAGGCGTCCCCCTTTGTCTGGGAACGGACAGCCTGGGATCCAACACAGACCTCAACCTGTGGGGGGAGCTTATCTCCCTACTGGAGCAGTCTCCTGAAGCCATCCCCCTGCAGGAAGCCGTGGAGATGGTCACTGTCAATCCCGCGCGCATCCTGGGCCGCTATCCAGAACTGGGCACGCTGCAACCCGGGTCCATGGCCTCTACCAGCCTGGTCCCCCGGGAAGTGAGGCACCAGGTGACCTAGCTCCTTAATCTCTGCACATCCGGTCCAGACTGCCCAATGCTGCAAGACCACATAAGCACAATCTCCGGTGCGCTCTAAATGGATCCCCAACCACCCTCTTCCAGGAGCCTCATATGGAGTGGACACACAAGGACCTGCTGAGCGTCACACAGCTGACATCCGCGGAGATCCTCGATATTTTCCATCTCGCCGAAAATTTCGAGGAGATCGGCACCCGGCCGGTGAAAAAGACCCCTACGCTGAGGGGAAAGAGCGTGCTTCTGTTCTTCGCCGAACCGAGCACCCGCACCAAGACCTCCTTCGACATCGCGGCCAAGCGGCTTTCGGCGGATACCTTCTCCCTGGCCACCTCTGGGAGCAGCCTGGAAAAAGGGGAAGACCTCAGGGACACCGGCCTTACCCTGCAAGCCATGCAGCCCGACGCCATTGTCATCCGGCACAGCCAAAGCGGATCAGCCGACTTCTTGGCGCAACAGCTCCAGTGCAGCGTTATCAACGCCGGTGACGGCTGGCACGCCCACCCCACTCAGGCACTTTTGGACGGATTCTCCCTGTACAAGCTATGGGGGGAGTTCCGGGGCCGGACCCTGCTCCTATTGGGGGATATAGCCCACAGCCGGGTGGCCCGTTCCGACATCGAGCTCTTTACCAAACTGGGGGCCTCGGTGCGCCTGTGTGGCCCGCGAACCCTTCTGCCCCGCTATATCCGAGATTGGCCGGTAACGGTGTACAGCGATCTGGAGGAGGCCTGCCGCGGTGTGGACGCAGTCCAGTGCCTCAGACTCCAGCTGGAGAGACAGCGATCCGGCCTGCTCCCCTCGCTGCGGGAATATGCCACGCGCTTCGGGCTTAGGAAAAGGCACATGGAGCTCGCCCGGCCCGGGGCCAGAATCATGCATCCCGGGCCCCTGAACAGAGGGATCGAGATCGACTCCGACCTCGCGGACAGCCCGGAGAGCCTTATCCTGGACCAGGTGAGCTCCGGGATCGCCATCCGCATGACCCTGCTCTATCTCTTCCTCACCTCCATCAGTCGAAGGAGTGAATAGCTATGGCCTCGAGACGAACCATACCGCGCGTTGTCTGGCAGGGGCAGGTATGCGACTGCATCGTGGAGGGGGACAAAATCGCCGAGCTCCGTCCTGTGGGGGACACGGAAACATCCGGAGAGGAGCTTGTTCTCCTGCCGGGGCTCATCGACTGTCACACTCATCTCCGAGAACCGGGTCAGGAACACAAGGAGGACATCAATTCCGGTCTCGCAGCGGCAGCTTCGGGGGGGTTCAGCAATATTTCCTGCATGGCCAATACAGTGCCGGTCAACGACAACGCAGCCGTAACCACCATGATGCTGCAGACTGCGGCTGAGAAGAAACCGGAGGGACCAGCCCTGCATCCCGTGGGTGCCCTGAGCCGGGGCCTGGCCGGGAAAGAGCTCGCTTTTATGTACGAGCTGGCCCAGGCCGGCTGTATAGCTTTCTCCAACGACGGAGTGCCAGTCTCGGATTCGGGTCTCATGCGCAGGGCCATGGAATACAGCGCCGACTTGCAGCTCCCTGTGATAGACCATTGCGAAGATCCGGATCTGTCCCCGGGGGGGGTCATCAACGAGGGCCTTATGAGCGAAAGGCTCGGACTCCAGGGCGTTCCCAGCATCAGCGAGAGCATCCAGGTGGCCAGGGATATCCTCTTGGCCTCCTACCTGGAGGTCCCTGTCCATCTGGCCCACATCAGCCGGCGGGAATCAGTGGAGCTCATCCACTGGGCCAAGAACAAGGGTGTGCCCGTGAGCGCCGAGACCTGTCCGCACTATCTCCTCTGGACCGAGGAGGAGGTGGCAGGGTACGATCCTCTGTGCAAGGTCAACCCGCCACTGGGCACGGCGGATGACGTGACTGCCCTGCGCCAGGCGGTGAGGGAAGGGGTTATCGACATTCTGGTCACGGATCACGCACCCCATGCCCAGTTTGAGAAAGAGATCCCGTTCTCCCGGGCCCCGAACGGGATCTCCGGGCTGGACACAGCCCTGTCCCTGTGCTGGAGTCTGGTAGAGGAGGATGTGCTCACGCAAAAGGACCTCATCCGGCTCTGGTGCCGCAGCCCGGCCCGAATCTTCGGACTGCGGGACAACGGCTTCCACCCCGGGGACCCTGCAGATTTTCTCCTCTTCGATCCCGGCGACTCCTGGACACCTACCCCGGAAACAATGCGCTCGCGGGGCAAGAACACCCCTTGTCTGAACCAAGAGCTCCCGGGACGGATCAGGCTGAATTGCCGAAAGGGAAAGGCCCTTTACGGGCGATTTCCCCAGGAAACCGCCTAAGCTGACAATTTTGGGGTCCCCTTTCTGGCAGCTGGCCGGCGGGCATAACAGCCAAACTTCGCAAAAAAGCAAAGTGGCGCTGGGCAAAAAGCTTCTTTTCCCCGTCCTGGCGGGTCTTGCTCAGGGCTTTACTCTTTGAATGAGGAAAGAGTTTGTTAAGCTCCAAGGAAAAGACCGGATAGACAGTCTGTTATGGGCAATATCCTTATCGTGGACGATGATTCCAGCCTGCGGGAAGTCCTGGAGATCGCCCTGGCCAACCGGGAGCATTCTCCAACCAGCGCTTCGGACATCACTACTGCGCTCCAGTTTATGGGCAGGGAGCGTTTCGACCTCATTATCGCGGATCTGCGGCTGGGCACAGAAAGCGGGCTGGACCTTCTGCAAAGGATCCAGGAGCAACAACACACACCTCCTGTGCTCATCATAACCGCGTACGCGGACAACAAAACAGCGCTCCAGGCCCTCAGACTCGGAGCCAAGGACTACATCTCCAAGCCCTTCGACGTGGAGGAGTTTTTGCTTCAGGTGGACAAGCTCCTGGAGGAAGTGCATCCAGTGGAGGAGGAAGAGCTGCAGCTGCAGGTGCAGATGCAGGGCCAAAGCAGCCGCATCCTCGGGGAGAGTGGAAAGATCCAGGAGGTCTTCTCCCTTGTCTCCCGCATAGCCCCCACAGGGATCAACGTCCTGGTTACCGGGGAGTCCGGCACGGGCAAGGAGCTCATTGCCCGGGCCATCCACGAAAACAGCGAACGCAGGGAAAAGCCCTTCCAGGTCATCAACTGCGGCGGAGTTCCCGAGGCCCTTGTGGAGAGCGAGCTCTTCGGATACCGCAAAGGGGCCTTCACCGGAGCCGGCCAGGCCAAGGCGGGCCTATTGGAAAAAACAGATCAGGGGACCTTCCTGCTGGACGAAATCGCCGAGCTGAGCCCCAATCTGCAGGTCAAGCTCCTGCGCTGCGTCCAGGATGGGACCTTCACTCCGCTGGGATCCACGGAGACCGTGCAAACCGATATCCGGTTCATTGGGGCCTCGAACCGGGATGTGGAAAATGAAGTCACGGAGGGGAACCTCCGTGAGGACCTGTTCTACCGGCTCAGCGGAGTCATCGTCCATTTGCCCCCGCTCCGGGAGCGCGAGGACGATCTTTTCCTCCTGGCGGAACACTTTCTGCAAAGGTTCTGCCAGGAGCAGAACAAGTCCATCAAGGGCTTCAGCACCGGGGCGAAGCAAAAGCTGCGCACCTATCACTATCCCGGTAATGTGCGCGAGCTGGAAAACATTATCGAACGCGCCGTGGCCCTAGAATCCGGCCCCTACATCTCGCCCGCATCCCTAGTGATTTACGAGCAAACCACAAACCATCCCTCCAGGGACAGGGAGCAGGTCCTGAGCGGTGAGCTCTCCCTGGACCAATATCTGGAGAAAATCGACAAGGAGGTGCTCGCCAGCGCTCTGGAGCGCACCCAAGGGAACAAAAAAAAGGCGGCCGAACTGGTGGGCCTTAGTTTCCGCCAGTTGCGCTACCGCCTTTCCAAGCACGGATTCAATTGACTCCGGTTTATCCACCGCGTTTTTGATCCACTACAAACACCGGAACAACGGCGTTATTCATGACCTCCCTGGCCACCCCGCCGCTGCGGCCACTCCGGGACCTGCCGTGGCCGCGCTTGCCCAGGACCACAAGGTCGTACTTCTCGGACTCCAGCTCTTGGAGAATCCCTCTAGCCGGCTCCCCGACACGCACCTTAAGCGCTACCGATTGCCAGTTGAAATCCGGTTCCTCGGATTTTAACTGAATTAGATGGCTCTGAAGCTGCTCCTTGCTTACCTGCTCCGCCTTCTCCACAAATTCCCCGGGATGTTTTTCCCGGCTACGGCTCTTACTTTTCTCGGTCTCCGGGAATAAAGGTGCAACCCCAGCCAGACCGGGACCGTAATCAAAGAGGTTGGACACGCCGCTATAGGCGAACTCCTGGGGTAACATGGGCAAAACGTGCATCAAGGTTAATCCGGCCTTGTTCGATTTGGACAGGGTAGCGGCGTAGTTCAGAGCCCGCCAGGAGGTGCGCGAAAAGTCGGTGCATACCAACAGGTGCCGAATCTTGGGTAACATAAGGATTCCCCCCTCCGGATAAATGTGGATATTTTCGCGTAATTCTAATCCCTTCAGGCAAAAATGACAATGCATACCTCCAATCCAGCTGTCTCTTCTAGCTTTTTACTCGGGGATACATGTTTTTCACTGACCTCTAGGAGATAGACGGGTTCTGAGAATGTCAAACCGCAAGGTATGCCCGGCGGAAGAAGAAGCGCGGGCCGGAGATCCCCGCAAGGGCTCTGCTTGACGCGATATAGGAATTAACCTAAAAATAATGCGTTCCCTCTGTTTGCCAAAGCGCCATGTCCGGTCCTTTTTTACCGCACAAGCAACACCTGCCCGGAGAAAATCCTTTGAACGGCTCAAATTCGGAAAATCACCAAGGAAGTCAGGTCCTGCAGCAGCGCTACGAGAAGGCCAGGGCCCTCGAAGCATCCGGACTCGACCTCTTCCCCAACGATTTCCGCAAGGACACCTCTGTCCAGGACATTGTGAGCCAATACGGCTCCTGGAGCAGTGAAGAGCTGGAAGGCCTTCAGACTCGCTTCGCGCTCGCCGGACGGATCATGACCCTGCGCTCCTTCGGCAAAGCCACCTTCTTCCATCTCCAGGATCAATCGGGCCAGATCCAGATCTTTGTACAAAAGAAAAACCTGGGTGAAGAGAATTACTCCTACTTCAAAAAATATGACATCGGTGACATTGTGGGGGTACAAGGCTCCCTGTTCCGCACCAGAAAAGGCGAGCTCAC
Source organism: Desulfohalobiaceae bacterium (assembly GCA_021737085.1). GTDB lineage: Bacteria > Desulfobacterota > Desulfovibrionia > Desulfovibrionales > Desulfothermaceae > JAIPDU01. The sequence goes on along the minus strand of JAIPEP010000005.1, from coordinate 19,263 downwards.
CCTGGACGCGGAAATGGTCCGACTTGTAAGCAAGTCCTTGCGTCCTCTTCCGGAAAAATACCACGGGCTCAAAGACGTGGAGGCTCGCTACAGGCAGCGCTACCTCGACTTGGCAGTCAACCCTCAGACCCAAGAGATATTCCGGACCCGCACCCGAATCATCAAGGGAATCCGCGAATTTTTGGATCGCCGCGACTTCCTGGAAGTGGAGACCCCTATGATGCAGCTTGTTCCGGGAGGCGCGGAGGCCAAGCCCTTTACCACCTACCATAACGCCCTGGATTTGGAACTTTATCTGCGGATCGCACCGGAGCTCTACCTCAAAAGGCTCCTGGTGGGGGGCCTGGAAAAGGTCTACGAAATCAACCGGAATTTCAGGAATGAAGGGATCTCCACCCAGCACAATCCTGAATTCACCATGCTGGAGCTCTATTGGGCCTATGTGGACTACACCCACCTTATGCAGCTAACGGAAGAGCTCTTCTCCGAGCTCGCCCTTTCCATTCTGGGCGGGCAAGTCGTCTCCTACCAAGGCAGCGAGGTGGATCTCACCCCTCCCTGGCCCAAGCTCACCTTTCATCAGGCCCTGGAGGAGCTGGGCGGACTGGGTCCCGAGGACTATCAGGACTGGGCCAGGGCCAGGGATTTGGTGCAAAAGCACGGGGAGAACGTCCAGGAGAAGGAAAAACTGGGCAAGCTGCAAACCAAGCTCTTCGATCTCCTTGTGGAGCCCCAACTGATTCAGCCCCACTTCATTGTCAGCTATCCCACGGATGTCTCCCCCCTTTCCCGCAAAAACGAGGCCAATCCCTCCCTCACAGACCGTTTCGAGCTCTTCATGGCCGGAAGGGAGATGGCCAACGCCTTCTCCGAGCTCAACGACCCCAGGGACCAGAGGCAACGCTTCCAGGAGCAGGCCAGGGCCAAGACCGGTGGTGACGAGGAGGCCCACTTTCTGGACGAGGACTACCTTGTTGCCCTGGAACACGGAATGCCCGCCGCAGCGGGTGAAGGCATCGGCATCGACAGGTTGACCATGCTCTTCACTGATTCCCCCTCCATCCGGGAAGTCATTCTTTTCCCCCTGCTCAAACCCGAGTCGAAGTAGGATTGATGCGCTTCGAGCTTTTCATTGCCCTACGCTACTTGTTCTCCCGGCGCAAGCACGGCTTCATCTCTGCCATCTCCCTGATCTCCATGCTCGGCGTAGCCCTCGGAGTAGCCGCTCTGATCATCGTTCTCGGGGTAATGAACGGCTTTAGCCAGAACCTGCGGGATAAGATCCTTGGGGTAAACGCCCACGTCCTCGTCTCCAGCCTCCAGGGGCCCTTCGCCGGGTACGAGGGTTACTGCGAGCAAATCCGGGATATCCCCCACGTAAGGGCAGTCCTCCCATTTGTCTACGCCGAAGTCATGCTCAGCTCCGGGCAAAGGGCCAAAGGGGCCGTTCTGCGGGGAGTAGACCCCGAGGCTGCCTCCCGGGCCCTCAGCCTGGAGGAAGATATGGTGCGCGGCAGCTTTCGTGAGCTGCAGGCGCAGGGCGATCCGCATACCATCCTGCTGGGCGAGGACCTGGCCGCACGTCTGGGACTCACTATTGGAGCCACGGTGCACATGATGAGCCCTAGCGGCAAGAGGAGCGCGGCCGGCTTCAGCCCCAAGATCATGAACTTCAGGCTGGCCGGGGTATTCGACACCGGGATGTACGAATACGACTCCTCGCTGGCCTACGTCTCCATCCCTGCCGCCCAAGAGGTCCTGGGCTTCCGGAGGGACATGGTCACAGGCCTGGAAGTCCGTCTTTCCGACATCTATGCCGCCCCAGAGACGGCCAAGGCCATAGAAAACACCGTTGCCGGCGAGCCTCTGAATGCCAGGACTTGGATGGAAATGAACCAGGAACTCTTCTCCGCCCTGAAGCTGGAAAAGACCGCCATGGGCATTATCCTGCTCATCATGATCATGGTGGGCTCCTTCAGCATCGTTACCACTTTGATCATGCTGGTAATGGAAAAAAAACAGGACATCGCCGTGCTGATGTCCATGGGCGCCAAACCCGGAAACATCAAGCGGATCTTTATCTACCAGGGGAGCCTGATAGGGGCAATCGGCACGGCAGCGGGATATGCCCTGGGATTGGGTATCAGCTACTGTCTAAAGACTTACCAGATCATCCAGTTGCCGCAGGATATCTATTACCTGGATCATATCCCTATCCAACTGGCCGGAACCGACCTGACCTGGATCGGCATAGCCGCTATGACGCTCTGTTTCCTGGCCACCCTCTACCCCGCGTCCCGGGCAGCAAAACTCGAACCAGCTCGGGTGCTGCGCTATGAATGAGACAATTACTCCGGTGTACCGATTGAACCGGGTGCGCAAGGTCTTCCCGGAGAACAAGGGGGCGGTCCGGATCCTAGAGGACATCAGCTTCGAGATCCGAGCCGGGGAATCGGCTGCCATCGTGGGAGCCTCCGGATGCGGCAAGACCACATTGCTCCAGATGATGGCCGGACTGGATAAACCAACCAGCGGCGAGATCATCTTTCGGGGCAGAGACCTGCAGCATCTGGACTGGAACACCAAGTCCAGGCTCCGGAACGAACAGATCGGGTTCGTCTTCCAGTTCCATCATCTATTGCCGGAGTTCACCACTGTGGAAAACGTGGCCCTGCCCGCCATGATCCAAGGGGAGAGCAGGGGTGTTGCTTTGGAGAGGGCCCGCAGGGCCCTGCAACGCACGGGGATCACCCGGCAGGCCCAGCAGCCTGTAAGCACCCTCTCCGGCGGGGAGCGGCAACTCACCTCCATAGCCCGGGCCCTCTCCCTCGGCCCGGAGGTAATCCTGGCTGACGAGCCTACCGGAGACCTGGATCCGGAAAGCGGAGAAAGAGTGGCGGATCTTCTGGTGCATCAAAGCCGCAGCCTCCAGTGCACACTGCTCGTGGTCACGCACAATTTCCACCTGGCCCGCAAAATGGACAGGTTACTGCAAATCAGTTCCGGAGCGATTCATGAGCAAACCACGGAGTAGGACGCGACGCGCCTTACCCTTTGTTCTGCTTCTGGCCCTTCTCTTTTGCTCTGTGGCCACGGAAGGGGCAGCCGCAAAGAGCCGCATCATGATCCTGCCCTTCCAGGTTAACGCCAGGGAGCAGTTGGACTACCTGCGCCGGAATGTCCCTGTCCTCCTCCGTAAGGCCCTGCAAAAACAGGGACATGAGGTCTACTCCCTGTCCCGTGCCCGGGAGCTCTTAAAGGGGGAAGAGACAGAGGCGCCGGACCTGGAAACCGTAAATAAGCTGATGCGGGATGCGGACGTCACCCACGCGGTCTACGGGAGCCTGACCATGGCCGGTGAGTGGATCAGCCTCGATGCAAAGCTGGTGGGTGCCCGCTATCCCCGGATCGTTCAGACCCCCTCTGTGTCCCAAGAAGGCCTTAACCGTCTTCAACCCGCTGCAAGGGAGCTCGGCAGGAAAATCTCCCGCGCGATCTCTGCGGAAAAAAAAGTCGCAGTCATCGAAGTAACCGGGAATAAACGGCTCGACGATGAGGCGGTGCTCCAGCGTATCGAGACCTCCGAAGGGGAAGCTTACGATCCGGAACAGATCGACAGGGATATTAAAAAGCTCTATGAGAGCGGATATTTCCAGAATATTTCCGTGCGGGTAGAAAATCAGCCCGGCGGGAAAAAGATAATCTACGAGGTGGAAGAGCGGCCCCAGATCAGCGAGGTGGTGATCAAAGGGGCTGACTCCATGGATAAAGAAGACATCCTGGAGACTATCAACAGCCAGAGCGGCGACATAATAAACCCCGAGAGCATCGCCCGGGATCTGGAAGCCGTACGGGAGCTCTACCGCAAGAAGGGCTACTACCACGTCAGGGTGGACTATTCTCAAAAAAGGGCCGACTCCGGACAGGTAAAGCTCCTCATCGAGATCAAGGAAGGGGAAAAACGCTACATCCAGAGCATCCGGATCAAGGGGGCGGAGAAAATCGATCCCCAGAAACTGAAGGACCAATTGGCCCTGTCCGAGCGGGGCTTTTTCTCCTGGTTAACCGGTCGCGGGGTGCTCAAGGAAAGGCTGCTCAACAGGGACGCTGCCGCACTGGAGGCCTACTACGCCAACCACGGGTTCGTGGAGGCGAAGGTGGGCCAGCCTCAGATAAAATCCATGGATCAAGGGCTCCGGATCACATTCCAGGTCCGGGAGGGACCCAGATACACCCTGGGCGAGGTCTCCCTGCAAGGAGATCTCATCGTTTCCCCGGAAAATCTCCTGCAAAGGATCCAAGTGGACGACATGGCTGACCAGGGAGCCTACTTCGACCAGTCTGCCCTGCGCGAGGACCTCCGGGAACTGGAGGACTTCTACCGGAAGCAGGGCTACGCCTTCGCTAACGCCAAACCGCAACTGGACAAGAACAGTCAAGAGCAGACCATTGATGTGACCTATATAATCAACAAGGAGCACAAGGTCTTCATCAACCGCATTCAGATTACAGGGAACACCAAGACCAGGGACAACGTCATTCGCAGGGAGCTGGATCTCGCAGGCGGAGACCTGTTCAACAGCGAAAAAATCGCCTCCTCCAAGCAAAACCTGCAAAAGCTGGACTACTTCAAATCTGTGGATTTAGAGACCCTCCCCTCCAGGGAAAAGGACCAAATGGACCTAAAGGTCAAGGTCCGGGAGAAGCGCACCGGATCCTTCAGCCTAGGGGCTGGCTATTCCACGGTGAGACAGCTCTTTTTCACCGGGAAGATCCAGGAGCGTAATTTCCTGGGCCGGGGTTACGACCTCAGCTTCAAGGGAAGCTTCAGCAGCAAACAAACGCTGTACCAGGCCTCATTCTGGAATCCCCACCTCTACGACGGCCCCCTGGGCCTTGGCTTCGAGGCCTACAACTCGGACCGGGAATACAGTGACTACGACCTGAAAAAGACCGGAGGCAAAAGCAAATTCGCCTATTCCATAGGAGATCATACCCGCCTCTATTGGAATTATTCCCTGGAGGAGTATAGAGTGGAGAACATCGATTCCTCCGCCAGCGAACAGATCAAGGATCTGAAAGGGGAAAACTGGTCCAGCGCTGTCAACATCTCCGCGGTGCGGGACACCACCAACAGACGGCTCTATCCCACCCAGGGCAGCAAGAACACCCTTTCCCTAAAGTACTCCGGAGGCCCATTGGGCGGGGACGACAACTTCATAAAGCCCAGCTACGAGTTCAGCTCCTATCATCCCCTCCTCGCGGACTTTGTCTTCAGCTGGCACTGGGAATACGCCCATCTCTTTGAAAATACCTCTGATACGGTACCCGACTTCGAACGCTTCTATCTGGGCGGAATCCATACCGTGCGAGGGTACGACTACCAGGACATACATTGCACAGACAAAAACGGTGACGATATAGGGGGTTACAAAAAGTTCTACACCAATGCGGAGATCTCCTATCCTCTGGTAAAGAACATGGGAGTACGAATCCTTGCCTTCTTCGATGCAGGCAATGTATGGAATAAGGATGAACACATCGACGGACGGCTTTACAAAAGCGTGGGGGCCGGACTACGCTGGAATTCGCCCATGGGGCCCCTGCGCCTGGAGTACGGCTATCCCCTGGATGACCTTGACGGCCAGAACGGCCAGTTTGAGTTCACTGTGGGAGGGGCCTTTTAGCGATTTCTTAATACGCAGCTAAACAAGGGCCAGCCTTAAAAGAGCGACAATGAATCCACTGGATTCATTCTGATCCAATCCTGGCCAAAAGTGCGGTCCTGCTGCCAATCCTGTCCGGATTACGGTAACAAACCTTTCCGGAGGGAATCCAGTTGCGATATAATCAAAAGGAGTATCCTATGAGGCAAGCAATCCTTATAACATGTGTTCTCGTCTTATTCCTCGCTGTACCTTTCAAGGCCCAGGCGGAAAAAATAGCTGTTATTGACCTGCAGAAAATTCTGCAGAAGTCCAATCCAGGTGAAGAAGCTATGCAAGAGCTTCAAGAATACCAAAAGAAGATAGGAGCCAAGCTGCAGGAAAAGAAAAAATCCTTGGACAAGCTCAAAAAGGATCTGCAACAACAGAGCCTCATGCTAAGCAAGGAAGCTAAAGAGGATAAAAAAGCAAAATATCAAAAACAAGCCCGTGAATTTCAGTCAAGCTATCAAAGATATCAACAAAAAATGCAAGAAAAGGAACAAGAGCTCCGTGAGCCTATTATTGACGAGCTCATACCAATCGTACAAGAATACGGCGAAAAGCATGAGTACGACCTCATTATGGACAAGAAAAACAGCGGTATAGTATACAATACGAATAAGCTGGAGATCACGGAAACCATTATCCAGAAGCTGAACAAGGTCTGGAAAAAAAGAGAAAAAGAAACCAAAAGCGAAAAGCAATGAATTTTTTCCTCAGCGAATTGGCGGATAAGCTGGGATGTGAGCTACAGGGAGAAGACCGGCGGATCACGGGATGCAATACCCTGGAGCAGGCCGGTCCCTGGGAAATCAGCTTTCTGGCCAATCCCAAGTACGTGGGTCAGCTGGATTCCACCCGCGCGGGAGCGGTAGTGCTCTCCCCGGAATACAAGGACAGATTTGATGTCTGTCTTCTCACCCCCAATCCATACCTCGATTTCGCACGCATTATGCGCCTATTCGCGGAAGAAGAGGAGGAGGAAGCGCCCGGAATCAGCGAGCATGCCTTCATCCATCCGGAGGCGGAAATCGAGGACAACGTGATCATCCATCCCTTTGTATCCATCGGGGCCCGCACAGTAGTCTGCGCTGGAAGCATCATTCATTCCGGGGCCTCTCTGGGGCGGGACTGCAGAATAGGCCGCGACTGCCGCCTGCATCCCAATGTATGCCTCTCCCCCGCTACCGAACTGGGGGATCGGGTTACGCTCCATGCGGGAGTTGTTTTGGGAAGCGACGGATTCGGTTTTGCCCAGAGCGAAACCGGGCTAGAGAAAGTGCCCCAGATGGGGCGGGTCGTCCTGAAGTCAGACGTGGAGATCGGGGCCAACAGCACTGTGGACCGGGGAACTCTGGGGGAAACGCGTATCGGACAGGGCACCAAGATAGACAACCAGGTCCAGATCGGACACAACGTCTCCATCGGCCGCAATTCGATAATTGTGGCCCAAGTTGGGATCGCCGGGAGCGCAACCGTGGGGGAAAATGTGGTTCTTGCCGGCCAGGTGGGAGTCGGCGGTCACCTGACTATTGGATCCGGGGCTAGAGTGGGTGCCAAATCCGGAATTCACCGGAGCATAAAGCCGGGTGCCGAGCTATCCGGCTATCCTCCCATGGAACACAGGGAATTCCTGCGCTACGCAGGCATGCGTTCCAGGCTACCGGACATGTACTACCGTCTGAAACGACTGGAAGCGGAATGCGACAAGTTAAGGGCCCAACTGGAGAGTAAGGAGACTAGGAATGAGCCCCAGGAGTAAAGACTTCTCCCCGCACGAGGTCATGAGGCTGCTCCCCCACCGCTATCCCTTTCTGCTGGTGGACCGCATCGAGGACTTTGAGCCCTCGAGCTGGCTGACCGCCCTGAAGAACGTCAGCGTCAACGAGCCGTTCTTCCAGGGACATTTCCCTGGCTACCCGGTCATGCCCGGTGTCCTGATCATCGAGGCCCTGGCCCAGGCGGGGGGATTGCTCATCCTCAAAAGCGTTAAAGAAGTGCCACAGGACGCCATACTCCTCTTCAGCGGGATCGAGAAGGCTAGATTCCGCAAGCCGGTCTATCCCGGAGACCAGATGAAGCTACAAGTCAGCCAGATCCGGCACAAGATCAACCTCTGGAAGATGGTGGGAGAGGCCCAAGTACACGGAGAAACAGCCGCCCAGGCCAAGTTGACCGCTTCCGTAGTCGCAAGGGAGGAAGCCTAAATGGGGAAGGAGATCCATTCCACTGCGGTGGTGAGCCCGCGGGCGGAATTGGGGGAGAATGTAACCATTGGCCCCTTCAGCGTAATCGAGGACAAAGTCCGCATTGGTGACGGGACCTGGCTCGACGCCTTCGTCCAAATAAAGGAACACACCAGCATAGGGCGACGCAACCATATCCATTCTTACGCCTCTCTTGGGGGGATCCCTCAGGATCTCAAGTACAAGGGGGAGATAAGCTTTCTGGAGCTAGGGGACGATAATCGGATCCGGGAATACGCAAGCCTGAACCGGGGCACAGAAGAGGGAGGTGGGGTAACGCGTATCGGCTCCAACTGCCTGATCATGGCCTATGCCCATGTGGCCCATGACTGCCACCTCGAAGACGGTGTCATACTGGCCAACGCAGCCACACTCGCCGGACACGTATATATCGAGGACAAGGCAACCCTGGGCGGGCTCTCCGCAGTTCACCAGTTCGTGCGCATCGGCAGACACGCCTATATCGGAGGCATGACCGGCGTGGCCCAGGATGTCCCGCCCTTTATGCTCATAGCGGGCGAACGCGGGGGGCTGCAAGGAGTGAACCTGATCGGCCTGAAAAGGCAAGGCTTCAGCCGAGAACAGATGTCCAATCTGAAAAAGGCGCACAAGCTCCTCTGGCGCTCCGGCCTGAACAAGGAGGAAGCCCTTCACCGCATCTACTCCGAGATCGGGAACAGCCCGGAAATAGCGCAATTGCTCGACTTCGTGCAAAACAGCGAGCGGGGGATCGTGCGGCCCAAATGAGCGGAAGCAGAGACAAGGCCATCGGACTTATCGCAGGGGAGGGACGCTTCCCTTTCCTTGTTTCCCGGGGCATGCGCCAACAGGGATATCTAGTCTTTGCCGCCGGCTTTCGGGAACATACCAGCGAAGAGCTTTACGCAATCGCCGACAGGATGATCTGGCTCAGGCTGGGACAACTGGGCAGGCTTTTGGCTTTTTTGAAGGACAACGGCGTAGACCAGGTGGTTTTCGCCGGATCCATTAAAAAGCCCAAAGCTATGGGCATGATCCCGGACTTCCGGGCGGCCAGGATCTTATTCCGGATCAGGAACAGACACGATGGGGAGATTTTCCAGGCCCTGATCCGGACACTGCATGAGGAGGGCATCGAGGTCCTTTCCCCGCTCTCCTTTGTCCCCGCTCTTAAAACGCCGGAAGGCGTGCTGAGCAAAAGAAAGCCCAGCAGGAAGGAAGAGTCCGATATCAGCTTCGGCTGGCCCTTGGCCAAGGAGTTAGGCAGCCTGGACATTGGGCAGTGTTTGGTGGTTAAGGAGAACATGGTTGTAGCTGTGGAGGCCTTGGAGGGCAGCGACGCAACTATTCTCCGGGCCGGGGAGCTGGTCGGTTCCGGGTGCGTTGTGCTCAAGGTGTTCAAGCCGGGTCAGACGGAGATGATAGACCAACCCGCAGTGGGGCTGGAGACCATTCGCACCATGATCCGGTCCGGCGCCTCCTGCCTCACTCTTGAGGCCGAGGAGGGCCTGTTCTTCGACCGCCAGGAGGCCATAGAGCTAGCGGACGCACACGACATCTGCATTGTGGGCTATCCTTCCAGTGAGGAAACGTCCAGCTAACAGGGACTCAGGCCCTGGGCGGATCTATTCCCTCCAAGCGAAGGAGGTAGCGCTTCGTCTCGAGCCCGGAGGAGAACCCCCCGAGACTCCTATCCCGCCGAAGCACCCGATGACATGGGATCAGAAGGGGCCAGGGATTGCCGCTCATCACTCTGCCCACTGCCCTAGCACTCCCGGGAGATCCGGAGAGCTCGGCCAGACGGGAATAGCTGATCCATTCCCCGGGACCCACGCGATTATACAGCGTGGTCAGCACCTTGTTCCCGAATCCCTGCACCCTGTGCCAGGCCAGGGGTAAATGCCGCGGAACGGGTCCTTCGCCCCGTAGATAGGCCAGGAAAAACTCCTCGGCAACCTTAGCAAAGGGGCTTTCCCGGACCGACTCCCCTTCCCCGGCCTCTCCGGACCATCCCAAATAAATCCGCCAAACCTCGTTCTCACGCCAGATCAGCTCCAGTCGCAGTGGCGGCCGAATCAGGATGTCACGCATTCAGTGCGCTCCAGTTTCTTCCGGATGGACAAATCTATGCTTGTAATTTTTCCCTCTGCATTGTAAAAAAAGATTTGGATTGTCCTTCCCTATGGCCGATTTAAAGGCCCTGCGGCAAAGCCCCTTGGCATCCATGGCGCGCCTGCTTCCGCAGCAATCCCGGAATTCACCTTACTAACCGGGATATGGGGTGGTGTCGTCGGTCAGTAGAGAGCACGATCCTCTGAGAGGTAGGATAGGCATATCCACAACCCTTAGCAAGCCGATCAGGCGAGAGAGAATATGGCTAACGTTTTCGACAAGTTTTTGGGGTGCTTTTCCAACGATCTGGCGATCGATCTGGGCACGGCAAACACCCTTGTCTATGTCAAGGGCAAGGATGTCGTTCTCAACGAACCCTCTGTGGTCGCGGTGAAAAGGGACAGCAAGGGACAAAACAAGGTCCTGTCCGTGGGCAACGAGGCCAAGAAGATGCTGGGCCGGACCCCCAGCAACATATTCGCCATCCGCCCCATGAAGGACGGAGTTATCGCGGACTTCGAGGTCACGGAATCCATGCTCCGCTATTTCATCGCTCAAGTCCACAACAGCAGGAGGCTGGTCCGTCCTCGTATAATCGTGTGCGTCCCCACGGGCATAACCCAGGTGGAAAAGCGGGCTGTAAAGGAATCCGCACAGAGCGCCGGGGCCAGGGAAGTCTACCTCATCGAAGAGCCCATGGCTGCCGCCATCGGGGCCAATCTGCCCATCACCGAGCCCACCGCCAACATGATCGTGGACATCGGAGGAGGGACCACGGAAGTGGCTGTCATCTCCCTCGCAGGGATTGTCTACAGCAGATCCGCTCGTGTCGGAGGGGACAAGATGGACGAGTCCATTCTGCACTATATTAAGCGGAAGTACAATTTGCTCCTCGGCCAGGGGAATGCGGAGAACATCAAGCAGAAAATCGGGTCCGCCTATGCGGACAAGGGCGAACAGACCGAGATCGTGGTCAAGGGCAGGGACCTGGTCACGGGAATTCCCCAACATCTGACCGTGAACAGTGACGAAATCAGGGAAGCAATATCCGAAGAAGTGGATACCATTGTCCAGATCGTGCGCATGGCCCTGGAACAGACACCCCCAGAGCTTGCTGCCGATGTGGTGGACAAGGGCATTGTCCTGACCGGCGGAGGAGCCAGTCTCAAGGGTATCGACCAACTCCTGCGCGAGGAGACCTCCCTGCCCATTACCCTGGTAGAGGATCCTCTGACCACCGTGGTCCTCGGTTCAGGCAAGGTCCTGGATCAGCTAAATACTCTCAAAGAAATCACTATCGATTAGCTTGCTGGGAAAAAAATACAAGCCTATCGCCCTGTTGCTTCTCCCTCTTGCCCTTTATCTGGGCCTTTACACCTTCAACCGGAAAACAAATTTTCTGGACCGTCTGGCCACCATAACTGGACTGGAGGCTGTGGGCTGGATAGTCTATCCAGGGCAATGGATCCAGCGCACCGGCCAAGGTCTATGGCAGGACTACATCGCCCTCCTCGATGTCCGCAGGGAGAACGAGCAACTCCGTCAACGGATCCAAGACCTGAAAATCCGGGCCATGCGCCTGCGTTCCCGAGCCGACGAAGCCGAAAGGCTCCGCGAGCTGCTTAGCTTCTCTCCTCCACCGGACTGGAGTTGCACCGGGTCCCGTATTGTCGGTGAGCAAATAAGCCCTTCGGACGTCCTGGAGACTGTGACCCTGAACAAGGGACACAGTGATCTTGTTCGTCCGGACATGCCCGCGCTCACTCCCGCGGGCCTAGTGGGAAAGATCCTGAAGACGAGCCCCCATTTCTCCAAGCTGGTGCTCCTCACAGACCCCAACAGCAGAATCCCCGTCATTAGCAGCAACCACCGGAGCAAGGCCATCCTGAAAGGAAGAGGAGCAGATGCAGCGCTCAGCCTGGAATATGTAGCCCGTAACTCTCCACTTTCCGAGGGAGAAATCGTGGTAACCTCCGGCCTAGGGGGAATTTTCCCCAAAGGGATTCCGGTGGCCCGCATCACCCAAATCGAACAGACCAGCCACTCCCTGTTTCAAGAAGTGGAGGCCCGGCCTCTGGTCAACCTTAGGGAACTGGAGGAAGTCCTTTTGCTGCGACAATCAAGAAAGCATAAACCGGAAGGCCTCGCTCTAGATCACTCCTCGCTTTTGCGCCTTGATTAAGCGGGAAAAACCGCATTATCCTCTCCCGTAGGCTGCCCTTTCAGGGAGTGGCGAGAAACCCCGGCATGATCGAATTCCTCTGGTGGGCCTTATACACTGTCTGTGCTATCTGGATCCAGGGCGTCATACCCGGTGCGGACTGCTTCGGACCGGCCCTTGTCCTGTGCCTCCAAGCCGGGCGCTACCAGAATGTGATCTGGCTGGCGCCGATCTGGATCCTGCTTCAGGAAGGAGCAGGATCCCTGCCCTTCGGTAGCGCCTTACTCTACTACGCTGGCTTAGTTTACTTTTTCTTCCTGATCAGGGCCTACATCAGCACCTCCAGCCCCATGTACATTCTCTCCCTCTCCGCTTTCGCCGGACTGTGGCATCTGGGCGTGATCCACCTTATAACCTCGTTGCAGGACATCCAGATCGTTCCCCAACAGATCCTGTTGCAGAGCGCGCGAATAGCAGCGGTTTTCCCTGTGCTCTGGGCCATTGCCAGCTTAATCTATCACTTACGGATAGCACCTCGCTATGATCGGATCAGATCCCCGGGAACCGAGTAGTAAAGGATACAAACTGCTGCAGGTACTCGTCCTCGCTCTTTTCTGCCTTGTCCTGTTGCGCCTGTGGCATCTCCAGGTCCTGCAGGGCGAAGAATACGTGGACAAGGCAAGGCAGAATCTGATGCGGGAGCGCTCCATCTATCCCCTAAGAGGGGCCATCCGGGCCAGAAACGGAGAGATCCTGGCCGAAAACAAACCCGCCTACGCCCTGGGGCTCGTACGGGAGGACTGCAACAATATCGAGGCCGCCCTATCTCGCGTCAGCGATTGGACAGGGATCTCTTTACAGAAGCTCGAAAAGCGCTATAATAAAGGTAAATCTCAGGTAGATCCCTTCAAACCGATCATTTTGGTGCAAAGCTTACCTTTTTCCCAACTGGCCCGAATTGAAACGCGTCTGATGAGCTGGGCCGGCCTGCAGATAATCAGCAGGCCGAAGCGTCACTACCCACAGACTCCGGTTTTTTCCCACGTGCTGGGGTACGTGGCCCAGGCCAACCAACAAGAGCTGCGGAACCATCCCCAAGTGCAGTCTGGGGACAACATCGGCAAGCGAGGCCTGGAACAGGCCCTGGACAATCGCCTCCGCGGGGAGAAGGGGCGGGAGATCCTGGAAGTGGACGCCCAGGGCCGGGTGCTCAAGGAACGAGTGATCGCTAGGCCCGAGTCCGGCGAAACGGTTCGCCTGACCATCGATGCGGATCTGCAGCGCTTCATATGGAGGGAGATGGACAAACAAGCCGGGGCTGTGGTGGTCATGCGCCCGCATAACGGAAATGTATTGGCCTTGGTCAGCAAACCCGGATACGATGGGAATGCTTTTGTGGAGGGAATTTCCGAGCAAAAATGGCACAAGCTGCTTAGCAATCGCCGGGATCCCTTGCGCAACCGAGCGGTTCAAAGCACCTACCCGCCCGGATCGGTATTCAAGCTTGTCATTGCCTCCGCAGCCCTGAGCCGCAAGGCCGTCCCCCTGGATAAACAGCTCCACTGTCCCGGATTCTACCGCTTGGGCAACCGCGTTTTTCATTGCTGGAAGGAGGAGGGCCACGGGGATGTGGCTCTTAAAGAGGCAATCAAACAGTCCTGCGACGTCTATTTCTACAAGCTGGGCGAAAAACTGGGCATAGACGCCATTTCCCAATACGCCAGAAGCAACGGTTTTCACCAGGAGACGGGAATCCTTCTTCCGGACGAAAACCAGGGGCTCATACCCGGCAGGGAATGGAAAAAGAGGCACATCGGCCGCTCCTGGCAAGGGGGGGATACCCTGAACACCGCCATCGGCCAGGGCTACACCCTGGTCACCCCAATACAGATGGCCCGTTATGTGGCTGCCCTGCTCAACGGAGGCTATCTTTTACGACCCAATCTCCTGGCCCGGAAAGAACCCAAGCAGCGAGGCAGGCTCCCTTTGTCCGGAGAAGAGCTTAACTTCCTGCTCCGGAGCATGCGAGCCACTGTGGAGGAACCGCATGGAACCGCCTGGCGTCTTCGCACCCGGGACGCAGTGATCGGTGGCAAGACAGGAACGGCCCAGGTAATCAAGCTCAAGGACAAATTCCTGGACCAAGAGACAGAGGTTATCCCCTACAAATACCGCGACCACGCCTGGATGGTGAGTTACGGGATTAAGGGCCAGAAAAAATACGTTGTCGCGGCCCTTATCGAGCACGGCGGACACGGCAGTTCCGCGGCCGGTCCCCTGGTCAAGTCCATCTACGATTACCTCTTTCATTGAGAGACCGCCCCATGCCTTTCTTGGACCGCAGGACCCTCTCCCAATTCAACTGGTCCCTTTTATTCCTTTTGCTCCTTTTGGCCGGCCTGGGAATCCTCAACCTCTACTCCGCTGGGACGCTGCGAGTGGACAAGGGCGTGACCACGTCCTTTTACTATCAGAAACAGATCTTTTGGTTTGCCATAGGCTTATCTGCCATTCCCGTAATCATCATCTTTAACTACCGCCATCTCAAGGAAATAGTATGGCCTCTCTACAGCGTGACCATCGCCCTGCTCGCCTATGTCCTCGTATTCGGCACCTCCATTTCCGGGGCCAAACGATGGGTCGACCTGGGCCCTATCAGCTTCCAGCCCACGGAGCTGGCCAAAGTGAGCGTTATTCTCCTCATCGCCGCCCTGCTGTCCAGAATATCCGGGCCAGTGGGATGGAAAGGCCTTGGCGGAATCCTGGGGATCGTAGCGATCCCTGTAGTGCTCATCTTCCTACAACCCGATCTGGGCTCAGGGCTGAACATTCTTATGCTGGTGGGGGGGATGCTCCTGTTCAAGGGAATATCCAAGCGAGTGTTCCTCACCTGCCTCGTGGGCCTTCCGCTTTTGGCCCCGGGAGCCTGGTTCATGCTTTTGGACTACCAGAAGGAACGCATCCTGACCTTTCTGCATCCGCACATGGACCCCCTGGGAGCGGGATACAACACCATTCAGTCCCAGATCGCCGTAGGTTCGGGGCAAGTATGGGGGAAAGGCTTTCTGGAGGGAACCCAGAGCCAGCTGCGCTTCCTACCGGCCAAGCACACGGACTTCGCTTTCTCCGTCTTCGGCGAGGAGTGGGGCTTTGTGGGGTGTATTTTCCTTCTGGCCCTGTTCTGCCTTTTCCTTTATCAGCTCGTTGTGGTCGCCGGGACATCCAAGGATGCCTTCGGCTCTTACATCGTTTGCGGGGTCTTCTTCTACTTCTTCTGGCAGGTACTCATCAACATAGGCATGGTCCTAGGTTTGATGCCCATAGTGGGCATCCCTTTGCCCTTTTTCAGCTACGGGGGATCCTCCACCTTGATAAACTGCATACTGCTTGGCCTTGTTTTCAGTATTTCCATGCGCCGGTATATCTTTACCCAGAAATGACTTGACATAAGAATAGTATTTATTATTATAAATAAAGTAATGCCCCTCGATTCATACAACCTTCATTCCCGGGCCGACCCGGGCACAACGAAGCATGAAAATGTCGCGAGCCGAACCGGGGAGAGCGCTTCGCTGGGTTTCATATAGATCGGGGCTTTGAAGTAGAGTGCATAAGTCCCAAGCTCGTGCCCCTATTTTCCAGGGCTTGCCGTACGAAAAATCGTGCCTTTGTTCACTGGTGGCTCGGGAGTGGATCCGCTTGGATGTTGCTGCACCCTGCATTTGTAGGATGGGATGAAACCCGCGCTTCAGCGCTCTCCCCGGCTCGGCTCGCTAAAAATATTTCCAACAATTCAGATGTTACAGACATTTTCATGCACAATCGAAAAATCCCCTTGTGGCCTTTTTCCTTTGCTCAAACAGCGCTTAACCCAGCCAGATCCCCATGGACATGGATAAAGACAGGCTTTTCTGCAAACCGAAACAGGGAAAAACATTCAAGTTACGCGACCAACGCGCCGGCTTGAGATGAGCTGCCCTTTGCGGCAAGCGATCAGGCAATCCCCAACCAGTAAAAGGAGGAGCTATGGCCAAGCAATTGGAAATTTACAAATGCAACGTCTGCGGCAATATCGTAGAGGTTATGCACGGCGGTCAGGGGGAACTCGTCTGCTGCGGCCAGTCCATGCAGCTGATCGAACCGGGCACTGTGGATGCGGCCAAGGAAAAGCACGTCCCGGTTATCGAGAAAACCGGACAGGGCTACACGGTGAATGTCGGCTCAGTAGACCACCCCATGGAAGACAAGCACTACATCGAGTGGATCGAGCTCATCGCCGACGGTGTCAGCTATACCGCCTTCCTGCAACCAGGGCAGGCACCGAAGGCGGAATTCTGCATCCAGGCCTCGCAGGTCACCGCCAGGGAATACTGCAACATCCACGGTTTGTGGCAGGCCCAGGGCTGATCCGATCAGTGAGGGCTGCTCCCTCCCCGGAGGTACGGCCCCTTTACCCCGCGGAAAAAAACCGCAAGACAAACCAGAAGGAGAGGCGTTATGGACCGATGGGTATGCAATGTATGTGGCTACATCTACGATCCGCAGCAGGGCGATCCGGATAACGGGATTTCCCCCGGCACCGCCTTCGAGGACCTGCCCGAGGATTGGAGCTGCCCTGTCTGCGGTGCGGCCAAGGACGAATTCAGCAAGGAATAGGACCAAAAGCCCGGCCCCGCTCAGCGGGGCCGGAGGAAAAGATGAAACAGCGTGAACCCAGAGCTTACGACTTCCAGGAAGATAAAGCGACGAGTCCGGGATATTTTGGCGGACAGGGACTGGGAGGAGGCATTCTCCCGTCTGATCATCTCCGAGGTCACCCCTCCAAAAACGATTTCTCCCCTCTTTGCCGCCTTGTACTCCACATCCAGGACCGTTCGCTGGCACGCAGTGAGCTGTTTTGGGATTGCCGTCCCCAAGCTCTCCGAAAGCGGGCTGGAGCAGGCCAGGATAGTGGTACGCAGATGCACTTGGAGTCTGAACGATGAATCCGGGGGAATCGGCTGGGGGGCCCCGGAAGCAATAGCCGAGATCCTGGCAGCCCTCCCCGAGATAGCCGAGGAATACGCCAATATTCTGGTTTCCTTCATCCTGGAGCGAGAGCAAGCGGACAACTTCCTGGAGTACCTCCCCCTTCGCGAGGGGGCCTACTGGGGGATAGCCAGATTGGCCCAGGCAAGGCCGGATCTGGTGCAGCCCTGGCAGGAGCACATCCTCCAGGCCATCAGTCGGGAGGGCTCCCCTTTCATCCTTGGCTCCGCCTGCCTTATCCTCTCTTATGCCGAGCTGGTCTCGGACAGAGCAAAACAACTCTTCCGTCACATTGAAGAACGACCGGAGAGCATCAGCCTGTACTGGAACAGGACATTCTGGTTAGTAACCTTGAGTAACCTGGCCCAAAACGGTGCCTCCTTCCCAACGCACGCCGTACCCCAGGCGTCAGCTGGTTAGCCCCCGGGTCCGCGTCAGTACGGGCACAATTTTCCCGGAAGGACAACTCGAGGAAACGAGGAAAGGACATATGAACCGACATCCCAAGGTCTGTGTGATTGGGGCCGGTGCCATGGGCTCCTTTTACGCCGCCAAATTCTATGAGCTCGATCCGGAGGGGATCTTCCTGCTGGCTGGAGGGGAGCGCTTTACCCGGCTGCAGGAGCGCGGCATTATGGTCAACGACACCCATTATCCCTGCGCTGTGCAACGCCCGGAGGATACAGGCCCCACTGCCGATCTGATCCTGGTTACGGTCAAATACCAGCACCTGCCTCAGGCGGTCCAGGACATGGCCAATGTGGTGGGGGAGGATACTGTAATCCTCTCCGCCATGAACGGGATCGACAGCGAAGAGATCCTGGCCGGAGGCTACGGCTGGCAGCGGGTCCTTTACGGAGTGGCCCTGGGGATCGACGCCCAGCGGTCGCAGAACAGGGTGAGCTATACCCAGGAAGGGGTGCTCTATTGGGGACGCGCGGACAACACAGAGCCCGACCCGAAGGTGGACGAGGTGCGCGGGCTGTTGAATGCAGCGGGCATCGCCAACGAGGTACCGCAGGATATGCTGCGCATGTTGTGGTGGAAGTACATGGTCAACTGCGGGGCCAATCAGGTCTCCGCCATGCTTCGTCTCCCCTACGGGGCCTTTCAGCGCGTGGAGGAATCCCGCCAGCTCATGGAGGCTACCATGGCCGAGGTGGTGGATCTGGCTGCCGCCATCGGTGTGGATCTACGCCAGGAGGACATGAATGCCTGGTATTCCGTTCTGGACAGGCTCTCACCGGAAGGGAGGACCTCCATGTGCCAGGATATAGAAGCCGGGCGCAAGACCGAGGTGGAAATGTTTTCCGGCAAGGTCACAGAGCTGGCCAAAAAACACGGCCTCAGTGTCCCGGCGAACCACTTCCTGTTCCAGGCCATCCGCAGCCTGGAAAAATGGTGGGAAATGGGCCCCTGAGCCTGGAGTCGCTCCCGGGGCCCATAGTTGCCTAGAAAGTTCCCCTTGGGAAAATCCTCTTTCCGGAGGGGAACTTTCTAGCTCAGGCCTGCCGCGGTTCACCACCCGGCACAGGGTTTTTGAAGTAGATTATGGCCTCAATAATCATCCAGGCCTCCAACAAGAGTATGACCAGATTGATCCCGAAGAGCAGCCAGTTCCCCGAAGAATAGAAGTTGCCTAGATTGAACAGCATGGCCCAACCGGTCATGACGATCATAAAGAGCATGGGGATGAAGGTGTAGAACATGGAGACCTGCTTGCGCACCAGATAGATGGTGATGACCAACAGGGCCAGGCCGGCCAGGAGCTGGTTCGCTGCGCCGAACAAGGGCCACAGGGTCATGGCGCCCTTGCCGGAGCCGTTGTAGAAGGCCAGGATGAAGGCGGTAATTACCGCGATCAGGGTACCGGGATGGCGGTTGCCCAGCTGGGGGACCTTGATGGCATTACCCAACTCGCCCACGATGTAGCGCTGCAGCCTGGTGGCCGTGTCCAGAGTGGTTGCGGCGAAGGAGACCAGGAACACGCCCATGATGGTGATGGTAATATTCAGCGGAACGCCGTAGG
>JAIPEP010000004.1 GCA_021737085.1 Desulfohalobiaceae bacterium | reverse complement strand
AGTTCTCTGAAATCTTATCTGACCCTGAAATTCGGGAGCGTTGGCTAAAGGTCAGATCCTATTTCTTTTTACGCGAATCGACATATGACATGACCACCCACTGCAATATACGCTGTGAGGGCTGCTACTACTATGAAGGAGACAAACAATTCGTACGGGACGAGACCGATCCTGAGCAGTGGCGAAAGCTCATGCAGTTGGAAAGGGAGAGGGGGATCACCTATGTGGTTCTGGCCGGGGCTGAGCCATCCCTGAGACCTCAGCTGTGCAAGGTCTGCTATCAAGAGATGCCTTATGGGGCAATTGCCACAAACGGTCTAATTACTATCCCCCAAGAGGTAGGACACAAAATCCACATCTCGGTATGGGGAAATGACGCCACCAGTCTCCGGCTCCGAAATGCCGAAAACATGCTCCTTCGGCAGATAGAAAACTATAAGAACGATCCCAGGGCCATATTCATCTACACCTTTACCAGGAACAATATCGAGGAATCCAAAGAAGTAATAGAGACCTTGGCCCAAAACGGCTGCAAGGTCAGTTTCAACATGTTTTCCGCGCCTGTGGGGTATGATGGGCCCCTGAAGCATACGGAGGAATCCCTGCTCCGTTGCCGACAGCTTATGACTGAAATGTTGCGTGAATTTCCCCGAAACGTGGTTTTCTCTCCCTATAACGCAGTGGTCCATACCCATCGCTATGGCCTGCACGACCTGTTCGGCTGCTCCTACCCCCGGATGAATCCTTCCCGGGATCTCGGGCTGGGGCGATCATTCCGGCAGTACAGAGCGGACCTGAGCTGGGATAGAGAGGCCTCCTGCTGCGTCCCGGATACCGACTGCGGGGATTGCCGGCATTACGCTTCGGGTAGCGCGATTGTCACTGCCAAGCTTTTCAGGCACGCAGAGAATCCGGAAATCTTCAGGGCATGGCTGGATTATGTGGATACCTACCTGGCCGTATGGGTCATGGGCTATGACAAAGGCCATAACCTTTGCTTGGAGGAGGTGGCGCCTCCCGGTCACAGTGTTAGCCAAGAATGAATTCCAACTGGTCCCCCAGCGACCCCCTTCTTGCGGTTACCACCATGGGCGGTCCCCTATCAGTGATCCAATATACCACCTTTAGTTCAAACAAGACCCCGGAGGCGGTTTTTTAGTTCAAAGAGGGAGAGCTAGCCTTATGAAAACAGTTAGTTCCTTGTTGGATGAGCATTGGTATGAACGCTATAAGCGCATATCCAAGCTGAATATTCGCAGCTCCATCTATGATATAACCAATCGCTGCAACCTTCGCTGTAAAGGATGTTTCTTTTACTCTTCCGGTGAGGATCAAGTGGCTTCCGAAGAGACCGACTTGAATAAATGGGCGGAGTTTGTAGATAAAGAGAAGGAAAGGGGGGTAAACCTGGCCATATTGATAGGTGGAGAGCCTACTCTCTGCCTTGATCGAGTGGAAACTTTCTATAATCGTGTTCCCAGTTTTTGTGCCTCCAATGGATTAATCAAGGTCCCCAGAGATCGCTTTCCCGATATGATGGTGGGTATTTCCCTCTGGGGAGACGAGCAGGATGAAAAAACACTTCGCGGAATGGATACCTTCGCCGTATCCAGCAAGAACTACGAAGGCGATCCTTATGTGTATTACTTGTATACTATTACTCCCAATCAGATAGGCAAAACGGAAAGGATTATCAGAAAAATACGCGATGTGGGCTTAAAAGTCCATATGCAGCTTTTGTCCAATGACGAAGGGGTGGACGGTTTTTCCTGGACTCCGGAACAGCTTAGGGATGTGCGGGAAGAAATGGACCATATGCTGGACAAGTATCCAGATACGCTGATTTCCTCCAAATACTACCATGAGGTAATTACCAGCGGAAAGATGCTGGGGCGTTCATTTGGCTGGGAAGAATGCCCTTCGGTAACCGAGTCTTTCGACACTAGAGACCCCAAGCCCAAGCGACTGATCCACTTTATCCGTTGGGCCAGCGATCTGGAGACCATGCATCGCTGCTGCACTTCGGCCAGCCGGGACTGCTCCATCTGTAAGGATGGGGCCGCCCATATGAGCTGGGTTATGGTCAACAAGCGGGCTCATATGCGTTCTGAAAAGGATCTGCAGAACTGGATAGAGGTCTACGAAATGTTTGCCAAGCTGTATCAATTTATCCCCTGGTAACAGGAGATGAGTCAGGACCCCAAACAGGCAGTAATTCTAGGATACGATGCCATATCTCCCCTGGGATCCGAACTGGAAGAGCAATGGCAACAGGCTGTCCTGGGAGAGAGTGGCATCGGCCCCCTCACCCGCTTCCCTGTAGACGAGGACTTTCCCGTCCAAATAGCCGGAGAAGTAGAGGACATTCCGGACAGCTCCCTTTCCTTTCTAAAGCCCCGCTCTCTCGCCCTATGGCCCTCTCCTGTCTTTAAATACGCCATGCTTGCGGTCCACCGGGCCCTGGAAAAGAGCGGAGTTCAGATTTCTCCCGAGCTCGCTCCCCGTGTGGCTGTCACCTACAGCTCCGCAATAGGGGGACAGGATGCGGTCCTGAGCGCAGATAGAAGGATGACCCTGGAGAACAAGCTCCCTCCGCCCTATGCCAACCCCAATTCCTGCATCAACATGGTGGGTGGCAAGATATCCATCATGACCGGAGCCACCGGTCCCATCACCGCTACCATAACCGCCTGTGCCACCGGATTGACTTCCATGCTCACCGCAGTGATGCTCCTGGCTCAAGGACGGGCGGACATGGCCATATGCGGTGCAGTTGACTTCCCCTTGGTGGAGCCGATAGTGGCGGGATTCGCCACCATGAACGGCGCCTTCCAGCCCAAAGAGGGAGAGGCTCCCCCCCCGCCCGCTTCGGCCAGCCGCCCCTTTTCCGCGCACAGAAGGGGATTTGTCATATCCGAAGGCGCCGGAGCAATCATCCTGGCCAGCAGGGAGTTCGCCCGGGCGCACGGCCTTGACTGGGAAACGGAGATCGCGGGGTGGAGCATGACCTCCGACGCCTATCATTATGTCGCTCCCCGCTTTGATACAGTCAAGCGCTGCATCCAGGAAAGCATAGACGACGCAGGCATATCCCCGGCGGAGGTGGACCTGGTCAATGCCCACGCCGCATCCACACAAGTAGGGGACAAGGTGGAATACGACACACTGAGGGCAGTATTCGGGGATTCTCTTCCTCCGGTTTCCGCAAACAAATCGCAGCTAGGCCACGCCATGGGCGCCTCGAGCGCGATAGAGTCCATTCTGGCCCTGGAAGGCATGAGACGGGGCATAGTGCCCCCGACTATCAACCATTCACCCGATCCGAAGATGGAGTTGGACTGCCTTGCCGAAGGGGCCCGCCCCCTGGAGCAGGAATACGTGCTAAAAAACGCCTTCGGCTTCGGGGGTTGCAACTCCTGTGCGGTTTTGCAAAGGACGGGATAGACATGAAGGCTCCACTGAACAGACGGGTTTTCGTCATCGGGTACGAAGCGGTTACCCCTCTGGGAAAGAGCTTTGCCAGGACCTGGGAAGAGGCGGTTCAGGGCAAGGCGGGCTTTAGAAAAGTGAGCAAGTGCCAGGTGGACTCCCTTAGCGACGTAGTGGGCGAGATACCGGACTGGGACCCCCTGGAGCTGGATTTCGTGGATCGCAGGGAAGCGAGCAATTGGAATGCGGATTCCGTGCTGCTGACCATGGCGGTATGTCGAAACGCCCTGCTGGACGCCGGCCTCGAGATGGACGGGGAAACCGGCCCCAGAACGGCTTGCCTCATCGGATCCTCTCTTAACGGGACTGACGCCTTCAGGATCGCCATGGACAACTATCTCCGGCAAGGCCCTTCCCGGATCAGCCCCTATCTCCTCCCCAACTTGTGCGCCAACCTGCCCTCCGGCAAGGCCAGCATGCTGCTGGGAATGACCGGTCCCATCTTCTCCCCGCAGGGGGCCTGTGCTTCAGGCAATCACGCCATCGGGACGGGGGCGAGGATGATCCGGGACGGAGACTGCGACTTCGTCCTGGCCGGAGGTGTGGATACCTGCATCATGCCGGAGATCATCCACGGATTCTGTAATATGAACGCCACCTTGAAGGTCGAGGAAGGAGACCGGGCTTACAGGGACCCCAGTCAGGCCTCCCGCCCCTTTAGCGTGGACCGCAAAGGCATGATCCTCTCCGAAGGATGCGGAGTGGTGGTGCTGGCATCCGAGGAGGCCCTCTCCGCTCACGGCCTTACACCGAGGGCGGAGGTGTGCGGAGTGGGCTGGACCGCGGACGCACATCACTTCACCCAGCCCAATTTCGAGACCATTGTCCGGGCCATCCGCATGGGGATCGAGGATGCGGAGATCAGCCCCGGGGACATCCAATACGTTAACGCCCACGGGACTTCCACCGCAAAGGGCGACCGCACCGAGATCGAGTGCCTGCGGGCAGCTTTCGGGTCGAACTTGGGCCGAATTCCAGTTTCCTCCAACAAGTCCCAGATCGGCCACACCCTGGGGGCCTCAGCCGCTATCGAGGCCGCCCTGAGCATAGAGGGCATGCAAAAACAGACTATACTGCCCACCATCAACCACATTCAAGACCCGGAGCTGGCAGATGTGGACGTGGTTCCCCAAGAACCCCGCAAACAGGATGTGGAGTTTTTGCTCTCCAATGCCTTCGGATTCGGCGGAACCAATTGCTGTGTAGTGCTCAAACGTGCTTAGACGGAACGTGCCCTATGAAGCCCAAGCCTTTTGTGCCCCTTGCCTTTGAAGACGACGAGCGCTTCGTCAGGGAAAAGACGGACGGTCTGGTATGGCATCGCTCCTATTACCGGACTCTCTATGCGGACACGGACCGGTCCCAGATTGTCTATCACGCCCATTACCTGCGCTATTTCGAGGTGGGACGGGCCACCTTGATGCGGGACTTCGCCTTCCCCTACCGCGAGATCGAGAGAAACGGCTACGTCTATCCCATTATTCAGTTGGCTGTGGACTTCTACTCCCCCCTCTACTACGACGACCTCATGTGTATCTACACCAGGCCGGGAAAAATGGAGCGGGTAAAGCTCAATTTCGACTACATCCTCACCCGCAGCGAGAGCGGAGAAATCATCTGCAAGGGGTACACGCAGCATTGCGCCACCAATTCCTCGGGAACCCCGGTGGAAATAGATGAGATGACCCTGCGCCTATGGGAAGAGTTCCCCAAGTAGTCAGCCATAAACAGGTGACCCTGCAGATGGACATACCTTCCTGCTGGTACGATCACTGCTTCCAAGGCAGGACGGTCCTGCCCGCAGTGGAGGCAGTGCAGCATCTGGCGGCCTCTGTGTTGTCCCATGTGCCGGATGCGCAGGTAATGTCCATGCAGGAGGCCAGCTTCGAGAAGTTCTTCCTTTTGGACCGCATAGACTCCAACGTGTTACATGCGCTTCATGAGCTCCACGTGTACGAGGACGGGAGGGTAGCCTCCGCCCTGCTCAGCAGGACCCAAGCCGGCAAGGCTCAATACACCAGGACCAAGAGGCATGTTCGTCTGTGCTTTGTTCCCCGCGGCCTGCAATCACCACCTCCGGCAATGTTTCCTGCGGAGGCTCCGGACTGCTTTCGAATTGATTCCAGCAGGGTCTACAGTGAGCTTGTCCCCTTCCGGGAAGCCTATCACAACCTCCGGGGCGAGATCCGTCTGAGCCCCGACGGAGCGCAGGCAGAGGCGTACGCTCCTCCGGGCAAGACAGAGAGTGGCCCCCTGGGCTCACCTTTCCCGCTGGATGCCGCCTTTCATGCCGCCTGTGTCTGGGGACAGCGCTACGCCGGAATCGTCGCCTTTCCAGTAGGATTCGATTCCCGCACTCTTTATCACCCCACCCAGGAGGGAGAGACCTACTCTGCCCTTATTCGGCCCCAGCAGGCAAAGGAGAATGATCTGGTATTCGATATTTGGCTTCAGGGAAGGGACGGGGAGATATACGAGGCTGTCTCTGGAGTGAGGATGCGGGATGTGAGCGCCGGCAGAATGCGCCCTCCCGCATGGGTCCGGGAGGGTGTTCAGGACTAATTCCCACATGGCTAGTGCGGGAGTGCTCACTCCCCGCCGCTCAGGATGCTTTCCACCCTTTTCCTGTCGTATTTGCCTGAGGAAGAGGTGGGGATTTTATCCACCACCTGAATCCTGCGGGGAAGGGCATAGGGCTCCACAACATCCGCAGACGCCTCCCTGAGATCCTGAATGTCCGCCCTGCTCTGGAGGAGAGCGCAGATTTCGTTTTCCCTGCCGTTTTCCTGGGGTATGGAGATCACTACTGCGTCCTCCACTCCCTGAATCTCTTTCAGCTTATCCTGGAGCTCATTGAGGTCGATTCTTTTGCCGCCGACCTTGACCACACCGTCAGCCCTTCCCAGAAGGATAAACCCGTTATCCCCAGAGGGCTGCACCTGATCCCCGGTGGGGAAGAAGCCTTCTCCGTCCTTGGCAATTCCGGGGGGAATGAACGGGGAGCGTACCAGGAGCTGGCTGTGGCGAATTTTCCAGTCCAGGACCTCGAAGGGAACAAAAGCGGAATCTCCCCCTGTCCTCTCCCGGCTCGCGATGCCTCCGGTCTCGGTAGATCCGTAGATCTCCAACACCTGTGTACCGGTTTGAGCCTGGAAACACCCGGCATCTTGCCTGTCCAGTGTGCCGGCTGAAGACAGGGCGAGCCTCAGACTATTATTAGTGATGGGGCTGCTCTGGAACATTTTATAGTGCACTGGCACACTCACAAAAAGCGTGGGAGAGTACTGCGACATTGCGTTGCGGATCTCTTCCGGGAAGGTACACACTTTTGACACTACTGAGGCGGAGGAAACAAAAGGAACAAGGACAGTAAAGAGAAAGCCGTAGATGTGATGAGGCGGAACCGTGGCCAGGATAAGATCATTGTGGGATATATTCAGCTTCCGGGAATGATAGAATGCCTCGGAAAAAAGATTCCTCGGGGTCTTGGGCCACATCTTGGGGGTATCCGTAGACCCACCGGTAAAGAAATAGAAAAAATCCTGGTCCGGACCCACCTTCAAGGGATGATTAAAGGAGCTGTCCGGATCCCTTTCCGGTTGCACGGGTTTCAAAAAAGCCGGCAATTCTGCTGGCTGATCCGTAATGGCTGTTCTCACGCTCAGGGTGTCTTGCACTTGTTGAAGCACGGAATCCGAATAGGCATAGGGCAGGATCAGGGAAAAGCCTCCAGCGAGAGCAGCGAGAACTGAGGCAGCCACCAGGTCCTTCTCCCAGGTGCAGAGGAAGACCGCGCTTTCACGCTCACCAAGGACCTCCAGTAGGGAGTTTGCAATGGCATAGACATCCTGATAGGAAACATCCGAGGCTAGAAACTCCTTCTCCCCAGAGGGAGTGGTCATAATTGACTGCCTGATTCGGGCCGCAATCTGTTCCTGACTCATTGGCGCTTCCTGCTTTTTTGTTATGAAAATGTATTTAACACTTCGAATTAACTAGAAATACGGCGAGGCTCGTCAGGGAGTGCGCTGAAGCCGTGTTTCATATGCTTGGTTGTGCCCGGGTTGGCCCGGTAATGAGGCTTATTGGATTGAACGGCCTTTCTTCTCTAGCTCCATGCAAAAGGCGATGTCAAGGACAGCGCCGGCCTTCGAAGGTTTGAACAGGAATGCCGTATGAAGCAAATATTGGTAATATACTACTCTCAGACCGGCCAATTAAACAGCATTCTAAATTCTGTATTAGCCCCTCTGAAACAGGACCCTGAATTCTCCATCGAATACAGGGAAATAGTTCCCAGAGTCCCCTATCCTTTCCCCTGGTCTGCCTACCAGTTCTGCGACGTCTTCCCCGAGGCGGTGGCGGGTATCCCGGAGGAGATGGACACGGTGAACCAGGACAGAATGGAGGATCCCGATCTGATCATTCTGGCCTACACAGTCTGGTATCTATCCCCGTCCATTCCGATAAGCTCCTTCCTGCAAAGCGACGAGGCCGCAAGGCTACTGCAAAACCGAAAGGTCTTGACCCTTATCGGATGTCGCAATATGTGGCTTTTGGCCCAGGAAAGGGTCAAAAAGCAAATTTCCACCCTGGGAGGACAATTGGTGGGCAACATTGCCCTGACCGAAAGAACCGGGAACCTACTAGGTATCCTCAATATCGCAACCTGGATGCTCAGCGGGGAAAAGAAGCCCCTACTGGGACTATTACCCACTCCCGGTATCGCAGAGGAAGATATCAGTCAGGCGCGACGTTTCGGTGAGCTCATCCGGCGAGCATGGACGAGGGATCGCCTCAGGCTGGATCAGGCCGAGCTAAATACCCATGGCGCTGTGCGGATCGACCCGGCACTCATGCTTATGGAAAAAAGGATCTGGCCCGTTTTCCAAAAATGGTCCGCCTTTATCCGGAAAAAAGGCAGTCGCGGGGACGGCGCGAGGGAAAAAAGGGTCTACGCCTTCATGATCTACCTGCTCCTAGCTGTAGTCATTTTGGCCCCTTTCTCCAGGCTTGCCAGCTTGCTGCAGAGGCTTGTCCAGAATAAAAAGATCCAGGAAGAAATGAGATACTATTCCCTGGGCTGATTTACCTACAAAAAACCTTGACAGATGAATGGATATGGAAGTCTTTATCAACGACCTTGCGGCATTCTTGCCCCATAGCCCTGTGGACAACGATCATATAGAAGAGGTTCTGGGACGGATAAAAAACATCCCCTCACGTGTAAAAAAGCTTGTCTTGCGGAACAACAAGATACAGCACCGCTATTATGCGCTCGATCCGGAAACAGGTGAACTGACCCACAACAACGCCCAGCTTACCGCCCAAGCGGTACAGAGGCTCAGCCCATATCCGGGCTTTTCCCTGCAGGACATACAGTGCCTCGCCTGTGGCACCTCTTGCGGAGATCTGCTCCTTCCTGGCCATGCCCTCATGGTTCTGGGAGAATTGGACATTCCGCAATGCGAGGCTGTGAGCACCCATGGCATATGCATCTCCGGAATGACCGCCTTTAAGTACGCCTTGATGAATGTAAAATCCGGATTCTCGGACAATGCGGTAGCCACAGGCTCAGAGCTGGCCTCCTCCTTCATGCGCTCCAGATTCTTCTCCGAGCAGGAGAGAGTCGATTCGGATATGGAAAAGAGGCCTGCCCTGGCCTTTGATACAGACTTTTTGAGATGGATGCTCTCCGACGGCGCGGGAGCGGCTTTTCTTTCCAGTACACAAAACCCTGAGGCCATCTCGCTTCGGGTGGACTGGATGGAGAACATCTCCTATGCCGGAAGACTCGAGACCTGCCAATATGCCGGGGGACTGAAGAAGAAGGATGGATCCGTCGTGGGCTGGCGCGTACTGGAATCCTTGAGTGAAGAAGAATACAAGCACATCTTTGCGGTCAAACAGGACATCAAGCTATTGGACAGAGAAATAGTAAGGACTGCAATAGATTTCGCCCTGAGGCAAGTGATTGCCAAGTATCAGCTTACCCCGGAAAGCATAGATTGGTTTCTGCCCCACTATTCTTCACACTATTTCCGGGATAAGTTTTATAATCGCATGAAAGAGGTAGGATTTGAAATCCCTGAGGATAAATGGTTCACCAACCTCTACACCAAAGGCAACACCGGGAGCGCAGCTCCGTACATCATAATGGAGGAGCTCTTTCACTCCGGGAAGCTGCAAAAAGGTCAGAAGCTGCTGTGTTTCATTCCGGAAAGCGGACGATTTTCCCACTGCTATATGATGCTTACCGCAGTTTAGGGCCTCAGTTCAGATCCACGTAGCTGGACAGGTGTTCGGCCAGGGTATCCAAAGACCTGAATACGTTGCGGTCAGTTATTCGTATTCCGTATTGTTCCTGAATAGCGGCTCCAATCTCTATGGCATCAATGGAGTCAAGCCCCAGGGGAGAGTCGGGACCGATAAGAGGCCTGTCTGGGGCATAGCCTGCAACCACGCCTTCTGTAAGGTTGCACGTTTTTGCTATTATGGATAATAAATACTGTTTCAATGGTTCCATACTATTCGTCTCAACAGATCATTTCTTGCGAAGGGAAGAAAAAAAGAAGGCCCAGGATACAAGGAGGTTTAGAACAGCAAACAGGAACAATCCAGTTATTTGCGGAATCACCGAATAGAGGCTGCCCTCACGGACTATCACCTCCAGGTAAGCGCTCAATCCCCAACCAAGCGGGGATAGCAGGCTTATAGCCTGCATAATGTCCGGCATGGCATATACCGGAACCATTATTCCCCCCATGGCCGCGGCAATAACAATAGACAAAGGTCCGATCATTGAGGCTTGTTCATAGGTATTCAAAAGCGTCCCCAACAAAATTCCATAACCTGTTGCCGCCAAGACCGCAACCATAGAAATAATTAGCAGAGCAAAATAGGCGTCACCTAATTGGAGCTGAGAGGTGCCCAGCAAAGGCAAAACACTTATACCCACGAAGAAAATGATCCCCATTTGTAGTATACAGATTATGGTATAGGCCAGGATTCTGCCTCCGATCAGGGTAAGGGGCGAAACCGGCATGCTGAGCAGCCGTCTCAGGGTGCCGTCATTTTTTTCCTTTATGAATCCTCCCGCCATGGGGACCACGATGAAAAAGATACTGAACAAGGTCCAGGCGGGGACATTCTGTTGGACTGAATTGGGGGTGCCCTTATAGGCGTTATAAGAGATCCCGCTTTCCCCGAGCCGGATCATCCCGGTCCGGCGGAGGCCGCTTTTTATCTCCGAGACAGTCCCGGAGATCTTCTGCAGGGCCTCAGGGCTTAGCTCGGGCTGAAGAGAGGCTACAATTTTCCTGGGCAGGAATTCGACCAGCAACTCCATTTTTTGCCTGGCTTTGAGCCTGAGGAGAATATTGTCCAGGGCATTGAGCACGGCTTTGCGAAATGCCCCCCGCAATGCCGGATCGAAATGCACCTCTAGCTCGGGGACTCCAGAAGAGAGCCCCAACTGGCCTCCCTGTTCCGGAGAAGCGTATAGAAGGCCCTTTTTTATCTCTTCTCGCGTGGACTTTGTGAAATCGGGGGGGACAATGACCCCCACCTGATACTTTCCCTGATTGACCGCTCTAATCAATTGCTCCCTTTGCCGCGGTCCCTGCTTTTTTTTCCTTGTTACTTGCAGGTTAACAGATGAGTGTAGCGCTTTTTCCATCTTCTGGCCCAGGATGGAATCGCCCTTAGCCACGAGGAGCACTCTGGTGTTGCTCTCTCCTGCTATTTGCAATATGTTCGCTTGAACCAGGGACATGACGATCACCAGGAACACCGGCATGAGGAAGAGGACCAACAAACCGGCCTTGTCCCTCCACAGCAGCAGCAACTCCTTCGAGATTGTAGACAAGAGCTTTGCCATGGCCGTGCCCTGGATCCCTAATCCCTCAGGTGCTTGCCGGTCATATGGAGAAAGAGCTCGCCCAGACTAAAGACCCCTGACTGACTCATCAATTCCCTAGGGATCCCCTGAGCGACGATATGGCCCCTATCTATTATGGCCACCCTGGTGCAGAGCTTTTCGGCCTCTTCCATATAGTGCGTGGTGTAGAGGATGGTGGTCCCTTTCTGCGGCAGGGAGGCAAGCCTCTCCAGAATGAGATTGCGTGACTGGGCGTCTATGCCCACTGTCGGCTCGTCCAAAAGGAGGAACTTCGGATTGTGCAACAGGCCGATAGCCAAATTGATTCTACGCTTCATCCCCCCGGAGTAGGTAACAACCCTTTGGTCGGCCCTCTCCTCCAGACCAACCCAGGCAAGGCATTCCTCAACTCTTCTCTTGAGCTCCCGTCGCTTTAAGCCGTAGATCCGCCCGAAATAGTGCAGATTCTCCCTGGCGGTCAAGTTGGCATAAAGGGCGATATCCTGAGGGACGAGACCTATGATGTTCCGGACTTTGTCTGGGCGGATCCCTGCATCAATGCCACATATGGAAACACGCCCGGAGTCGGGTTCCAACAGGGTGCTAAGCAGGGATATGACAGTGGTTTTACCTGCCCCGTTGGGCCCCAGCAATCCGAATAGCTCCTCTTCCTGAACAGTCAGGGAGCATTGATCCAGGGCCGGCTCGCTACAACCGGGATAGGTCTTCTTCAAACCCTCGGCTTCGAGGGTACAACCAGCTGTCACTTCTCTTCCGCTCCCAGCAACGGAGGGCCTTTCCCTCCTTGCCATCCCTGTGTCTGAATTCAGACCATCTTCCCCAGATCAAGGCTGTCTAGTTCTCGAAGGAGAACTAGACAGTAGCCAGCAATTCCTTGTAGATAGCCCGCTCCCTTTCGGCACACTCATGCAGAATCTCCGCCATGGCCGGAAAAGTATCCCCCCTGGTAGCCCTGCCTTTGCAGTTGCGTGCGCCCAGAACAGCGAAATCGCGCCAGCGATCCCCCACCCTGGTCAGCTCCCCGGATAGCTGTGACAGCTCCTCTTTCTTTGTTATCTGGGCCGCTTCCTGCAGGAAGGCGGAATACATGAAGCGAAATCCTCCCCCGCCGGTACCTATTTCCTCCTGCATGCGAATAACCTGTCCCAGGTAAAGCAGGGCCCTTTCCCTGCCCATCTTCCGCGGCCAATGGGCCAGGCGGTTGGCCAAAAAACGGATTCCCCTGATGCCGATGATAGGTAGGGGGCTCTTCAGCATCAGCCGGCTCACTTTCCGAATACCCATATGAATGGCCCCGACTGTGTCAATTTCCCGGGGAGCGGATTGAATGAAATACATCCTCCCCTTGGGGGCCAGGGCCCCCTTGGCGAAGCGGGCTTTCCTCAAATCCTTCCGGGAAATGGTAACCGGCTGGGGAAAGATGGGGTCACTTACGGCGTACTCCTTTCCTCTGCGCCCATATACGACGATATTGTGCATATTGAAATGGAAACGATAGGCCTCCGGAAAATAGGGGAGCCAATACCCCCCTGTTTGACACCCCACCGGGTAACCTTGGTCCAGCTTTCGGTCCAGAGCGTGCATGGCTTCCTCAGGGTCCCTGAATCGATAGCGAAGCAGCCTCACCCCCAGATGCTTGGCGTTCTTGCGGATGATATCCCCGGTTGCGCTGCGGAAGGTGGTCAAGGGAAGATTATTGACCCGTATAAAAGGTACGTAGGCAAAGAAAAGGCCAGTACCGATTCCGAAGGCCATGGCCTCGCTGAGGTGAATCCCGTGATGGGCGAGAAGATTGGATATTACGCCGCTTTCGCAGTGAGCCGATTGCCTGTGTTTGAAATCAATATCCATGCTATTTCCAGTTAGCAAAAAAGGAAAAGTTTATGCTGGAGGGCACGTGGCAAAGTTCTTCCTGCCCCAGCTCAAAGACCCAAGCGTAGCGTTGCAGGATTCCCGGTTTCAACCGCCTGAACCCCCGTGGCTTGAGATGACGTTTCACCCGCCAGCGGCTCAATCCCGCATATTTGGCCAGGAGCTTCTCATCCATCTGGTGCGCGACCATATGGTAGGCAAGGGGGCTGAGCCGCCCAGCTTTGACCTTCTCCAGCACGTCCTCGACGCTCTGCAGGATCTCTTCCCAGGCTTGCTTCAAGGTAACTGTCTTTACCTCCCAGCCGTAACTGGGAACGAGCTCATACTCCCCGTTTTCGTTCAGGGCATAGTTTACTTCGCACATCTCGCCGGCCAAACCGACATCCTGAGGAACCTCATATTTCCTCATAACAAATCCCAGACCGAATTGTCCTTTTTTCTACTGCTTCTTCTTTTGTCAATGGAAACAACTCTGCAGAAGTGCTAAGTTGCGGACGAAAGAAGCACAGATCAATCCTGTCCTTGTCAGCTTCGAGGGCCAGAGTGGCAACGCTGTTGGGAACAGGGGTGAAATGCCTGAACCGCCAAGTTGAGCTCAAGCCATTATTCTTTAATCTAATGCAGGGCTCGCGATCACTATCAAATTTATAAAACACTTCACTGGCAAAACGCTGGACTCCGGATCCAATACCTTTCAAAAATGCTTCATTCGCTGTCCACAGAGAATAAGCGAACAAGGGCCTCTCTGTAATGGGCAACGCTAAGTAGTAGTCTCTTTCCTCTGGGGAGCAAAGATAATCAACAATTCTGTCAATCCTGTCCAGGCTCTTATCCATTACTTCTATATCCACTCCAACTCTATGAGTTCCTGAAATGGCAAGAACAGCTATATTTCGGGAATGGGACAGATTAAAGTATAAGCTTCGTCTGGTATTTTTTATTTCCGGTTTCCCGTGCTTTCCATAGCCAAATACAATCTCCTTCGCAAATATGCCCAAATACTCGGACAAGATGCTTCTCACCGTCGCTCTAGTCAGAACAAACCTTTCTTTCTTCAGTGGTCTGAGGAATCTATCCGCCCGGGTCTTCTCCTCGTAGGAAAGCAAGCTCGGGAAATCGCTTTCCCCAGAGGAAAAACCATTTAAATCAATGATCCAAATATCGGTCATTTTCTTGTCCTTAAAAGGGAGCAATCGAACCGAACAATTAATCCTTGCCCAGTACCTCTGAAAATATATTATATTATCTTGTCTTAACTGCGCCGTCAAGAGGGGTTATTGAGCAAGCTATTGATATTTAACGAAATATTGGTTTTACACTCGACAGCTTCTTTGATACAAACCGAATGGAGCGATTTTCCCCAAACGGACAGGCCTCAATGCATTACTTTCCAGTCTCCCTCGACTTGCGGGACCGCAAGTGCCTGGTCGCCGGTGCCGGCGAAGTGGGCCTGCGAAAGATCCAACGACTGATCGATGCCGAACCCGCGGAGATCCTTGTCGTGGAGCCACTCCCGGATCCAGGGCTCGAGGCAGTGGCGGAAAAAACAGGCAATCTACGGCTTGCCCGGCGTCCTTTTTGGCCCGAGGATCTCGAGGATCGGTTCCTGGTCATTGCCAGCACCGGCGACCCCCGGGTTAACCGGGAAATAAGCCGGCTCTGCCGGGAAAAAAACATCCTGTGCAATATCGTGGACCAGCCGGAGCTATGCAGCTTCATCCTCCCCGCTCTCTTCCGGCGCGGCGATTTGAGCCTTGCCGTATCCACCGGCGGAGCGAGCCCTGCGCTGGCCCGCCGGGTCAGGGAACGCCTGGAGGATTGCTTCGGCCCGGAATACGCCGGCCTGGCCCGGCTTCTCCGCCGTCTACGACCCATGATCCTGGAGCTGGGGATGGACGGGGAAAGGAACAAGGCCGTATTCCGATCCCTATGCCGGGACGACGTTCTGCAAGCCCTGCAGGAAGAGGATAGGAACCTGCTGAGGCGCCTGCTGCAAAGCAGGTTGCCTAGACAGCTGCACAGCGAAATAAGGACGGTGCTAGATGAGCTTTTCTAGCCTAGCCGACCTGGGGATCGCCCTGCTCTACCTCCTCGGGGCCCTGATCTTTCTGGCCGGCATCCTGGCCCGCAAATCTGCCCTGAAACGATGCGCCACATGGATCACCGCCTGCGGCTTCTGTCTGCACTCTCTCAGTCTGGGGCTGAAAACAGCGGCCCAACCGCAAGAGGCGATATCCCAAGGGCATTTCTACTTCAGCTTCCTGGCCTGGAGCCTGCTGCTCATCTACCTCTTCCTCTGGTGGAGACTCAGGCTGCAGTTCATGGCCCTAACCGCCGCTCCTCTGGCCCTGATCCTGTTTACGCCGTCCATCCTGGTCAGCACGCAGCCTTTGACCATTCCCTCAAAATTGAGCAGCCTGTGGTTCGGTCTGCACATCGGGGCCTTGTTCCTCAGTCTGGCCTTTTTGGCCATGGGGTTCGGAGCGGGTCTAGTGTACCTCTACATCAATCGCCAGATCAAAGAAAAGAAAAAGCTGGGCCCTTTCCGCAGGGACATCCCCTCCCTGGGCACCTTCGACAGGCTCAACCACCTCACTGTGAGTGTGGGGTTCCCCCTTTTCACCCTGGGGCTTCTCTCCGGCTTCATCTGGGCCGGTTTCACCTGGGGGGACGTATTTTCCTGGGATCCCAAGGAGTTGGTCAGCATTGCCATCTGGCTCATCTTCGCCTATCTCTTCCATCAGAGGATGGCCATCGGCTGGAAAGGGCGAAAGCCGGCCTATCTGACAAGCTGGATCTTCGTCCTCTGTCTGATCTCGCTGGTGATCGTCAACTTCTTTGTACCTTCGCACCACAGCTTCTAATACCCGCAGCGGCGGCTTTGTCCAAAGGGCATGGTTGCGACTTTTTCCAGGCAAGCCCTGGACAAGACGCACTCAGTTAGGGGAGGACCCGGGGTCCCGGATCTATAAACCTTTCACACCTATCAACCCCATCCGAGGGTCTGGGGGCGATGACCTCCATGGAGAATATGCAATACAGTATCTGCATTCTGGGACTCAACCACAAAACAGCGCCAATAGAAGCGCGTGAGAGATTCGACCTCACCGGGTTCTCCAACCGGGACCTGGACCTGTTAGGCAGAGAAAGCCCGGTCCGGGAGATGTGCATCCTCTCCACCTGCAACAGGATCGAGATCCTGGCTGTGGGGGAGGAACCAGCCCTCAGTCGCCTCCTGGTCCGAAATTGGGCACACTGCTGTCAGAGGGACAGCGGGGAGCTGGAAAAACTCACCTACTCCTTTCACGGTCTGGATGCGGTGGAGCACCTGTTCATGGTGTCCTCCAGCCTGGATTCCATGGTGGTGGGCGAGCCGCAGATCCTGGGCCAGCTCAAAGAAGCCTACAAAAAGGCCACTCAGGAAGGCACCACTGGTGTAGTCATAAACAGGCTCATGCACAAGGCCTTCTCCGTGGCCAAAAGGGTCCGTAGCGAGACCCGGATCGCCCAGAACGCGGTCTCTATCAGCTACGCTGCAGTGGAACTGGCCAGAGAGATCTTCTCCGATTTAAAGAATCAAAGGGCAATGCTCATCGGGGCCGGAGAAATGGCCGAGCTAGCGGCATCCCATCTTCTGCGCTCCGGTCTTGGATCACTGGTCATAACCAACCGCACCTTCTCCCGGGCACAGGAGCTGGCCCGTTCCTTTAATGCCGCACCCGTACCCTTCGAGCAGTTAAGCGACCAGCTCACACAGGTGGATATCGTGATCAGCTCCACAGGGTCACGCGAGGCAATTCTACATGAATCGGAAATGAAGCGCATCCTGCGGGCCCGAAAGTACAGGCCCATGTTCTTTATCGACATCGCCGTGCCCAGGGATATAGATCCGGATATAAACCGCCAGGACAACGTCTATCTCTACGACATCGACGACCTGGGGAGCGTGGTGGAGGAAAACCTGATGAAGCGCCTGGACGAAGCGGACCTGGCGCACTCCCTTGTCAGCGAGGAGGTCCGTGGGTTCCAGGCCTGGCTTAAATCCCTGGATCTCACTCCCACCATCAAGGACCTAGTCCAGCAGGGCAGCGATCTTGCGGAAAAAGAGGTGCAAAAATCCCTGAAAGGTTTGGGGCATAGAGAGGTCAGCCCGGAGGTGAGGCAGGCTATGCGGACGCTGGCCCATTCCGTGAGCAAGAAACTCCTGCACCATCCCATCTCCTTCCTCAAGCGCAAAGCAGAGCAGGAGGAGTCAAGCCGCTATTCCATCTCCCTGGCCAGGCGAATGTTCAACCTGGACCGCGACGCCCCGCAAGGGAACCAGGATCCCCACTCCTCGCAGGAAGAGGAATAGCCCTAACCGCATAGCCAGTCTTACCTCCAGGCGGTCCGGTCCCCGCCTCCGAGTCGCGATGGTCCAGCTTGTGGACTCCTCCAGGTGAGAGTGCTATAAGTCTGCCTATGAGCCAGAACGAGATCGCCTTTCTGCAGCAGGTCCAGCCCTTTGATCTCCTTCCCGAGAAGGAGCTGGAGTATGTGGCCAAATCCCTGAGCCGGTCCCACCAGTATAAGGACATGACCCTGTTCGTTCAGAGCACCACCATTATCGATTACATCCACATCGTGCTCGACGGAAAACTGGAACAATTCATCCAGGAGGAGGGTGAGAAACTTCTCCGAGCCTATATTTCGGAGAAACAGATCTACGGCGGCCTATCCATTCTGTTCAACAGCGGAGTGTCCATCCGAACGGTAAAGACCCTGGAAGACACTGCTTTCTACCGCCTTCCCAAGGACGTCTTCCTCGACCTGTGCACCAGATATCCTGACTTCACCAGGCACTTCTCGGAGAATTTCCAGAAGAACATGCTCCAGCAGCCCTATGTGTCCTTCATCGCCAAGAGCGCACGCGCCGGTGAGGCGGGAGCCCAGCCCGGCTTTTTGAACCAGAGTCTGACCAACATCTTCTCCAGGGAAATAGTCTCCTGCGGGGAGAAGGCCTCCGCAAGGGAGGCCGCGCAGCAGATGACCGAGCACAGGCGGAGCGCCATAGTCATCCTGGATGAGGAAAATCGCTACAAAGGCCTCCTTACGGACCACGACCTGCGGGAAAAGGTGATAGCCCGCGGCCTGTCGCCCGAGACTGCGGTGAAGGAGATCGCCTCTTCACCGCTGATTACCCTTCCCTCGAATTCGCGGGTCTTCGAGGCCATCCTGCTCATGATGCAGCACGACATCAAACACCTTGCAGTGACTGAGGACTCGTCAAAACTTTTGGGCATCGCGACTGAGGAGGACCTTCTGCTCACCCAGGGTCGCTCTCCCGTCTTTTTGATGCACGAGCTCCAGCACTCCCAATCGATCCAGGAAATCGCCGCGCGCTACAGCCAGCTCCCCGGCCTCATTCGTTCCCTCTTGGACAGCGGGGCCAAGGCGGAGCACCTGAACCGGATTATCACCGCCATCTCCGACGCCATTTTGAATCGGGTCATGGAATTCGCCCTGGCCGAAACCGGCCCTCCGCCGGTCCCGTTCGCCTTCATGCTGCTGGGCAGCGAGGGTCGGCGGGAACAGACCCTGAAGACGGATCAGGACAACGCCATCGTCTTCGAGGATGTGCCCGACTCAAGTCTGGAACAGACCCAACGCTTCTTTCTGCGCCTGGGAGAGCTCGTCTCCGAGTGGCTGAACGAGATAGGCATTGCCTACTGCGAGTTCGACATCATGGCCCGGAATCCGGACTGGTGCCAGCCCCTGAGAGTATGGAAGCAGTACTTCCACAAGTGGATCCGCGCAGCGGAGCCGGAAAACCTCCTTCAGGCCAGCATATTCTTCGATTTCCTCCACGGATACGGGGACTCCCGACTCACTGAGGAACTCCAGGACTCCCTGTTCGCATCACTCGCTGGATGGAAGGGCTTTTACCGACATTTGGCCGAGAATGCGCTCCACTTCAAACCCCCCTTGGATTTCTTCGGCAACCTGGTGCTGCAGTCCAAGGGAGAGCACAAGAACACCCTGGAGATCAAGACTCCCATGCGTCTGATTGTGGATTTCGCCCGTATCTATGCCCTACAGTATCAACTGAGGCAGACCAACACCCTGGAGCGGCTCAGGGAGATGAATCTTAGAGGGGTTCTGGAGCAGCAGGACGCAGAAGAGCTGGAACACGCCTATTCCTATCTCATGCAGGTCCGCCTGGCGCACCAAGCCGCACGCATCCTCGAGGAACAGCGCCCGCCGGACAACTACGTCCATCCCAAGCGTCTGACACATATCGAGCAGCAGGCCCTCAAGGAATCCTTCAAGCGGATACGGATGGCTCAGGGCAAAATGCGCATGCTGTTGACCCAGGAGGTGGGGATCGGATGAACGCCGAACGGATCCCGCGCACGCACTAGCCCTTAATACATGAGGATTTCAAAATTTTGCAGCGACGAAGTAGATGGGTGAGTTTACGTCCAAGCACTAACTAGGCTGGAGGTTGCAACGGCGGGGATTCCGGGAATAATCCACGCACTTTTTCATGCGTCTGCACACCTGCCTGGCCTGACTTAGGGTCCGGACCCCCTCGTTGGCGAGCATGGGGACCAGCTTGATGTAGATCTCCGCTGCGGTAAGCGCGTCCCCCAGGGAGGAATGGCGGCTGTGGGTCGTCGCTTCCAGCCTCTTAGCAGTGGCGTCCAGGCTCAAATCCTTGCTGCTGGAAAGAAGGAGAGCGGCCAGGAGCAGGGTGTCCAAGACCGGATTTTCCAGGTGGATCCCGGCCTCTTTTCCCTTCTTGCAGAGGAAGACCATATCGAATTCTGCGCAGTGCGAGACAAGGACCGAATTCCGGGAGTAGAACCGAAAAGAGGTCAGGACCTGCTTTGCACTGGGCTTGCCTTCCACCATCTCACCATTTATGCCGTGAATACGGACCGCCTTCCGAGGGATTTCCCTGCCGGGGTCAATGAGCTGATGCAAGGGCTCCTCGTCCAGGAGGCGATTGTTGAGCAAACGCACCGCGCTCAGGGAAACGATCTCGTCTCCCCCTTCCGGGTCCAGGCCTGTGGTCTCCAGATCGAAAACAGTGCAGGGCAGCCTGTCCAAAGGGACCTCATCCAGCGGAGGAACCGGCGCGGGACGCAGGAGCAAACCGCTATCCATCCGGCCGGGCCCGGGCCGCTCTTTGACTCCGGGGTCCAAGCCGGCGTAACTGACGCCAAAGTAGCCCCTCTTTTCGGGAGCCTTGGCTGAAACAGGCTCTTGATCTGGCCCCATATCCGCGGTGCGAGCCCCACCGTATTCCTCCAGCTGAACCGCATACCCCTTGTTCTCCTCCTCACCTCGACCCAGGGGAAAAACCCGTATCCGCGCTTTCCCGCCCCACAGGTAAGCCCCTTCCACACTAAACTCAGGAGGACTTTGCTTATCGAAGCCACTGCTAAAGGCCGTTTGCAAGGCTTTGTCCAGCTGTTCTCCGGGGAAAAGATCATACACGCTCCGCCCCAGCCCCAAATAGGAAATGATATATTCGCCGCTTCCCCAGCTTTCCAGGATCCGGGAGCATGTCTCCCTTGCTCCGGGATTGAAGGAAACTATCTGATTCCAGGGATTGCAGAGGATAATGCCCTGCGGCAGATGGAACAGGGCCTGCGCGAGGTAGGCGTTTTCCAGGTCCAGAGCGGTGCGATCCGGATGGCCGCCCTCGCTTGCTTGCTGTTGCATCTGCTGAATCTGACCCGCCGCCTGGTTCATCCGGTCCGCAAGCTGCATGATCTCCCGACATCCCTGCACCTTGACCCTGTGGGACGAATCGGCCGCGGTCACTACGTTGCTCTCTTCGGTGAGCCTGTCCAGGGGCAGGATATAGGTCTGGAACATCTCGTTGAGAAAGAAAAGCAGAATTATGAGCAAAAGCATGCCCCCCAGAAAAAAAAACCCCATCATCTGATCCGTGCTTTGAAAGATATGCGCCCGCACCTCGGGAGCGAGTTTTAGCCAAGCATATGTCACCATCCCAGCCAGGAAGGCGAGGGTAAAACCGATGAAGCCGAGGGAAAGAAGCCAATATTTTTGCTTGATATTCATCGTGGATACCCTCTTCTCTATTTTCGGGATGGATTCCGGACTGTCAGACCGTCCAGGCCCCAAGAGCCGAATCAGCCCCCGGACCTAAAAGAAAAAGGCGCATCCGCCATACTAAGCCTCCGGATGGAGACCCGACGAATGCGCCCTGAGCTGTGTTGCACAGACCACTTCTTTTCCGGCTTCCGCTTCTGCATTAACAATAGGATATGGGAATCCGCCGGAACATTGCTAACGGATCAGCCCAGCACACCGTTGCCCATGAGTATGACCCATATTATGGCGAACAACACGCAGACGATCATCCATACGTCTTCCTTTTTCATAACCCCCTCCGTGCTTGGTTTCCGCCCCAAATGAGCTTTCTTTTTACCCAATCAGGGGAAAGCATTCAAGACTGCAGGATCGTTTCTGCTTCTTTTCTGCCAAGAAAGAAGAACAGCGAGGCCCTTGTCCGGGAATAATATTTCCGGACAGGACCTCGCCCGAATCCTCATTCCATGACCTCTTCCACCACGGTATAGGGCTCCTCCGCCGGCCGACGAATCTCCTCGTCGGTCACTGCGGACATCTCCGCCTTGAAGGCCAGGGCCCACATCATGATAATGCCCAGGATCCACCACACGATCTGCCAGGACCACAGAGCGGGGAATCCTGCAAAGCTGAAGGCGTTATTGCCGAGCAGGCACAGCGGCCCGATGGCGAAGATGAACCACACCGGGACCACGATCTTCATGGCCTTGCGCCAGGCCTGGCCCCGCGGGGAGGGTTTCTCCACGTTGTCGATCCAGCTCCGGAGCTCCCGCTGCCGTTCCACACAGGTCTCATCGTCCTTCACTCCTAGCAGACGGATAAAGTAGGCAAACAGCAGCCCCACGCCTGTGCCCCAGCCCGCGGAGTGGATGGTCAGGGGGTACTTGAACACGCCATAGGTCAGATAGACCAGGATCATGCCCACCAGGATGCCCACAAAGGTGCCCCATCCGGGCCAGCGCAGGCCCCAGAGCACTCCCAGCTGCGGGATGTACATAATGAAGCCGAAGGCCGTGGCCAAACCGCCCAGCATGACCAGGGCCGCCTTGGAGGTGAGGCCCACTACCAGAGCTATAATGGTGATGATGGTCACGAAGATACGGTTCACCCAGATCTGCTCCGCGTGGCCGCCCTTCTTCTTGCGAATCTTTAGCCACCACACGTCGCGCAGGAGGATGGAGCCGGCGGTGCCGATGTATGGGGCGGCGGTGGAGTGCAT
The DNA here is from genome assembly GCA_021737085.1 of Desulfohalobiaceae bacterium. Lineage (GTDB taxonomy): Bacteria > Desulfobacterota > Desulfovibrionia > Desulfovibrionales > Desulfothermaceae > JAIPDU01. The sequence goes on along the minus strand of JAIPEP010000004.1, from coordinate 24,874 downwards.
GGCCGCGATCAGGCCGATGAAGCAGATACCCAGAGCGAAGGGCGGCAGGAACTTGGCCATGAGCATGGGGACCACGTCTGCGTCGGAAGTGATCTCGGGCAGGACGTTGCCCTCCAGGATGGCCGCGCCCAGGCCCTGGAAGGCGGTGAAGAAGAACAGGCAAAAGCCCACGATGAAGGTGGACATGAACACCTGCTGCCAGGCGAAGGGCTTGGGGTTCTTGTTCCCGAAGTTCCACATGGTGAAGGCCGGGGAGGACTGAATCCCCATCAGGGCGAACATGTAGGTCAGGATCATGAGCGAGGTCCAGGATCCCCCGTACAAGGTGAGCTTGGCAAATCCGGGAACCTCGAGCATGCTCTGGTCCATGTTCGCCACTCTCTGGCTCATTTCCGTCCAGCCGCCGAAGTGGTGCAGGGTGTACCCGCCGATGATAATGATGGCGAAGACCAGAAGCACCATCTGGATCACGCCGACCCAGGTGCTGGCCCGCAAGCCTCCGGTCATGACGTAGAACCAGACCACGGCTGCCAGGAAGATGGCCCCCACGGTGCTGGAGTATCCGGTGACCCAATGGAACAGGGCGCCCGCGGCCATTAGCTGCACAGCGGAGTAGAAGATCCCGTAGAGGCAGGCCGTGAGCACCACCAGCCAGCGCACGCCCTCGTTATTGTAGTAGTAGGCGTACATGTCACCGGGAGTGACAAAGCCGTAGCGCTTGCCCAGCATCCAGTTCCGCTTGGCGAAGAAGGACCCGGTGATGGGAATGGTCAGGGTGTAGAACGAGGCGAAGGCATAGGCCAGACCGCTCATCCAGATCAGGCCGGGATGGCCCACCGTGGTCCAGCCGCTGAAGGAGGCCGCTGTCGCGGCCATCATGAAGGCCACCATGGGGATGCCTCGTCCGCCGATGGTGTATCCGGACGAGGTCCTCTCCGTGAAGTAGCCCCGCAGTCCCCAGAAAAGACAATAGATAATGTATAGGGCCAGAAAGATCCAGACCCAAGTTAATCCGGCAGTTTCCATAGTACCCCTCCCCTGTTTTTCGGGATGACCCTAGGTCAAACCGGCTTCCTGATTGCCAGACCTCCCTTTTTGCTTTTGCCGGTTAAATTTTGCTCCAACTTTCTGCCTTTCCGGAACTTTTTCTGGCCCCTGGAGGATCCCGGGACCCTTCCCAGGTTAACATAAGACCCCCTCCCTTGCTTTAAGGATTGCTGCAAATTCTGGCCACGCTTAAAGCTCTTCCTGACACCTCCTTTGTCCTTTTAGGGACTCCAGCACCGGATCGGCTCGGACAGCCCCAATTTGCCCCGCATCTAACCCTGCACCTGCTGCCTGATCTCCTCCACGATGTGGGGATTGGCCAGAGTCATGACGTCACCCACGTCCTTGCGGTTGGAGATGGAGGCCAGGATCCGGCGCATGATCTTCCCGGAACGGGTTTTGGGCATGTCCGCCACGATGTAGACATGGGCCGGACGGGCGATCTTGCCCACCACGTCGGAGACCGCTGTGGAGATTCTCCTGGCCAGATCCTCACTCGGCTCCTCCCCAGGCTTGAGAGAGACGTAGAGATCGGGGACCGTGCCCTTGACCTCGTCCTGGACGGAGACCACAGCCGCCTCTGCCACCTCGTCCACAGTGAGGGCGGCGGACTCGATCTCCTTGGTCCCCAGTCTGTGCCCGGCCACATTGAGCACGTCGTCCACGCGGCCCAGGATACGAACGTAGTTGTCCGAGGCGATCACTGCCGCGTCCCCGGCCATATAGGGCCAGTCGCGCCAGTCGGTGCTGTTGGGATCTTTATTATAGGGGCTGTAGTAGGTCTTGACGTAGCGCTCCCGGTTCTTCCATATGCTTTGCATCCCGCCAGGCCAGGGATTGCGAATGCAAAGATTCCCGGCCCTGTTCTCCCCGGGCTGGATCTCTTTGCCCTCGTCGTCCAGGACCACCGGATAGATTCCCGGTAGACCAGGTCCGGCGCTTCCCGGCTTCATGGGGTCCACAGCAGGCATAGTGGAGCAGAGGAAGCCCCCGGTCTCGGTCATCCACCAGGTATCCACGACCACCGCCTTACCCTTGCCCACCACGTTGTAGTACCAGCGCCAGACCTCTGGCTCGATAGGCTCGCCCACAGTGGTCATGTGCTTGAACTGGTGGTTGTACTGCAGCGGCAGGTCGCCGCCGGCCTTTCGGAGCCCTCGAATGGCGGTCGGGGAAGTATGGAAGATGTTCACCCCCAGCTCCTCCGCAACGCGCCAGGGACGCCCCGGGTCTGGATAAGTGGGCACGCCCTCGTAGATCACTGTGCTGCCAGCCACGGCCAGAGGGCCGTATACGATGAAGGAATGTCCGGTGATCCAGCCTATGTCCGCCATGCACCAGTAGACGTCCTCGGGGTGGATATCCTGGACGTACTTGGACATCCAGGCCACGTAGGCGAGATAGCCTCCAGTGCTGTGCACACACCCCTTGGGCCTGCCAGTGGAGCCGCTGGTGTACATGAGAAACAGGGGTTCCTCCGCGGGCATGGACACCGGCTCAACCTCAGAGCCCTTGTACTGCTGCAGGAGATCGTTCATAAAGTAGTCCCGTCCCTCCACAATGGATTGCTCCCCGTTATAGGTACCGGGATAGCGCTGCCAGATCAGGACCTTGTTTACCTTCTGCCCTTGCTTGTCCGCGGCTTCCACTGCTTCGTCAGCCTTGCTCTTGTGATCTATTAGATTGCCGCTGCGGTAATAGGCGTCCATGGTGATCAGCACCTCGCTCTCCGAATCCCAGATGCGGTCCGCGCAGGCCTTGCCACTGAACCCGGAGAACACTTCGGAATGGATCACACCCAGCCGAGCGCAGGCGAGCATGGTAATGGGCAACTCTGGGGTCATGGGCAGATGCAGCGTTACTCTATCACCGGCCTTGAGCCCGGCAAAATCGCGCAGGATTGCCGCAGTCTCGTTAACTCTGCGATAGAGCTCCTGGTAGGTTATCTTCTGGATCCGCTCCTCCTCCAATTCGGGAACGAAATAGATGGCTGTCTTGTTGCGGTGCTGTTGGAGGTGCCTATCTACACAGTTGTGACACACATTTAACTTTCCTCCCACGAACCACTTCCAGCAAGGTGCGTCGCTGGTATCCAATGTAGTATGCCAGTAATCATCCCAGTCCAGCAAATCAGCGTGTTCCTTGAAGCATTCGGGGAAGTTTTCCAGGCTGAAACGCTCATAAATGGACGGATCTGTACAATTTGCCTGTCCGATGAATTCCACCGGAGGATAAAAGCACTCTTCCTCCTGCATGGTTACATCATAATGCTTGGATTCCTGTTCCGCCATAGATTCCCCCTTTTGGGTTAAACCATTTCTGAAACGAAAATAATGTTATCAGAAACTAGTTTATTTATACTTTGGCAAACAAGGCCCTGTATGTCAACCTAAGATTCCCATTTTTTTGCTGCCTTCCAGGAAGACATTTGATTCCAGGCTACAACTCAGGTACAAATGGCAGCAGCGGGTTATCCTTCCGCCGGTTCTTCCCGGAAAGAAAATCCGCAGACTGCAGGAATCCCCCCAGCAGGGAGGGCCTATGAGCCTCAGACACCTCAATGCGCTGTTTCGTCCCCGTTCGGTGGCTGTGGTGGGCGCTTCCAACCGGCCCAAGAGCATCGGGTCGGTGGTGATGCGTAACCTGCTCAATAAAGAGTTCTCCGGCCCCATTCTTCCGGTCAATCCGAGGTACAAGGCGGTCGGGGGCATCCTGGCCTACTCCGGGGTGGCAGACCTGCCCCTTAGCCCGGATCTGGCCATTATCTGCACCCCGCCTAAGACCGTGCCCGGCTTCATGGAGGAACTCGGCAAAAAGGGGGCCATGAATGTCCTCATCATGAGCACGGACCTGGAGAAGCACCGGACCGAGGAGGGACAGACCCTGCGCCAGGCCACCCTGGAGCTGGCCCGCCGCTATTCCATGCGCATACTGGGCCCCAACTGCCTGGGCCTGATCGTGCCGCGCTCCGGGCTGAACGCCAGCTTCGGGCACACCGACATCTTGAAGGGACAGATCGCCTTTATCTCCCAGTCAGACTCCCTGGGGATAGCCGTTCTGGACTGGGCTCACGCCAAGGGAATCGGCTTCTCCTGCTTCATATCCCTGGGCGACTGTGCAGACATCGACTTTGCCGACGTTATCGACTATCTGGGAAGCGATCCACATACCACCTCCATTCTTCTCTACATCGAACAGGTGAACAATCCGCGCAAGTTTATCTCCGCGGCGCGCTCCGCCTCTAGGAACAAGCCCCTGATGGCCATCAAGGGCGGCTCCATGAGCGAACACTCCGAATGCAACATCCTCCCCTGCGGCACGGAGGTATACGAGGACGACATCTACGACGCCATCATCCGTCGAGCGGGCATGCTCCGGGTGTCCAACGTGGCCGAGCTCTTCGACGCAGTGGAGACCATGGCCCGGTCCAAGCGGCTGCGCGGGGACCGGCTGGCCATTTTGAGCAACGGAGGCGGGCCTGCGGTCATGACCCGGGATATCCTCATCTCGCAAGGGGGCCGCATGGCCACTCTCAGCCAGGAGACCCTGCAGGAGTTCTCCGGAAGCCTGGAAGAAGGCGCTCACGGGAAAAATCCGGTGCGGGTCATGGACCACGCCTCCAGCGACACCTACTCCCACTGCCTGGAAACCCTGCTCAAGGACGAAGAAGTGGACGCGGTCATGGTGATTCACGTGCCCACTGCCTTCGCCTCCAGTCAGGACATCGCCGGTGCGGTGGTCAATTCCATCGGCCGGAGCCGAAAGAATGTCTTCACTGTCTGGCTGGGAGAGGAGGACACAGTGCAGGCCAGACGTATCTTCGCCCTGGCCGGGATCCCCACCTATGAGACACCGGATCAGGCAGCGCAGCTGTTCATGGATATGGTGCGTTACCGGCGCAACCAGGAGGCCCTCATGGAAGCGCCGGACTCCGTCCCCCAGGAGTTCACTCCTGACTCCAGGGCGGCCAGGGCCATCGTGTATAATGCCCTGGAAGAAGGCCGCTACCAATTGGGGCAATCCGAAACCAAGGAGATCCTCTCCTCCTACGCCATTCCGGTGTTGGACACCCGCATAGCGGAGAATCTGGAGGACGCAGAGCTCATGGCCCAGGAGCTCGGCTATCCTGTCGCCCTCAAGCTCCTCTCTCCGGATGTGGTAAATAAACAACAGATGGGGGGTGTGGCCCTGGACCTGGAGAACGGCGAGGACCTGCGCAAGAGGGGTCAGGGCATGCTGAACCGGCTCCGGGAGCTCCGTCCCCATGCCGAGATCCAGGGCTTCATCCTGCAGAAAATGGCCCGGCGGCCCGAAGCGAGAGAGCTTATGGCAGGCGTGGCCACAGACCCCCTTTTCGGACCGGTGGTGGTCTTCGGCCAGGGCGGTGCGGCAAGCAAGGTCTGGAGGGACATAGCGGTGGGGCTGCCGCCGCTGAACATGAGCCTGGCCAAGGAGCTCATCCAACGGACGCGGATCCACAAGCTGCTCCAGGACTATGGCGGCCAAAGCGGTGTCAACCAGGACCCCCTGCGCTTGGTCCTGGTTCAGCTCTCCCAACTCATTATCGATGTGCCCGAAGTGCACAAGATAAATATCAACCCGCTTTTGGCGGATCCAGACGGCGTTCTGGCCGTGGATTCCCAGATCGAGATCCAGCCCACGGAGCTGTCCGGGCCCTCTAGACTGGCCATCCGGCCTTATCCGAAATACCTGGAGGAATGGGCCACTTTGCCTTCCGGACTACAGATCCTGCTGCGCCCCATACGGCCAGAGGACGAACCTATACATATGGATTTCATCAACAAGCTATCCGAAGAGGACCTGCGGATGCGCTTCTTCGGCCTGGTGCACGAGTTCACCCATTCCCAGCTGGCCCAGCTAACCCAGATCGACTACGACCGGGAAATGGCCTTCGTGGCCACACGATTCCGTAATGACGGGGATCAGGAAACGATAGGCGTGGTCAGGTCCTTTTTCGATCCGGACAATGTCAGCGCGGAGTTCGCCATTGTGGTTCGGACTGACATCAAGGAGAAAGGCCTGGGTAAGGCTCTGATGGAAAAAATGATCCGCTTCTGCCGTGAGAGAGGCACCAGGGAAATGGTCGCCTACACCCTGCGTGAAAATCGGGCCATGCAGGCCCTGGCCCAAAAGTTCGACTTCCAGGTTCGCACCATACCGGATGATCCGGAAACCATCGAGCTGCACCTGGATCTCGCCGGTGAGAAGGGTTGATGGGTTCCCCGTTCCCCGTTCCCCGTTCACCGTTCAACGTTCGGCGTTCGACGTTCTGCGTTCAATCCAGGCGATAGCCGATGGGCTCTAGGCGTGCCAACGATTCACGAAACACGAATCACGGACCACGGATCACGGACCACGGTTCACAAGTCACTACCAGTAAGCGCGCAGAAATTCTCCTGTGGGAGAATCCGGGTCGTCCCGGACCTGCTCCGGGGTGCCCCGGGCTACAACGCGGCCGCCGAATTCCCCTCCGCCAGGGCCAAGATCCAGTACGCAGTCCGCTGCCCGGATCACGTCCAGATTATGCTCGATGACCACCACAGTGGCCCCCTTTTGCACCAATTCCCGCAGGACCTGCAGGAGTTTGCCCACCTCGTGCATATGCAGCCCTGTGGTGGGCTCGTCCAGGATATAGAGCGTCCGCGGCAGGCTTCTCTTGCCCAGCTCCCGGGAAATCTTCAGGCGCTGCGCCTCCCCGCCGGACAGGGTGGTGGCGGGCTGCCCCAGGCTCAAATACTCCAGCCCCACCTTCTCCAGCACCTCCAGCCTGCGCTTGAGACTGGGGTGATGGGTGAAGAACTCCCTGGCCTGACGCACGCTCAAGTCCAGAACCTGGGAGATGTTCAACCCTTTGTATTCCACGTCCAGGGTCTCGCGGTTGTAGCGCTTGCCCCCGCAGACGTCGCAGGTCACGAAGACATCGGGCAAAAAATGCATCTCCACCCGAATGTGGCCGTCACCCTGACAGGCCTCGCAGCGCCCGCCGCGGACGTTGAAGCTGAACCTGCCCGGGGTGAAGCCCCGCATTTTCGCCTCCTGGGTGGAGGCGAATATCTTGCGGATATCGTCGAAGACCTTGGTATAGGTGGCCGGATTGGAGCGCGGCGTCCTCCCGATGGGGGACTGATCTATGGAAATCACCTTCTCCACGTTCTCCTCCCCCTCGATCCCTTCCAGGCGCCCGGGCTCCTCCACCTTGATCCCTCTGTTCAGGGCCAGGTGCTTGTACAGGGAATCCACCACCAGCGAGCTCTTGCCCGAACCCGAGACTCCGGTCACGCAGACCATGGTCCCCAGGGGAAGATCTATGTCCTCGCCTTTTATATTGTTGGTGCGCACCTTCTTCAGCCGCAGCCAGCCCGTGGGGTTGCGGCGCTCTTCCGGCACCGGCACTGTCAGCTCCCCTCTCAAGTACTTGCCGGTCAGGGAATCCGCGCTATGCAAAAGCCCCTGCACTCCCCCGGAGTAGACGACCTCCCCTCCCCGGGCTCCGGATCCGGGACCGAGCTCCAGGACATAGTCCGAGGCCCGGATGGTGGGCTCGTCGTGCTCCACCACCAGGACGGTGTTGCCCCGGCCCTGAAGCTCCTTGAGCGACTGCAGGAGCCGCTGATTGTCCCTGGGGTGAAGACCGATGCTCGGCTCGTCCAGGACATAGGTGACTCCCACCAGACCGGAGCCCAGCTGCCCCGCCAGGCGAATCCTCTGGGCCTCGCCTCCGGCGAGGGTGCTCATGTTCCGATCCAGGCTCAGGTAGTCCAGCCCTACCCGCTGCAGAAAATCCAGCCTGTGGGTTAGCTCGCGCAGGATAGGCTCGGCGATGCTCTCCCGCATGCCCTGGAAGGAAAGGCTAGCCATCCAGTCCAGGGCCCGGCGAATGGACCAGGAGCAGACATCGCGGATATTGGCCCCGTCCACCAGAAAGGAAAGCGACTCCGGCCGGAGCCGCCCTCCCCCACAGGCCGGGCAGGGCATGCTCCTGCGAAAGCGGGCCAGCTCGTCCTGCCAGATACGCCCCAAATCCAGGCTCGCATCCAGGATTCCTACCACTCCGGGCCAATTCGCCTCGCTGTCCCCGTAGAACAGGCTGTTCCAAGCAGGCCGGGAAAATTCCCTTAAGGGAGTGGTCAGGTCGAAGCCCCGCTTAAGGCCCAGCTCGCGCAACTCATCCCTGTATCTGGCCAGGACCCGCTCCTTTTTCCAGGGAATGATCCCTCCCTGCTCCAGGCTCAAACCTTGGTTGGGGGCCAGAAGGAGGGGATCGAAGAACTCCCGGCTGCCGATGCCGGAGCACTCCGGACAGGCGCCTTGGGGACTGTTGAAGGAGAAAAGCTGCGGGCTCGGCTCGGGCAGGCCGATATGACAGCGGGGACACACTGCTTCCGTGGTATAGAACAGCTCCTCCCCATCCAGGGGGCTTACCACGACCCTGCCCTGACCCATGCGCAGGGCCAGCTCCAGGGAGTCGGCCAGACGCTTGCGGATGTCTCCGCGCAGGACCAGCCGATCCACCACCACCTCCACGCTGTGCTCTGCGTTATCCTCCAGCTCCGGCGGATTCTCCAGGCGATGGACAGCGCCGTCCACCCGGACCCGAACAAAGCCCTGACCACGCAGCTTCTTTAGCACCTGGGCCTGATTGCCCCTTTCCCTCTCCACAAGGGGAGCCAGCAGCATAAATCTGGTCTGCCCGGGCAGATTCAAAACGGCATCCACGATCTCGTCCGGGGCCATGGCCTGGATGGGCTCTCCGCACCTGGGGCAATGCGGCGTGCTCAAGCGGGCGAAGAACACCCGGAGGTAGTCGTGGATCTCGGTCATGGTTCCCACAGTGGAGCGGGGGTTCTTGGACCCCACGTGCTGCTCCAGAGAAATAGCCGGGGAGAGACCCTCGATCTTCTCCACCTTGGGCTTGTCCAGCTGGGGCAGGAACTGCCGGGCGTACGCGGACAAAGACTCCACATAGCGACGCTGCCCCTCGGCGTAGACGATGTCGAAGGCCAGGGTGGACTTGCCCGAGCCGCTGGGACCGCAGATGACCACAAGCTGGTTCCTGGGTATGTCCAGATCCAGATTCTTCAGATTGTGCTGCTGCGCTCCGAGGATGCTTATGCTGTCTCGCTGCTGCATAGAACAAAAAAAGGCGCCTGAAGCGCCTTGAGCTTTTCCTGTCGCCCGGGTCGATTTCGGGCTGTTATTTGCGGACCTTCTCCCGCCTGTACTGCACGTAACCGTCCTTGACCGAAGAGTAGGGCTCGATCCCGAAGTCCTTCATGTCCTCGTAGCGGCCCATGAGGGAAGGAAGCTTGTTGATATTCTCCGTGCCGGTCAGCCACCAACCCAACTCATCCCCCTCGAGGTAGAAGAGGGGGTCCAGGAAATAGTCCCCTACCATTCCCGTGCTGGATCGCAGAGTGCTCGGTCCCAGCACGGGCCAGACAATATACACTCCCTGCCCCACACCCCAGGTCCCCAGTGTGGTCCCTGTATCCTTTTCCGGCGGGGACAAACCTGGGATACTGTCCGCGGGTTTCAAAAGACCGCCGAAGCCAAACAGGGTGTTGATCACGAACCCGGCGACCTCCTTAGCGCTCCGCAAGGGACGGCCCTGCAACAAATGGTTCACCATCCTGCCGGGGAATCGAACATTGTGGAAAGCGTTTTCCATGCCCTGCCGGAAGGGACTTGGCATCACCGCCTTGTACCCGTTGGAGACAGGAATGAGCACATAGGAGTATAGGCCGTCGTTGAAGCGGAACACAACCCGGTTATACGGTTCCAGGGGATCGGCAACCGCGGATCTGTCCCGGGAAGAAAAATCCTCTTCCAGCTCCCGAATCAGATCTGTTTCCTGGGAGCTCTCCTTCTTTTGCGACTGATCTCCGGCCCAGGCCGATCCGGCCAGGGCCAGCGCCAGGCAAACGGCGAGAGCCAGCCAAAGCCTAAGCCTCATCCGTGTCGCACCTTCAGGATAAGAAAAAAACATGAGCCGCTTACTCACGACTTCTCAGGCTGCCCGATCTTTTGTTTCCGCACTTTCCGCCGCAACACCTCCAAAAGCTCTTGCGGCGACTTTTGGTTCAGTATGTCCCGGAACTGGCTGCGGTAATTTTGGATAAGGCTTACACCTTCCACACGGACATCGTATACTCCCCATTTTTCCCCGGAACGGGACAGGAGTCGATAGTTCACCGGGATCTTTTTTTCCTGCAAACGGATGTAGGACCGCACCTCGGCCTTACTGGAAGAGAAGACGATCTGGTCGGTAAGGACAATAGTGTCCCGGGAATAGGCCTTGACCTCCTTCATGTTCTCCAGGAGCTTGTTGAAGTAATTGGTCTCGATCAAGCGCCGGAAAAGCTGCACGAACTCCTGTTGCTGCTCCCCGGAAAAATCTCTCCAATACTGCCCCAGGCTCATCCTGGCCATGATCCGGTAGTCGAACACCTCTCCGGCAATGCAGCTTAGCTTCTCCTTAAACTCCTTCCGCTTCTCTGGAGTATCCAGTTCCGTGCCCTCGTATTGCCGAAAAGTCTGGAGCACCTTTTGCACGTAGGAGTCGACCGCCTCCTGCGGCGATTCCTTGGCCATCCCCGTTCCGGGAATCAGCAGAACGACAACTAGGAGCACAAGCCCCCATCCGAGTTTTTTGCGCATAAATCCAACTCCTTTCTGGGTGCCCCCGAAAAAGCCTCCAGTAGGTCCGATGTAATCCTTCACAGGGTATTTTTGAACGATTTAGCGAAGGTTCTGTTGATTTTCTTCGCTCGTCACGTGGGGGAAACCCGACCGTGACAAAGGCTCACGCCTGGAAAAAAGCTCATCTTTACGGAACTCAAAATTACCAAGGAAATCCGCAACAACGGAGAGTCGGGTGGGGGCAGGGATGCCCCCGCGTGACGAGCGTTAAGAAAATCCAGAACCGTAGGTTCGAAGTGAAAAATGCCCTGTGAAGGATTACGGTACGGTCGAACGGCTGTGGCGCGTAGATCAATCCTCCCCGCTCGCTTCGCCGAAAGCGTACTTGCTGATCAAATCCTGAATGTTTATCGGCGGCTGAGTGTCAATGATGGTATCCCCGGGCTCGAGAGGAATCCCGGAGCCGCCCGGGGAGATGCTTATATACTTGTCCCCGATCAGACCGCTAGTCTTAATGGAGACCATAGTGTCATCACTCAGCTTGATCCCCTTTTTGACGGAAAAGGTCACTATCACCGCAAAGCGCTCCTGATCCAGGCGGATATTATTCACCCGGCCCACGTTGACCCCGGAAAGCCGCACTGCGTTGCCCTCGCTGAGACCGCCCACATTGCTGAAGCGGGCCTTAAGCCGGTAAGAGTTGGACTCCAGGAGCTGAAAATCCCCCAGCTTAATAGTCAAATAGCCCACGCAGATCAGGGCGACGAGCACGAAGACACCCACCACTATCTCGATTCGGCGCTGATTGCTAACCATGAAAGCCGTCCGTTTCCCCTCCGGGATTGTTTTTTGCTAAGGTCCGCCACGCCAGCCGCAGCTGGACCGGATAAGCCGTAGCACTATTGGGCGGGGCTGCCCACAGCGCTTCAGTCCGGGCCCTTGCAGGAGATGCTGCCCAGGATCCTTTTCTGTTGCTCAATCCCCTGCACCAGCTGAAACAGGCTCTTATGGCTACCGATTCTGTCCCAGCCGCCATTTACGGAGAAAGATGCCTTGCCCTGTCTTACACCGGAGCTACAGAAGTCCATGCTGCCCAGCTCACTCGCCACCCCCTGCAGGACCTTATCCGGATCGCGGTCATAGCTGCCGGGCTCGCACAGACAGACTACCCGATCCTCTCCATAGCGGGCTACCTTGCACTGATCCCCGCACTGGCTCACCTTATAGAAGGCCCGAGAGATGGCGCCCAGGAGCATCTCCACCATGAGTTGGCCCACCTTTTCCTTGATCTCTTGGTATTGTGGCAAACTGATCACCAGAAGAGCCCCCTCCCGCCTTTCCGGATCTTCCCGCATGCCAGCGAAGGCCCGCTCCAGGAAGCGGGAGCTCTGCAGACCGTAGATCTCGTTGCGCAGGATCTCCTGACTGTTAACGTACTCCTGCAGGACCGGATGCTCCTTCTGCTCCAAATCCTGGGGCGGGCCCTGATAGATGGTCCTGCCCTCCTCCAGGACCGCGATGCGGTTGGAGATATAGAACACATCCGGCACGTCGTGACTGACCAGGAGCGCTGTAAAGCCGTAATCCCTCTGATTGCTCAGTATCATGCTGAGCACGCTGTTCTTGCGCACCGGATCGAGCCCGGTGGTGGGCTCGTCGAAAAGGACTGTCTCCGGATCGGTCACCATCGCCCGGGCCAGGGCCACCCTCTTCTGCATCCCCCCGGAGAGCTGGGAAGGATACTGCTCCTCCGTGCCCTCCAGATCCATCACCTGCATCTTTTGCTCCACTCTCTCCCGTATTGTGGCCTCGTTTGCGTGGAATCCCTCCCGCAGGGGCAGGGCGATATTCTCCTGCACTGTCAGGGAGTCGAACAGGGCGTTGCCCTGGAACATGAAGCTCACCTCCCTGCGGATATGTTTCAGCTCAGCGCGCTTCATCCGGGAGACGGACTTGCCGCGGTAGAGGATCTCCCCGCTGTCCGGCCAGAGAAGACCGATGATCAGCTTCAGGGTAACGCTCTTGCCCTCCCCGCTCCTGCCGATCAGGGTGGTGACCTCTCCGGGATAGACCGCCAGGTCGACGCTATCCAGCACAACATTGTGCCCGAACCGCTTGGAAACCTGTCTGAACTCGATAAGGGGCGTGCGCATAAGCTAAAGCAGGAAAGAGGTCAGGACATAATCGGTTATCAATACCCCCACACAGGAAAAAACCACCGCCGAGGTCGTGGCCATGCTCACCCCCTTGGCCCCGTGCCCACCCTGTCGGGTGTGTACATAAAACCCCTGGTAGCAGCAGATGGTGACCACGAGCAGGCCGAAGGCAAAGGCCTTATAGAATCCGTTGATTGCATCGCTCAAAACCACAAGGGAATCCATCTGGGAGAGAAAGACTCCTGAATTGACTCCCAAAAGGCTTACTCCGGCGAGGTATCCCCCCAGAATACCTACAGCATCGAACAGGGCGGTCAACAGGGGAAAGCAGATCACCGCGGCAACGATGCGCGGACTGATAAGGGAGCGAATGGGATCCACCCCCATGGTGAACAGGGCGTCGATCTGCTCGGTGATGCGCATGATTCCCAGTTCGGCGGACATGGCCGATCCGGCTCGGGCAACAATCATGATCGCGGTCAGCACCGGACCGAGCTCCCGGATGAGGGACAGGGCCACTACCCCGCCCAACACCCCTTCGGAGCCGAACTTGGTCAGACTGTAGTACCCCTGCAGGCCCAGGACCATGCCGGTGAACAGCCCCACCAAGGCGATGAGGAATACCGACATGGCGCCTATGAAATAGGCCTGGCGCACGATCTTGTTCACTTGGAAGGGGTATTTGAAGATGGAAATCAGGGCTCGCAAAAAAAAGAGTAAGATCCCGCCAAGCTCCTGAAGAACGGCCAATACAGCGCGGCCCAGCAAAGCGAACAAATTGGTGGAAAGGGGAAGGATACCCCCTGAGAAAGACATAATAATTTTTTATCTCAAAATCTCAGCTTGTGTAAAGCTTTACTTCTTAGGTCAGTAGCCCGGGTTTATTCCCCCTGCTCGCCCTGTACCCATTTCCAGAAATGCAGGGCAAGAGTAAAGCCCCCAAGTGGAAAGAACGAATTCCGCCGGAGCCAAACGGCCCAGAAATTGACATCACCAAGAGGGAAAGAGTAAATTGGTATGTAAATGTTTCGAACCTACTGAATTATTTGAGTCGGTTGGGAAGGAGCCGATCCGGGGAGAGCGCTATAAGCGCGGGTTTCATCCCATACTACAAATGCAGGGTATAGCAACATCCAAACGGATCCACCCCCGATCCAACGGTGAAACGGGCACGATTTTCCGTTAAGCAAGCCCTGGAAAATAGGGCCACGAGCTTGGGACTTATGCACTGTACTTCAAAGCCCCGATCTATACGAAACCCAGCGAACACATGCACCCATTCTTTGAATGGGTGCAGAGTGAAGCGCTCTTCCCGGTTCGGCTCCGAACATATCCATGCTTCGTTGTGTTTGCGTCTGCGCTGACATGAGAGTTATATATACCTCACTCCCGCATGGTCCGGACACAGCTAAACAGGAAAATGCTGCGAGGCCCGCCCTGTGCAACCCTGCCTCTGGCAGGGCAGTGTCGCTGATACCGCGGGGCGAGGCTAAGCACTAGACTTCGCCGCAGGAGCAATAATATGAGCCAAGAAGCAAATCCAAAGGAAAAGAAGGAACGGATGAGCCTGCTGGGTTTGGTCTGTTCCACACGCAGGCTGGGCAATAGCGAGCTGCTCATCAAGGAGGTGAGCTCGCGCCTGACCACACCCCACCAGCTCAACCTCCTCAGGCTGCCCCAATTCGACATACGCCCCTGCAAGGCCTGCTATGCCTGTCTAGAGGAAGGCCGGTGCAGGCAGGAGGATGACCTGGCCACCGTGCTCGACGCCCTGTGCCAGGCAGACGCCCTCATAGTGGCCACTCCGACCTACTTCCTGGGGCCGCAAGCCTCGCTGAAGACGCTCCTGGACAGAGGCCTCAGCTTCTACGGCCGCGCCGACACCCTGTGGGGTAAACCCGCAGTGGGAGCGGCCGTAGCCGGCATTCCCGGCAAAGAGGGATACGCTAAGCTGGGAATGGAGAGCTTCCTCAAGTTCCTTTTGGCGGAAATCCGTGCCAGCGGGGTATTTTATGGCGCCCTGCCGGGAGAGATTTTCCAGGAGGAGGACAATCTGAACCGGATGGAAGAACTCGCCGCCGCCCTGGAGGGGCGCAGATCCGAACCCTCCGGCTTTTGTCCCGTCTGCGGCGGAGACACCTTCCGCTTCCTCTCCTCCAGCAGGATCCGGTGCATGCTATGCAGCAACGAGGGCGAAGCGGAGGGGACTGCGAACGGAATATCCATTGACGTCCGCCCGGAAGAGCACCAAATGTTCACCAACCAGAAAACTGCCCTAGATCACGCGGACTGGCTCCGGGGGATGAAGGACAGGTTCAGGGCGAAAAAACGAGAGCTCCTCTCCCTCACCGGGGAGTACAAGGACATGGGGAACTGGATCCAGCCAGAGTAGGAGACTTACCCACTGACTGTGGTCAGGCGCAGAAGAACCAGGGCGTCACTGCTCAATTCCCCGAGTCGCTGCAACAGAGCCTCCGGGCCGAGCCGCTCTCCTCCCACCCGGACAGCCCCTTCCGGGGCCCAGACTTCTGCGGACATATCCGCCAGAACCGCCCGTAACTCCTCTGCCTCGACCTTTATCCCCTCCGTGAGGAAGACCTCACCCCACTCCTCCGCCAATAAATTGTAGAGCCTGATCCGCAGATCCATTGCACCATCCTGATGGCCGGCCGGTGATGCGGAAAAGGTTATCGATCCGCGCAATCCGGCCAAAGCTCCGCCCTTGCGCAGCCCAGCCCCCGCCAGCCCGGGGGCGGCAGCAGAAAGAGCCACTGTCGCTCCCGGATCCGGATATGCGCTTTCCGGATCGTCCACAGCATTTCCGTCCAAGAATATGGTTTGTATCCTGTCCTGGACCACGGAGGAAGGAAAACCGAGAAAGTGCGTCAGCACGTACTGAAGCGATGCACCCGCCTCAACGCGGATCCAGAAGCCCTGTCTTAGCAGGGTGAAAAACCGGGGCACCATCCTTGCTGCCACTCGGAGCTCAAGGCTCTGCGGAAAAGGAATACTATTGGGCATAAAGTAAAAAAACTCGGAACGGGTCCTTGGAACCGTTCCGAGTTGATATGCGCTAAAGGTTACATCACTTGGCAAACACCCTGTCCAGTTCCTGATCCGAAACGTCGAAGACGGCTTGGTGCGGGGCCAGCGCCTCCCTGCGGAAGTATCTGGGCAATCGATCGTCCATTGCCGTGAATCCCGCCCTGGTGTTGAAGTCCCTTTCCTTGTCCAGGATCGATTTGCCCAACCCGTTCACGTCATCCGCAGTCATCTCCAGTCCGTAGAAGGCATTGAGCATATCGATCAGGGCCTGGAATGTGTCCGGCTGATCCAGTATGGCGAAGGCGATGAACAGGCACATCCCTGTGGAGTCCAGTGCGGCAGTGGCCACCTGCAGATCCCGGGACAGGGCTGCCTGGCCCTCGTTGCTCAGGGGATCCACATCACCACCCACTTTCATGATGTTCGTGGCCACCGCATACCCGGCAGTATGATCCGCCCCCATGGGCGATGTGGCGTAGGTGACCCCAATACCCTTGATCGCTCTGGGATCGTAGGCAGGCATGGCCTGATTCTTGACCACCGGGGCGCGCTCCACCCCGAAGGCCTTGGCGGTAACTGCAGCGCCGCTTCCCAGGATGCGACCCAGGGGGGTTCCCTTGCCCACCTCCTGAAGCAACTCCATGACTCGGTCCGCGTCTCCGAAGTCCAGGAGTCCGGCCTCCATGGCCACCCCGATCGTGGCCCCCATCTCGATGGTGTCCAATCCGAAGTCGTCGTTCAGGTAGTCCATGCGGGCGATGGCGTCCAGATCGCCGATGCCGCAGTTGCCCCCGTGGGCCCAAATGGTCTCGTATTCCGGCTGCTTGGTTACGTAGTTGCCGTCCTTGTCCACGAATTCCCCGGAGCAGTGCATGATGCAACCCCTGTGGCAGCCGTGGCTGGCCTTGCCCCCGCGGCTCTTTTCCAACTCCGCCTGGGTCTCTCCGCTGATTCGCTCGGCGTCGGGATACTGGCCCTGTCGGAAGTTGTACGTGGGATACGCCCCGGACTCATTGATGACGTTGGTCAGCACGTTGGTCCCGTAGGCGGCCATACCCTGGCCGGTAACGGGATGCCTGCGCAAACCTTCGGCGAACTGCTTGTTCGCCTGCTTGAAGGCCTCGGGATCTTGGGGCCGACGCACGGGAGCCTCTGAACCGTCCAGAAGTATGGCCTTGATCCCCTTGGATCCCATCACTGCCCCTACACCGCCGCGTCCGGCGTGACGGGTGGGACGCCCCTCCATATCCGTGACCGCCACAGTGGAGTTGGCCAGCCGCATCTCCCCTGCAGGACCGATGCTGATCATGGCCCCGTTCTTGCCGTATTCACCATGGAAGCGCTCCATGAGCTGATAGTTGGTGAGCTTCTCCAGGCTCGCGTCCTGGACCACATCCATTCCCTTCTTGCCAATGCGCAGGATATACAGCTCCTCCCCTTGCCGTTCGCCCTCTAGGACAATAGCGGCGTAACCCAGGCGGGCGAGGACATTGGCTCCCTGTCCCCCGGCGTTGGCCTCCTTGATCCCGCCGGTGAGAGGACTTTTGCATCCCACGGACAGACGGCCCGCATTCACCGCTGCGCTTCCGCTCAAAAGCCCCGGGGCTATGACCAGCTTGTTCTCCGGCCCCAATGGGTGGGAGTCAGCCGGGACCTCCTTGCTCACCATGGCCGAGGTAAGCCCCCTGCCTCCCATGCCTGCGTAATCACCGAGCGGCTCCTCGACATAGCTCGGCTTATCCCCGGAAACGTCCACGCGCAAGATCTTGTCCATACTCCCCACCTCCTGTTTTTATGCAGCGATTTTCACGAGTAAACCCTTTTCTTCTATATTACCTTGTAGTATAATCAACATTTTGTAGCAAGAACTGAATCAGGTCCCGGGATAAGCATTCGGCTTTTTCTCTACAGGGAGAAACAACCAAGACCCCATTCTAGGTATAAGAGTTTATGGCCAGAAAAAAGAAGCGACAAAGCCAGCAGCGGATCAGCAAAAAGCAGCTGCTGGATCTATTCCACAAATACACCAGCCCCCTTGCCCTACGGGATATCTACAAGACCCTTAAGCCCAGCGAGGCGGAGAAGCAGTCCATTCGGAACATGCTAGGTCAACTGGAGGAAAACGGCAAGCTGATCAATATCGGGGGCAAGGCTTACGGTCTGGTGGAGAAGATGGACCTCCTCCGGGGCTCGCTGGAAATCCAGCGCTCCGGGGTTGGTTTTGTCCGTCCTCAGGACAGGCGGCGTAAGGATATCTTCATCCCTCCGCACAACATCGGCGAGGCCTGGAACGGTGACGAGGTCCTTGTCGCCCTGATCCCGGGCGGCAAGAAAGAAGGAAAGAATCCCGAGGGCAGGATAGTCCGCATCCTGCAGCGCCGCCTCAAGCGCATTCCAGTCCGGATCAACAAGGAACTGGCCCAGGGGATGCGCTTTGCCCAGCCCGTGGATCCCAAGTTCTCCCAGGACTTTCTCCTAGAGGACGACAAATCCAGCTCCGGGTTGGACCCGGGAGTGGTGGTTGTGGCGGAGCCGGTGGAGCGGCTGGACAAACACCTATGGAAGGGAAAATGCCGCGAAATACTGGGCCCGGAAGAAGAAACCGATGTGCAGGAGACAGTGGTCAAGATCCTGAATCAAATTCCCAGGTCCTTTCCCAAGAAGGTCCTGGCCGAGGCGGAAGCGCTGCCTAGTGATCCGGTGCGGGAGGATGTGGAGGCCAGGCACGATCTGCGGGACCTTCTCTTTGTAACCATCGACGGGGCCTCGGCCAAGGATTTCGATGACGCGGTGTACGTAGAAAAGACCCGGCAGGGCTATACCCTGTACGTGGCCATCGCGGACGTGAGCCACTATGTGGAACCCGGGACCCCAATGGATCAGGAGGCGCGCAACCGGAGCAACTCCTTTTACTTCCCCAATTCGGTGGAGCCCATGTTCCCCCAGGCCCTTTCCACAGGCCTCTGCAGCCTCAATCCGGACGCGGACAGGCTGGTGATGACCGTGAAGATGCACTTCTCCCGGGAGGGCGAGGTTTTAAGCCGGGATTTCTTCTCCGCGGTTATCCGGAGCAAGGCCAGGCTCACCTACAGCCGGGTCAAGCAGGCCCTTTTGGATAACGATCGCGAGGAACAGGAAGGAATGGGGCCGGTTTATCCCATGCTGCGCTCCGCCGAGGGCCTGGCCGGAATCCTGAACGCGAACAGGATCAGCAGGGGGTCCCTGAACTTTGACCTCCCGGAGCCGGAGATCCATTTCAACCCGCAGCAGGAGGCGGTGGACATCCAGCCTAAGGCCAGGCACTTCGGGCATCAGATCGTGGAGGAATTCATGATCGCGGCCAACGAGGCTGTGGCCGGTTTCCTGGACCAGAAAAAGCTGCCCCTGCTCTACCGGATCCACCCCGAGCCGAACCAGGACAAGCTCGAGGCCCTGTTCAAGCTTTTGCGCAAGACCTCCTTAGCCGAACACGTACCCGAGGATACCGATGCGCAGAGCCTGCAACGACTGCTGGAGCAGGTAGAGGGGACCCGTCACGAATTCCTGGTCAACAGGCTCTTGCTCCGCTCCATGATGCAGGCCTCCTACTATCCGCAGAACCAGGGCCATTTCGGGCTGGCCTCTCCCTGCTACAGCCACTTCACCTCCCCCATCCGCCGCTATGCCGACTTGGTCCTGCACCGTATACTCAAGCGGGTGCTGCAGGAGACTGAGCACACCACGCCCGGCCGAAAAAAACTCTACAAACTGGCGGATCATTTGAGCCAACAGGAACGTATAGGCATGGCCGCGGAGAGGGAAATCCTCAAGCGGCTAACCATTATCTTTCTCCAGGACAAGCTGGAGGAAACCTTTACCGGGGTGGTCAACTCCGTGACCGATTTCGGATTCTGGGTGGAATTGAAAGAGGTCATGGCGGACGGGCTGGTCCGGCTTTCCTCCATCACCGACGACTACTACATCTACTGGGCCAAGGAGCACTGTCTGATCGGACGGCATACGGGCAGGATGTTCAGCATGGGACAGGAGGTGAAAGTGCGACTGAGCAACGTGAGCCTCTCCAGGCAGGAGATCGATCTGGAGCTGGAGGAATCAGAGGAGGAATGACAGAGGAAGGAGTGATTAGATAGAGAGCAGAAGACAGAGGAGGGCGCCCATTAAAAGGCCCTAGGTGACTGGGCATCCCCTAGAGAAAGTTGGACACCTGAAAAGCGAGACCCTCGCCTTGTCTTCCTACTCCATCGAGTGAAGCAAATGGTTAATGGACAAGATACGTTTGGAGGAAGACTTGTTCATATCCGAGGCGCAAGAAATTTTGAAGCCGGAGTGTATGGGAAATACATGAGGACTTCAAAATTTCGCGGCAACGAAGGAGATGGGCAAGTCTTCCTCCAAACGCAAATCATTTGCCGATGCAGAAAGAGGAGAACACCCGGTCCAGCACCTCCTCCGTGCTGATTCGGCCGGTCACTTCCGCCAGGTGATCGCAGGCGGCCTCGAGGTGGGTAAGTAGCACATCCGCCGGCAGGCCCTGCTCCAGGCCCTGCCTGAATCCCGTAAGCTCGGCCAGGGCCTTGTCCAGCTTGTCCCGCTGCCTGATATTGGGAACCAGCTCACCCTCGGCGGGCTCGCTACCCCCGCCAACCAAGCGCTGGCGCACGCGCTCCAGAAAAAAGTCCACTCCCTGGCCGGTCCGGGCGGAGATGGAGAGGTATTCCACACCGTTGTGGGCTAACCAGTCCCGCGCCTCCGGAGACAACGGGCCAAGATCCGCTTTGTTCCCCACGGCCAGGGCCCGCTCTTGGCCCACCTCCTGGATCAGCTCCTGCGTATCCTCGTCGAGGGGAAGGCTCTGGTCGAAGAGGATGCACACGAGCGTGGCACCGAAAATCAGCTCTCTGCCCTGCTGGAGACCGGCCTGTTCCACATCGTCTCGGGCGGTGCGGATTCCGGCGGTGTCCGTCAGGCGGACCGGAACACCCTGCAGATTCACCACCTCCTCCAGATAGTCCCGCGTGGTCCCCGGCTCATGGGTTACAATCGCCCGGGCCCGGCCCAGGATGGCGTTCAACAGGCTGGATTTGCCCGCATTGACCTTTCCGGCCAGGATCACGGGCATCCCTTCCCTCAGGCAATGGTGCCTGCGGAAGTTGTCCAGCAGCTCCCCCACCCCGGACTCCACGCGGCCGATCCGCTCCAGCACGCCCTGCGGGTCGGCGAGCCCGGCAATCTCCTCCTCCTCGGAAAAGTCCATATCCGCGGCAATTTCCGCCCTGAGCCCCTCCAGCGTCTCCCTGAGCTCCTCTACCTTGCCCCGGAAGCGGCCCGCGAGCTTGGCCGCTGCCATATCCAGGCCCATCGTCGTGGGCGCGGAAACCATTTCCGCCACGGATTCCGCCTGGGTCAAATCCATGCGGCCATTAAGAAAAGCCCGGAGAGTGAACTCTCCGGGCTCTGCCATTCGAATCCCGCGCCGCAGGCAAATCTCCAGGACGTACTGCACCACTGCCGGCCCGCCGTGACAGTTGATCTCCAGCACATCCTCCCCGGTGTAGGAACCGGGGCCGGGCATGTAGCTGACCAGGACCTCGTCCACAGAGCGTCCCTCATGGTCCAGGATCCAGCCATGATGCAACACATAAGGCTGAAATCCGGCAAAACGGCTCCTGGCGGAAGAAAACACTGCCAGCCCCACATCACGACTCAACGGACCGCTTATCCGGATGATGCCGATTCCACCCTGACCCAGCGGAGTGGCCACTGCGGCTATGGTGTCTGTTGTGTCCATGGCAGGTGAGGGTCTATTTTCTCTCCTCCGTCTGGTTGCGGGAAGCGCCTTTGGGCTTGATGCTCACCCGCTTCTTGGGGCCCTCCCCCTTGCTATGCGTTTGCACCTCCTCGTCCTCTTGCAGGGCGACATGGACGAGCCTGCGGTGATAGGAGCTCAAGGGCTTCGTGCTCATGGGCTTTCCGGAGGATTTTGCCTTCTGGGCCAGCTCCTGCGCGGTCTTTTTGATCTGTTCCTCCTGCTGGGTCTTGTATCCGCCTGTATCCAGCTGGACGTAGACCTTCTCCTGCCAGTGCTTGGACACAATGCGGTTCACCAGATACTCCAGGGAGGAAATGGTCTGTCCCTCTCGCCCGATAAGCAGCCCGTGATTATCCTCGGTATTAATCCCCACCACAGCCCGACTGCCGTTCATCTCCACAGAGATTTCGCAAGAGTGGACCAGAAAGTTTACTATATCTTGCACAGTGGCTCTTATCAGGTTTTCCAGCTCTTCCTGCTTGTTCAGCTTGGGGCTTGCTTCAATCACGCAATCGCGTCCGCCCAGCCCGAATATCCCGCTTGACCCGGAATCAATAACAGAAACCTCCAGATCGTCTTTATCTCGGCCATAGAAAGAGCAGGCTTTTTCCACTGCTGCATCATAGCTTTTGCCTTCGAATCTTTGCGCAGAACTCATAGCAACTCCTCACATATCTTGTCCAAGCACAAATTCACCGCACATACTGGACTCAAAATAAACGATTTTGTCATTTAGTTGAGCTTATCTTCTTAAAATAAAAGAGAAAAGTTTTGCCTTATCTTTAGTAAAAAGTAAGATAGAATCAGCAGAAGCAGTTTTCCGAATAAGCTTGCAATGTTAAGCTTTGCGCATTATCCACGTTTGTTGCGCTATAGACAGTAGATTGTTTGTAATAAAGTAGACCACAAGACCAGCCGGAAAGTTCAGAAAGATAAAGGTCAGAAATATAGGCATAAACATCATGACCTTTGCCTGAGTGGGATCGCCTGCTGTAGGAGACAGCTTTTGCTGCAGAAACATACTGAGCCCCATCAAAACTGGTGTAATGTACAACGGATCCTTGGAGGCCAGGTCTGCCAGCCATACTATGTCGGTAAAGGGAAGGTGGCTAATAAAAGGTGAATGGCGCAAGGCAACAGAACCCA
This sequence comes from Desulfohalobiaceae bacterium, assembly GCA_021737085.1. Lineage (GTDB taxonomy): Bacteria > Desulfobacterota > Desulfovibrionia > Desulfovibrionales > Desulfothermaceae > JAIPDU01. Next base: position 2,011 of record JAIPEP010000004.1, on the reverse strand, counting down.
TCAACCCTTCGAACAATCCGATAAAGACCGGAATCTGCAGGAGCATGGGCAGGCATCCTCCAGCAGGATTCACCTTATAGGTCTTGTACAGCTGCATCAGCTCCTGATTCATCTTCTGCCGGTCATCCTTGTACTTCTCTTTGAGCTCCTTCATCATGGGTTGAATTTTCTTCATCTTCTCCATGGATTTGTAGCTCTTGTGGGAAAGGGGCCAGAAAACGATCTTGATCACCAGGGTCAAAAGGATGATGGCCAGTCCATAGTTCCCGATAAAGGAATGGAAGAACTGCAGCACCCGAACCAGCGGCTTGGCGATGACATTGAACCAGCCGAAATTAACTGCCGCCTGTAGGTTCGTGGACACCTCCTTCAACTGCTCTGCGTCCTGGGGCCCTAAATAGTATTCCAGAGAGAGGGTCCGGCTCTGACCCTTCTCCAGGGTGACACGGCTTTCCGCGGCTGCCCGGTATATTTCGTCCTCGTATTTCCCCTTGCTGTACATGGAGGTGTTTTTGGGGTCCATAGCCAGCAGGAAGTAGCTGCTACCCACCCCGCACCACTGCACTTTAGTATCCGTCTGCACTCCCTGGCTAAGGGTATCCTTGTCGTCCCAGGAGGTGAGGCCGCCGTTGGAATAGGTAAGGAATTGCATGTAGTTGTATCTGCCCGGATTCTCCACCAGTGTGGGACTGGCCAGGGTAAAGGCCAGGGCCCCGCTGATGGAGCCCTCGGAACGGTTGACCACCTCCACTTCTTCTAGGATACCATAGGTCCCGGCCCGAAAGGTCAGTTTGCGCCTGAGGGTCAGATTCCCCATCTCTCCGATCAGGGTCAGGCTGTCCTGCTCCCCTCGCTCAATCCTCATATCATCCCCCAGACAGCGCCACCGAGCCTCCCGCCAAGTACTCCCCTGATTCCACAGGAGGCCGAAGGGTGCTTTTTCACTGGCCTTTTTCCCGATCAGATCCACTGGATCCGAGCCCTCTTTGATGGAACTTTTGTATTGCTTCAAACGGAAATGTTTAAGCACACCCCCTTTTTTACTGAACACAGCCTGGTACAGAGGAGTTTCCACACTAACTGTCTCCCCGGCTGAGACTTCGCTTTCCTGAGCAGCCAAGTCCTGTCTTGCAGCCGTGTCTGTTACTGACTCCTCCCTAGACGGGCTCCGGTCTGCTTGCTCCCGCTCAGTCTTGCCCGAGGGAGCAGCTTGGTCCCCTGTCTGCCTTTCCACCTGCCGCGTTTGATTGTCTGTCCCCATTATACCCTGTTGCCCGGAGAAAAACATATTCCAGGCTATCAGGACGAGCATGGTCAGTGCCAGTGCCAGTAGGATGCGCCAGTTCTCGGTCATGTCTTACCTTCTCTCTTCTGCTTGGGCTGCATTTCTCTCTGCGGATCAGACTGGTCTTTGTCCTCCTGGTCCGGGACCGGATCCACACCACCAGGATAGAAGGGGTGACAACGCAGAATGCGGCGAAGCGACAAAGCGACCCCTTTCTTCAATCCGTGTCTTCGGATGGACACTGCCGCATATTCGGAACAACTGGGATAGAAACGGCAATGAGGCGGGAAAAGTGGGGAAACGCTCCATTGATATAGTCTTACGCAGAAAATCGCCACTTTGCGCATTGCCGTAGTTGTTTGCGGGATCATTTGTGCCGGGATTTAAGGGCCCTGTAGAGGGTCTGCATCAGCTCCCTTTCCGCGAGCCAATAGTTCATCTGATCCGCATGGATGTTCTTTTTGGCCACGACCACGATATCTGCATCCCTGTGTAATTCAATCTGATTGAGCCTAAAGACTTCTTTGATCAAACGCTTGAGGCGGCTCCTGATAACTGCCTTGCCCACCTTCTTGGTAACAGTGGTCCCCAGGCGAAGACCCTCTCCGTCCGGAGTACGGATCCTTATGTAGTAGATAAAGTTCGGGCTGGAATACCGATTTCCAAAACGGTAACAAGCCAGATACTCTTTCCGCTTCCGAATACGTTCCACAGGGCTGAAGCTGT
>JAIPEP010000003.1 GCA_021737085.1 Desulfohalobiaceae bacterium | reverse complement strand
AAAACTAGTTTTGCTTGGTCAACGCCATGCATATTACCGCCTCGGTCTTCATCAACGACGACGAGCCCGGTCTGCATCAGGACTACGACAAATGGCTGGAGGAGCTTGCCCCTCACGAGCCGGTTAACCAATACCGCCACAACGTGGGCGAGGACAACGCGGACGCCCATATGAAACGCCAGGTCATGGGCCGGGAGGTAGTGGTCGCCGTCACCGAGGGTCGCCTGGATTTCGGCCCCTGGGAGCAGATCTTCTACGGCGAGTTCGACGGGGGACGTAAAAAGCGGGCCCTGGTCAAGATCATCGGGGAATAAACGCTTTCCACCGGAAGCAAAGGGCCGATGATACTATTGACCTCCGCTTTTTTTTTGGTGTATCGCATCACTTCCTCTCAGACGCCGGATGCTTGATATCCGGGGTCTGCCATCTTATGTCCGGCGTCTGACTTCTGTCATTAGTCATCTGTAATCTGTAAAGGGAGTCGCCCGTGCGCATCATCATCATCGGAGCCGGCCAGGTGGGCTACCATATCGCCAGCCGGCTGATCTCCGAGGACAAGGACGTGGTGATCGTGGACAGGGACCGCCGGGTCCTGGAGACTGTGGCCGAAAGCCTGGATCTGGAAACAGTGCACGGCTCGGGCAGCAGTCCGCGCGTCCTGGAACAGGCTGGAATCCGCTCCGCGGACACCCTGCTGGCGGTCACAGACAGCGACGAGGTCAATCTCATAGCCTGTACCTTCTCCAACATCCTCGCCCCGGATCTGAACAAGGTGGCCCGCATCCGGAACCCGGAGTACACGGAATACGAGGACATCCTGGCCAAGAATCTCTTGAACATCGATATCGTGGTCAACCCGGAAGAAGAGGTGATCCGCTCCATCGAGCGACTCATGGACACCCCCGGGGCAGCGGATGTGAACGAATTCCCCGACATCGGCCTCAAGCTTGTGGGGATCTGGATCAGGGAGGACAGCCCCTTCGCCGGGCTCAATCTGGCTGATCTCAAAAAAAAGCTCGAATTGCCCGACTTCATCGTGGCCTCCATAATCCGGCAGGAGAAATTGATCATCCCCTCCGGCTCAGATGTTCTAAATACCGGAGACCTGGTCTACTTCGTCTGCACCCGCGAAAGCCTGGGTCGCTTCCTGCACGCCTTCAACCTCGGCAGGGGATCGCAGCACAACGTGCTCATCGTGGGCGGCGGCAACATCGGATACAAGCTGGCCCAGAGACTGGAAAGCAAGAAAGGAACCCAGGTTAAGCTCATGGACCGGGATAGCGCCCGCTGCCAGTTCCTTGCGGAAAACCTGGACCGGACCATCGTGCTGCAGGGGGACGGCACCGACCAGAAACTGCTGACCGAGGAGAACGTGGGCAGCATGGACGTTGTGGTCTCGCTCACCGAAGACGAGGAAAAAAACATCCTTAGCTCCTTGCTGGCCAAGAGCATGGGGGCCAAGACAACAGTCACCCGCATCAACAAGCTGGCCTACATGGGACTCATGCACAACATCGGGCTAGAGCTCATCGTCAGCCCCAGGCTCTCAGCAGCGAACAGCATCCTGCGCCACGTCCGCAAGGGCACGGTCATCTCCAGCGTGTCCATCAAGGAGGAGGCCGAGGCCATGGAGGTGCGCGCTGGTGAGCACTCCCTCCTACTGCACAGGCCCCTCAAGGACATCGATCTGCCCCGCGGAGTGCTCATCCTCTGCCTGGTCCGCGACAGCAAGGTCATCATCCCCGGCGGAAACAGCGTGATCCAGCCCCAGGACCGGGTCATCCTCATCTCCAGCAGCAAGGACATCTCCAAGGTGGAAAAGGCCCTCACGGGAGAGTAGACCGACATGCGCCTGCGAGTCATCCTTCAGTTCGTCGGCTTCGTGGTCCTCTTGATCAGCCTGTCCATGCTGCTGGCTGTGCCCTTTTCCCTCTACTACAAGGACGGCACCCTGGGCCTCTTCCTCGCCTGCACCGGAATAGGGGCGGCGGCCGGGGGCCTGCTCATCCTCGCCACCCGCAGCAAAAAGACCATCGTCCTCAACCACCGGGAAGGGATGGCCATTGTCACCCTGAGCTGGGTCGCCGCCTGCGTGACAGCCGCCCTTCCCTTCTATCTGAGCGGCGCGATCCCCTCCTTTACGGACTGTCTCTTCGAGACCATGTCCGGATTCACCACCACCGGGGCCTCCATTCTGGAGGACATCGAGGCCCTTCCCAAGGGACTCCTGTTCTGGCGGAGCCTTACCCACTGGCTGGGAGGGATGGGGATCATTCTCCTCTCCCTGGCCATCCTGCCCTTTCTGGGTGTGGGCGGCATGCAGCTCTACAAGGCCGAGGTCCCCGGCCCCACTCCGGACAAGCTGCGCCCCAGGATCAAGGATACCGCCCTCCTGCTCTGGACAGTGTATCTGCTATTTACCGTCCTGGAGACTATCCTTTTGTACGCCGGGGGGATGGATTTCTTCAACTCCCTGTGCCATACCTTCGGGACCGTGGCCACCGGGGGATTCTCCCCCAAGAACGCCTCCATCGGCCACTACTCCAGCCTGTACTTCCATGTGGTGATCACGGTGTTCATGTTCCTGGCCGGAACCAACTTCGCCCTGCACTACAAACTCCTGCAGGGCTCGCCAGGCAGCTATCTGCGTAGCTCGGAATTCAAATACTATTTGGTCCTGGTCTTGGCGGTAACCGGAATTCTCACCCTGTCCCTGTGGGGCTCTTCCGGAGAGGAGGCGGGATACTCCCTGCGGCACGGCGCCTTTCAAGCGGTCACCATTGTGACTACAACCGGCTATGTGACAGCGGATTACGAGGCATGGGCGCCACTGGCGCAGGTGCTGCTTTTTATCTGCATGTTCAGCGGAGGAATGGCGGGCTCCACCAGCGGCGGGATCAAAACCATGCGGACCCTGCTCTTGGCCAAGCACAATCTCCGTGAGCTCAAAAGGCTCGTCCACCCCAGGGCTGTGATTCCGCTCAAACTGGACGGCAGACCTGTTCCGGAAAGCGTGTTGGGCGGGATATGGGGCTTTTTCCTGCTCTTTATCTCTCTTATGGTTCTGGCCGCCCTGATTCTGGCCGCCCTGGGCATGGATTTCGTCACCTCCTTCGCCGCGGCCATCGCCTGCATCGGCAATATCGGACCCGGGCTGGGCGACGTCGGGCCTGCGGACAATTACGCCGAACTCCCGCTTGCGGCCAAATGGACGCTAACCTTCTGCATGCTCCTGGGCCGGCTGGAGATCTACACGGTGATCATCCTGCTCACTCCGGAGTTCTGGCGCAAGTGATCCGTTCCGTGGACAGCTACTCCTGGAGTCTCTCCAGCTCCTTTTCCTCCTGCAGGACCCGGAAGTAGTCGAAAAGCCGGACCAGGCTCAAGGACTTGCGCACCTGGGGAGAGGGCTTGTAAAGATAGAAGCCCTTGTTCTCCTCTTTCCTCTGGTTGTTCAGGTGAACCAGAAAGCCGATCCCGGAGCTGTCCAGAAAGGAGATGTCGGAAAGATCCATAACCACGGACTCGCAGGCCTGGTTCTCCAGATACTGCCGCATCTCCTCCCTGAGCTGATCCACCACTTCCAGGGTCAGCTCCCCGCTATAGCTGAAGATGCATACCTGGCCCTTGTGGGTGACGTTCAATTTCTGCATAGACTCTCCCCAAACGGATTGAACAAAATATCCATTGTCCTGCCTTTACCAGGGGCAGAAAATCCAGAACCGAAGCTGCGAAGTGAAAAAATGCCCCGGGAAGAATTGCCTTATATTATTTCATGGACACAATCTAGCAATCTATTGAAAAAGTCCTTATTAGGCAGGGCGTTCAAAAATTTCAAGTGCAAGGCGCAAAAAAAGTTCAAGGTCGAAGTGTAGTTATTCTACATGAGAGTTTGAACTTTTTGAAGCAACGCAGCAATTGGAAGATTTTCAACGCCCTGCTAGGCGAAGTCGCGCCGGTCCAGACAAATGGTTACCGGCCCCCAATTGCAAAATTCCAGATCCATCTCCGCCCCAAAGACCCCCTGGGCCACACCTCCGGGGCACAATCCCTCCAGCGCGCGCACCAGCTCCAGGAAGAGCCCTTCCGCGGTTTCCGGGTCCGCGGAATCGACGAAGGAGGGGCGCCGCCCCTTGCGGCAGTCCGCGAACAGGGTGAACTGGGGCACCACCAGGATTTCTCCCTGGACATCCCGCAGGCTCAGGTTGGAACGGCCATTTTCGTCCGGGAATATGCGCAACTCGGGAATCTTGCCCACGAGCTTTCCCCACTCTGGGCTCTGGGGCAGCTCGGGGGTTACTTCCCCGCTGAAGCCTGCGAGCAAGAGGACCCCGGTTTCGATGGCCGCCCGCTCCTCGCCCCGCACCAGGACCCTGGCCCTTTTTACCCGCTGCAGCAAGACACGCATGGATCAGGCTCGTGTAAAGCTTCTTAAAGCGTTCACGGGGTTTCTTCGAGCCGTCTCAGGCGTAGGTTCTGTCGATTTTCTCGGCTCCTCACGCGGGGGAAACCCGACCGCCAACAAGGGCATTAAGTGAAGAAACTCCAAAAACCTTGGGAGAAAGCTTTCCTCTGAAATTCCTGCACAAACCGAGAGTCGGGTGGGGGCAGGGATGCCCCCGCGTGAGGAGCCATAGAAAATCCAGAACCGGAGACTCATCGCGAGAAGATGCCCCGTGAACGCTCCTTTTTCAGGACTCAGTTTCTTCTTGCTCCAACTGGACTCCCGGGCCCGTCGGCTAGGCTCGCATGAATGTGGCCCGGGAGCCCTTCTTTTCCAACACGCACACCTTCCTCAGCCGCACGCCGCCCCCGGAAAGGGCCTCCTCCAACCGGAGATAAATATGGCGGGCCAGATTCTCCGAGGAGGGATTCACCTGCTCGAACTCCGGCAGCTCGTTGAGATGCTTATGGTCCAGCTCCTGCAGGATACTCCGCAAATTGCCTCGCAACTCCTTGAAATCAATGAGAAGGCCGGTATCCGGATCGAGTTCGCCACCTTCTACCTCGGCCAGGACCCGGAAATTGTGGCCGTGCAGCTCCTCGCACTTGCCCCCGTAGTTGCGGAGCTGATGCGAAGAGCTGAATTCCTCCTCCACCTCTATCCGATAGACGACCTCCGTTTGGCTCATGGGCTCACCACCTTCAGCGCGCACGCCGTTTCAGGATGCCTCCAGACTCCGCTTCCATTGCTCCAGCTCCTGATACAGGGCGCTTACCGGCTGGATGCGGTAGTCCGGACCCAGGGCCAGCCGACAGACAGCCTCGTCCAGCCACAAATGGAGATTCACCGGATTGGAGCCGGGGTACTTGGACAGGATTTGTTTCAGCTGCCGCCACTTGGCCTCGTCCACCCAAGCCGCCTCCACATCCAGGGTACACGGCTCATCTGCGGGTGGCTGGGCTCTAGATAGCGGCTCCACGTGTCGGGCCAGGAGCTTGAGCCTTTGAGCAGACTCCTCCTCGCCGGGATCGCCCTGCTCCGAGTCGATTCGTGCCCGGCAGAAAAAGGGCTGATCAAAGTCGTGGTCCCGGATCTCGGCGTAGGCGTCCGGAAACAGGGTGAGCTCCGCAGTCCCGGACAAGTCCTCTACCTGGCAAAAGGCCATCTTGTCTCCCTTGCGGGTCTGGATCTCCTTGCAGCCGGTGATGAGCAACGCCAGGTTCACCTTGCTCTCCGAGGGCATCTCCCTGCTTTGCTGAACAGTTTGCACTCGCAGGCGCTGCAGGTCATGCTGGTGCTTGAGCAGCGGATGGCCGCTCAGAAAGAGGCCCAGGGTCTCCTTCTCCTGCTTCAGGCGGAACTCTTCCTGCCATTCCTCGGCCTCAGCCTCGGCGATGTTTAAGCCGATGCCCCCGCTGTGCGTCTGCGTTTCTGTGCCCCCCTCCCCCTTTACCGACATGCTGGGTAGGGACAACCGTCCACTGGCCTTTACCTTGGATCTGTTCTGGGCCTTGCTTACCACCTTGTCCAGGCTGGCCGTCATTGCGGCCCGAGTGGCTCCCAGACAGTCCAGGGCACCGCTCTTGATCAGGGACTCCAGCACCTTTTTGCTGACACGTTTGGAGAGCACCCGCTGGCAGAGGTCCATCAGACTGGCGAAGGGGCCGTTGGCGCGCCTCTCTCTGAGGATCTGCCGGATGGCCCCTTCGCCCACGTTCTTGATCCCGGAAAGTCCGAAGAGGATGTTATCTCCCTGTACGGTGAAGGAGTGCTCGCTGTGATTAATGTCCGGGGGCAGGACCTCGATCCCCATTTCCCGGCAAGCACTTATGTGACTGATAACCTTGTCCGTATTGGCCACCTCGGAGGTGATCAGGGCGGCCATGAACTCACGGGGATAGTGGGTCTTCATGTATGCGGTCTGGTAGGAGATCATGGCGTACGCGGAGCTGTGCGACTTGTTGAAGCCGTATCCCGCGAACTTGGCGATCAGGCTGAAGAGATGCTCCGCGGTCTTTTCCTCCAGCCCCTTCTCCCGGGCGCCTCGCATGAACTTGTCCCGCTGCTCCTCCATGGCCTTGGCGTTCTTCTTGCCCATGGCCCGGCGCAGCAGGTCGCCGTCTCCCAGGGAGAAGCCCGCGAGCTCCGAGGCGATGCTCATGACCTGCTCCTGGTAGAGGATCACCCCGTAGGTCTCCTTGAGAACGGGCTCCAGCCAGGGATGGGGATACTCCACCTCGCGGCGTCCGTGCTTGCGCTCGACGAAGTCGGTGACCATCCCGCTCTCCAGCGGACCGGGGCGATACAGGGCCAGCAGGGCAATGAGCTCCTCGAAACGCTCCGGCTTGAGATCCATCATCACCCCGCGCATCCCGGAGCTTTCCAACTGGAAGACCCCGTTGGTGTGCCCCTTGCAGAGAAGTTCGAACGTCTTCGGATCGTCCAGGCTCATGGTCTCCAGATCCGGGACCTCCTTGCCGCTCTCCCGGGCCAGCTCCAGGGTGTCCTGGAGCACGGTCAGGGTCTTCAGCCCCAGAAAATCGAACTTGATCAGCCCCACCTTCTCCACTTTCTTCATATCGTACTGGGTTACCACTTCCCCTTTCTTGCCCTGATACAGGGGAAGGTATTCCTCCATGGGCTGATCGGAGATCACGATGCCCGCAGCGTGGGTGGAGGCGTGCCTGGCCAGGCCCTCCAGCTTGCGGGAGATGTCGATGCACTTGGCGACCCGCTCCTCCTCCTCGGTCTTCTTCCGAAGATCCGGCTCGTTCTCCAGGGCCTTGTCGATACTGATCCCGGGATCCTCGGGGATGAGCTTGGCAATCTTGTCCGTCTCGGCGAAGCTCATGCCCAGGGCGCGTCCCACGTCCCGGACCGCGGCTCTAGCCTTCATGGTACCGAAAGTGGTGATGTGGGCCACGTTGTCCTTGCCGTACTTCTCCGTGACGTAGCGGATCACCTCTTCTCGCCGGTTGTAGCAGAAGTCCACGTCGATATCCGGCAGGCTCTCCCGCTCCACGTTCAAAAAGCGCTCGAAGAGCAGGCCGTAGCGTATGGGATCGATATTGGTGATCTTTAGGGAATACGCGGCCAGGGACCCGGCTGCCGAGCCCCGGCCCGGTCCCACGGGGATGCCCTGCTCCTTGGCCCAGTTGATGAAGTCCTGCACGATGAGGAAATAGCCGCTGAAACCCTTGGTGCAGATGATCTCCATCTCCTGCTCCAGGCGCTCCCAATAGACCGACTCCTCGATCCGGTGGGTCGTCTTGTCCAGACGATCCCGGAGCCCCTGGCGGGCCAAGTCCCGGAAATACTGGTCCAGGCTCCGCTCATCCGGGGAGAAGTACACCGGAAAGCGCGGATTATCCAGGTCCAGGTCCAGGTTGCAGGCCTCGGCGATTTCCCGTGTGTTCTCCAGGGCCCGAGGCAGATGGGAAAAGGCCTGCTCCATGTCCTGGGGAGACCTGTAGAAGAGCTTGTCCGTCTCCAGACGCATCCGCTTGCGGTCATTCACGCAGGAATTGGTCTGGATGCAGAGCAGGGTGTCGTGGGCTCTAGCGTCCTCACGGTGCAGATAGTGGCAGTCGTTGGTGGCGACCAGGGGAAGGCCCATTTCCTCGCCGAGCTCGACCAGAAGGGGGTTGAGCTCCTCCTGCTGGGGTAGGTCGTTGTCCATGAGCTCCAGATAGAAACGGCCGGGAAAGAGCTCGCTGTATTCCCGGGTGGTCTCCTGGGCGGCCTTCATCCCCCGGGAAAGGAGCACACTTGGGACCTCTCCCTTGAGGCAGGCGGACATGGCGATGAGGTCCGAGCCAAACTGTGCGAGCAGCTCCTTGTCCACGCGGGGCTTGTAGTAGAAGCCCTCCAGGTTGGCCTTGCTCACCAGCTTGATCAGGTTCTGGTACCCCTGTTTGTTCTTGGCCAGGAGCACCAGGTGGTACCCCGCCTCTGAGGCGGACCCGGCGTCCTTCTTTTTTCTGTGCTCCGGGGCGACGTAGACCTCGGAGCCGATTATGGGCTTTATGCCGTGATCCTTGGCAGTCAGATAGAAATTGAGGGCCCCGAAGAGATTTCCGTGGTCGGTGATCGCGGCGGCGCTCTGACCAAAGGAGACGGCGCGGGAACAGACGTCCTCCACATTGATCGCCCCGTCAAGAAGACTGTACTCGGTATGGCAGTGCAGGTGTACGAAATCGGTCATAATTCCTTCAGTCGCTCAAGCCGGCGGTTTCTCCAGGGACAGGGTTGAGTGCCGGAAGCCAGACACCCTGGGGTCCCGGCGCATTCGCCCGGCCGCGCTCTAGAGGTGTGCGGCGGCCTGACCGGTCAGGCGGAGCAGCTGGTGGGTGAATCCAGCCTCGTTGTCGTACCAGGCAATGACCTTGAGCAATCGGCTCTCCATGAGGCTGGTCAGAGGAGCGTCCACAACACCGCCATAGCGGCTGCCGTTGTAGTCCACGGAGACCAGGGGCTCCTCGCTGTAGCCGAGGATGTCCTTGAGCTCGTTTTCTGCGGCCTCCTTCAGGGCGGCGTTAACCTCGTCCGCGCCCACGTCCCTGCCCATCTCTACATTGAGGTCCACCAGGGACACGTTGGGCGTGGGCACCCGGATGGCCATACCGTCCAGCTTACCTCGCAGGCTGGGGATCACTTCCCCCACCGCCTTGGCCGCGCCCGTGCTGGTGGGGATCATGGACATGGCCGCGGCCCGGGCCCGCCGAATATCCTTGTGCGAGCCGTCCAGGATGCGCTGGGTCATGGTGTAGGAGTGCACCGTGGTCATGTTCCCGTGCTCGATTCCGAAGCGGTCGTGCAGGGGTTTGACCACGGGAGCCAAGCAGTTCGTGGTGCAGGAGGCATTGGAGATCACGGTGTGCTCCGGCTTGAGATCGGAGTCGTTCACCCCGGGCACGATAGTGGCGTCCACGCCCTTGCCCGGAGCGCTGATGAGGACCTTCCTCGCTCCGCAGTCCAGATGCTGCTGACAGCTCTGCTTGTCCTTGAAACTGCCCGTGGTTTCCAGGACCACATCCACGCCCAGGTCGCCCCACTTCCACTCGCCAGCGGGTTGTCGCGTGACCTGGACCTGCTTGCCCTCCAGAAGGAAACCCTGATCGTTTGCCTCCACATTGCCGCTAAAGATGCCGTGCACGGAGTCATACTTGAGCAGATGAGCCATGCTCTCGTTGTCCGAGCGCGCGTTCACCGCGACCAGCTCGAGCTTCGAGCTATCGGCGAGCAGACGGGCCGCGTAGCGACCGATTCGTCCGAACCCGTTGATTCCTATGCGCACTGCCATAGCCCTACCTCCTTGGATACGCTATTTATCCCTCTCTGCTTTATTCCGTACAACAGAGATGTCACCGTGTTTAATGAAATGCGCCCATGGCCCATAGCATCTCGCCTATCGCCTATTTTTTTCTATGCGGCCCCCGAGGATCCTAGCACGTGCCTCATCTTGTGCTGCACCACGTAAGACACCGCCTCCCGGGCCGGCTTGAGGTATTTTCTGGGGTCGAAGTTTGCGGGGTTCTCCGCGAACTCCTTCCTCAAAGTGGCGGTTACGGCCAGCCGGATATCCGTGTCGATATTGATCTTGCACACCCCGGAGCGGGCGGCCCGAAGCAGCATGTCCTCGGGAACACCTTTGGCTCCCTCGATCTCGCCGCCGTACTTGTTGGCCAAATCCACGAACTCGGGTAGAACGCTGGATGCCCCGTGCAAAACCAGGGGATAGCCGGGAAGGGTCTTGCTGATGCGCTCCAACCTCTCCAGGTCCAGCTTGGGCTCGCCTTTGAACTTGTATGCCCCGTGGCTGGTGCCGATGGCCACCGCCAGGGAGTCGCACCCGGAGCGCTCCACGAATTCCGCCGCCTCATCCGGATTGGTAAACACATTCTCCTCTACGCTCACGTCGTCCTCTATACCGGCAAGCTGCCCCAGCTCTGCCTCCACCCACACGCCACGCTCGTGGGCGTAGTCCACCACTTCCCGGGTTACTCGAATGTTCTCCTCGAAAGGGTGATGCGAGCCGTCGATCATGACCGAAGTAAAGCCAGCATCTATGACCTGTTTGCATATATCAAAATCCTGACCGTGGTCCAAATGCAGGCAGAGGGGAAGGTCGCTCTCCTCCAGGGCGGCCTCCATCAGCTTGACGATATAGGTCTGCCCGGCATATCGTCTGGCACCGGCGGACACCTGCAGAATAAGTGGTGACTTCTCCTCCTGCGCCGCGCTAATTATCCCCTGCACTATCTCCATATTGTTCACATTGAAAGCGCCTATTGCATACCCGCCGGAATAGGCCTGCCGAAACATTTCCGCGGGTGAGGTGAGTGGCATGTCCGCCTCCTTGGTTCGTGTAGGAGAAACTGGTTTGTATGTAAATGCACTTAACTTATTGAGTTATCTAGACAAATTGACAAGCGAAGCATAGGCGGGTAGAGCGCTTCGCTGGGTTCCATATATCACTTTAGCCTTGCCCCGCTCTTCGTAAGTTCGGAGTGGGCCTTGTGTTCTTGTACCACGCTCAACACCTCGACTGCAAGAATGAGCAACGGCAAAACCCGTGCGGACCAACTGCTGACCCAACAGGGTCTAGCCGAGAGCCGAGAAAGGGCCAAGCGGATGATCATGGCCGGCGAGGTCTTCTGTCACCGGGAAGGCCGGGAGCCCGAGCGAGTGGATAAGCCGGGCCAGCTCCTTTCTCCGGAAATCCGGCTCTCGGTAAGACAGAGACAGCCCTTCGTCAGCCGGGGCGGAGAAAAGCTGGAAAGCGCGGTCCGTCATTTCCGACTCCGTCTCCAGGGCGGGGTTTACCTAGACGTAGGCGCCTCCACCGGCGGATTCACTGATTGCCTGCTACAGCATGGTGCGCATCGCGTTTACGCTACGGACGTGGGACGTGGCTTGCTGGATCATCGACTGCGCCAGGATCCCAGAGTAGTAGTTCTGGGAGGGATCAACTTCCGGAATGCCGCGCCGGACCTGCTCCCGGAAAAAGTGGACATGGCTGTCGCGGACTGCTCCTTCATCTCTCTGCGGGCCATTTTGCCCCGCATTCCGGGATTTCTCGCCCCAGGTGGCCGCATTCTCGCCCTGGTCAAGCCCCAGTTCGAGCTGGCCAGGAGCCAAGTGGGCAAGGGCGTGGTGCGCTCACTCCAGCTTCAGCAGGAGGCTGTTTCCGGATTGCGGCTCTATGCCAAGGAACAACTGGGTCTGGAATGTCTCGGCTCCGTCCCCTCCGGCATCAAGGGCCCTAAAGGCAATCAGGAATATTTCCTGCTGCTAGGCTACCCCCAATAAAGCACAGATCACGCCCCGACCTCCGGTTCACCAGCTCATCCGCACCGGGACCCCTTTCTGCCGCATCAGCTCCTTGATGCCGGCAATAGTATAGTCCCCGTAGTGCACGATGGAGGCGATAAGGGCGGCGGAGGCGCGGCCGCTGGTGGCGGCCTCCACCATGTGCTGCGGATTTCCCGCTCCCCCGGAGGCAATCACCGGAATACGAACCGCGTCCGAGACCAGCCTGGTCAGGGTAAGCTCATACCCGTCCTTGGTTCCGTCCGCATCGATGGAGTTGAGGCAGATCTCCCCCGCTCCCAGGCGTTCCGCCTCGCGCGCCCATTCCAGGGCGTCCATGCCCATCCGTTCCCTGCCGCCGTGGATGACCACCTCGTATCCGGAGGGCGCATCCCCTGTGGGTTCCACCCGGAGAACATCCATCCCCAGCACCACACACTGCGAGCCGAAGGCCTCGGCGCCGCGGCGGATCAGATCCGGATCCTTGACTGCTGCGGAGTTAACGGAGACCTTCTCCGCGCCGCTAAGCAGGACGGACCGCATGTCCTCCACGGAGCGGATCCCGCCCCCCACGGAGAAGGGGATGAATATCTGCGAGGCCACCCGGTCCACCACGTGGAGCATGATGTCCCGACGCTCGTGGGATGCGGTAATATCGTAGAACACGATCTCGTCCGCTCCCTGCTCGTAGTAGGCACGGGCAGTGGCCACAGGGTCCCCGATATCCACATTTCCCGCGAACTTAATCCCCTTGGTCAGGCGACCGTCCCGCACGTCCAGACAAGGTATGACGCGCTTACATAGCATCAGTGCGCTTTCCGGCAGTAATCGTGGAAATTGTTCAGAAGGGCGAGACCCGGCCTCCCGCTCTTTTCCGGGTGGAACTGCACCGCCCACAGTCCCTCCCGGCCCAGAACGGAGCAAAAGCGGGTCCCGTAATCCGTGCTCGTCAGCCAATAGGGCTCTGCCGGAACGGGATAATAGGCGTGGACGAAATAGAACTCGGTTCCCTCTCCGATCCCGGAGAAAAGGAACGGGGCCTTGTCCGTTCCGTACACGGCGTTCCATCCCATATGGGGGATGTTTATAGGCAGCCCAGCCTCGGTGAGATCCGGGGCGAATCGCCTGCAATGCCCCGGAATAAGCTCCAGCCCCCGGGTATCGTTCTCCGGAGTGGATTGCAGGAGTATCTGGCTCCCCAGGCAGATGCCCAGAAGGGGAACCCCGCGCTGGACACGCTCGCGGAGAAGATCGTCCAGGCCGGTGCGACGCAGGGTGCGCATGGCCTGTCCCGCAGCCCCGACTCCGGGAAAGATGATGCCCCGGGCCTGGCGGATGGTCTCCGCATCCGCGGTAATGCGGCAGGGAATGTCCAGATAGTCCAGGCCGCGCTTAACACTGGTCAGGTTCCCTGCCTCGTAGTCGACAATTGCGATCATTGAAGGCCTTTCCTAGGTGCTGAACATCCTTTTTTGCGGACAAACGGAAAGCGAGGCTCATCCGGGATCGACCCTGAAAATAGGACGTGTCGAAGGAACCCGTGATCAGAATTTATGACGCCCGCCCAATCCACAGAAAACGCTGAACAGGGAACGGGGAACGGGGAACCTACCAGATCACCACCCCAGCATAGCCCACAACGGAATCGTAGTCGCCGATAAAGTCACCGGAGTTGGCGTATTCCACAAGCTCGCCTTGAGTGCAGCCCAGCTTTCTGGCCAGGGACAGGCCAACAGTCATGGGCAGCACTCCACACATGCTTATGCTATTCTTCTGTACCGTTTCCAGCAGCCCTTCCGGATTGACCTCGCAGATAGCCTTCAGGGCAAGCTCATCCTTCTGTTTGGCCTTATCCGCGGGGATGAAGTGGCTCATGTCCGAGCTCACCACCACGGATACCGGCTCGCTTTGTGCGCTAACCACATCGGCCAGGGCCTCGCCCACCCGCAACAGGGTGTCCGGATCCCTCTCGGCCACGGCCACGGGGACTATACGTGTGGCTTCCTCCAGTGCGTAGAGGAAAGGCACAACCACCTCCAGGGAGTGTTCCCGCACATGGGCCGCTTGATCCTCCTGCAGCGCCTTGTGGGCCTGAAGGACCTGTGCCGCCAGCTCCTCGTCCACCGGGACAGAAACCCCGGGGAGCTCCCAGGTCCCTGCGGACCAGACAGCCAAGGGCTTTCCCTGACCGGTATGGTTGGGCCCGAGCAACAGCACCCGCCCTCCGGGTCTGGCCCGGGCGAGTGTCCTCCCGGCGACGCCGCCGGAAAAGGGATATCCCGCGTGGGGAACCATGGACAAGGTGGCAGCGGTTCCCCCGGACTCTCCACCGGACAAGTAGCGCCGTACCTCCTCCAGCCACTTGTCCTTGCTTCCGGGATAGAACTGTCCGGCCACAACGGGCTTCCTATGCATAGAAAACCTCCTTGGCTCCTGTGCCGCGGCGCAGCTTAAGCCCCTAAGGAGCAAACCCGCAAGTGCGCCGCGCCAATGCTGGCGGCCACAAATCTGCCGGAAATCCTTACCTAAGGGACATATTAGGCCACCCCGGTCGCAGCGTCAACACACGCCCTCCACTGGGCATGGCTCTAGACGCGCTTCCATGGGACATGGGTCCTTTCCCGCACCCCGCAACCAGCTTGCCTATTCGTCACATATGTTTTAGTTTAACCCTGCAACGACACCTGTCGAAGGAATCGGGATCACGTAAAAATTGGCTTCTAGATTTTTCAGCAAAATTACTGGTAAGTGTCGTTGCAGGGTTAAAAGAATTTATCCAGAACGAATTCGCAGGGAAGATCTCTTTTCCCCTAGCGGCCGGACAAGGGAGCGGACATGAGCGCGGCCGGGCCAAATGAGTGGACAGGTTAACAGAAGACATGCATCACCTGGGCTAGGCCCTAAACTCGACCCGGACTGCGCCCCCGCTGTCCTTCCCGGAATAAAACAACTCTTGCCTATAAAGATGACCCCAAAGCAGCAAACACGCGATAGGGATAGGGCAATCTTATGACACGGCAGCTGCATGCTGGACTTGACGTGGGATCTGGGACCTCCAAGGTGGCAATCCTGAACCAGCGGGGAGAGCTGCTTCGTTCCTGGTACAGGAGCTCCCAGGGCAAACCCTTGCAGACCGCATACGATCTTCTAGGGCTGGTGGAGGCAGACTTCCCCGCGGAGCAGATTGTTTCCATCAGCTGTAGCGGCACAGGGGGGAAAAACATCTCCCACCTTCTGGGGGTGCCCTTTCTCAACGAGGTCATCGCCCACACCAAGGCGGTGGAGTTCTACCATCCCCAGGCCAGAACCATCATCGACATAGGCGGGGAGGATGCCAAGCTGGTCCTGGTTGATACCGATGAGAGGCAGCGATTCGTCATCCGCGACTTCGCCCTGAATACGGTCTGCGCCGCAGGCACAGGCGCCTTTCTGGAACAACAGGCCTCTCGCCTAGGATACAGCATCCAGCACTTCTCCGAGCTGGGCAGGCAGGCGGAGACTGTGCCCACCATCGCCGGTCGCTGCACTGTTTTCGCCAAATCGGATATGATCCATCTGCAGCAGAACGGCGTGGCGGACCTGGAGATCATCGCCGGGCTGTGCTTCGCCATTGTGCGCAATCTGGGGACCAATATCGCCAAGGGCAAGACCATAACCCCGCCCCTGGTATTTCAGGGCGGGGTGGCGGCCAATCTGGGAGTGAGACGGGCAGTGCGGGAGCTGCTCCTTTCCAGGGACGAAGATCTGATCATCCCGGAGCACTATTCGGTCATGGGGGCCATAGGTGCCGCATTGGAGGCCTCCCGTACGGAACAGCCCACACCCTATCCGGGAAGGGCCGTGCTGCAGCCCTATCTGCAAGCGGAGGACAAGCGCTCGGACAGTCTCGCGCGTCTCCAAGTTCCGCAGGAAATAGAGGCAGCGGACCAGGAGCGATCCCTCCTAGGGGAAGAAAAGGGCATCTCCCCGGCCGAACGGGCCTTTCTGGGCATCGACGTGGGCTCCGTCAGCACCAAGATGGTCCTGTTGCGAGCAAACCATAGCGCCATCCAGGAGGGCTCCGGGAAAGAACCGGAAGTGCTCGCCAGCACCTACCTGCCCACTTCCGGACGTCCCCTGGAGGCCATCAAGCAAGGCCTGGCGGAGTTGAAAAACCGCTTCCCTCAGCCGCCGGAGATCGCCGCCGCGGGCACCACCGGCTCCGGCCGTTATCTGAGCGCCGGCTTCGTGGGCTCGGACGGGGTGTACAACGAGATTACTGCACAGGCTACGGCTGCCCGGACCATCGTTCCCGACGTGGATACCATTTTCGAGATCGGGGGCCAGGACTCCAAGTACATCCGCATGGAAGGGGGGTCCATCACGGATTTCACCATGAACCGGGTCTGCGCCGCAGGCACGGGATCCTTCCTGGAAGAACAGGCAGTCCGCCTGAACCTGGACATCCGCGACTTCGGGAACCTTGCCCTGTCCGCCCGGGCACCGGCCCGGATGGGCGAGCGTTGCACTGTCTTCATGCAGTCCGATCTGGTCCACTATCAGCAACAGGGGGTCTCCCAGCCGGATCTCGCTGCGGGCCTTTGCTACTCCATCGTGCACAATTACCTGAACAAGGTCGTGGAGCAGCGGCGCATAGGAGACCGGATCGTCTTCCAGGGGGGCACAGCCCTGAACCACGGCATTGTCGCCGCCTTTGAGAGCGTTTTGGGCAAAAAGGTCCACGTCCCCCGGCACAACGAAGTGACCGGGGCCATCGGAGCGGCCATGCTCGCAGCAAGCGACTGTCCCCAAAATAGCCACTTCAAGGGCTTTGATCTCTCGGATCGCGACTACACCCGAAAAATCTTTGAGTGCCAGGGCTGCACCAATTGCTGCGAGGTGCAAAAGATCTATATCCAGGGGGAAGACCGCCCTCTCTATTTCGGCCACCGCTGCGAGCGCTACGAGCGCTCCGCGACGAAGACCGGCAGCGAAGTCCCGGATCTGATCCGGGAGAGGCGCGAGATCCTGATGACCCACCTCCCCCCGGACACCTCTACGGATCCGGAAACAAGCCAAAAACCGTCCATGGGCATCCCCAGGACCCTGTTCTTCTGGGAATGGCTCCCCTTCTTCGCTACCCTGCTCCAGGAGCTGGGATTTCAGCCCGTCCTGAGCCGGGATACGAACAAGAAGCAGGTCGCCCGGGGCTCCTCCCTCATGGTGACCGAGACCTGCCTGCCCCTAAAGGCGGCCCACGGCCACGTAGCCGACTTATTGGACCAGGGGGTGGAGAACATCCTCCTGCCCCAGATCTATGATCTGCCCAGCCTGGATCCCCAGCAAAAGACAAGCACGATTTGCCCCTTTGTCCAGGGCCTGCCCTGGACTATACGCTCCGCCATCGACTTTCCGTCTTGGGGAGCCAGGCTTCTCTCCCCGGTGCTGGGGCTCGGCAGAGACATCAACCAAGCCGGGAGCGGCTGGAAGGCGTTCGCCGGGATGCTCGGGGTGGGGATGCGCCGTATGAAGGGGGCCCTGCAACGGGCCACCTCGGTTCAGGATCGCTTTCGCAGCTCACTCCGCGAGCGCGGCGGACAGATCCTGCAAGAGGTGGAGAAGGGCCGAACCTGCCTGCTCATAGTGGGACGCCCCTACAACTCGCTGGATCCAGGGCTGAACATGGATCTGTCCCAGAAGCTGCGCAGACAGGGAATCCTGGCCCTCCCCCTGGACTTCCTCCCCCTGGAGGAGACAGGGGACCGTATCAGCGGGGAGAACATGTACTGGGGCTACGGACAGAAGATCCTGGCCGGGGCGCATATGCTGCGCAGATACCCCAACCTGCACCCGGTGTTTGTGACCAACTTCTCCTGCGGCCCGGACGCCTTTATCTTGCATTTCTTCCAGGACATCCTCGGAGACCGGCCCTTCCTGGAGCTGGAAATCGACGAGCACACGGCTGATGCCGGAGTGGTCACCCGGCTGGAGGCCTTTTGGGACAGCATCCGCAGCGCGGAGAAAAAACAGCAGCAGCAGCCGGAAAAACCCCAGCGAGCCAACCTGGGCTACCGCACGGAAAGGGTGCTCTACATCCCGCCCATGACGGATCATCTCCAAGCTTTCATCGCGGCCTTCACCGCCCAGGGCGTGGATGCGCGTCTTTTGCCCCCTTCCGACCAGCAGAGCTTAGAACTGGGCCGCAAGTACACCACGGGCAAGGAGTGCCTGCCGGCGGTGCTCACCACAGGGGACATCCTCAAGGCCACGGAGCAGCGAGACTTCGATCCGGAACGCGCCGCCTTCTTCATGCCCGCATCCAACGGGCCCTGCCGTTTCGGCCTCTATCACAGGCTCCACCGGCTCCTGCTAGACAAAACGGGCTGCTCCGGAGTGCAGGTCTACGCCCCTAATCAGACCTACACTCTGTACGAGGAGCTCGGAGTGGTGGGCAAGGATTTCGCCAAACAGGCCTGGAAGGGGGTTGTGGCGGTGGATCTATTGATCAAGATCCGGCAGGAAACGCGCCCCTATGTCCAGGACCGTGCCGCATGCGACCGGCTCTACAGGGACTATCTGGACCGCATCAGCCGTGTGGTTGCGGAGAACGAGGATCTCCAGGACGTCCTTGCCCAGGCCTTCCGGGACTTCGACGGCCTGCCCCGCGCCACCCGGAGACAAAAGCCAGTTGTGGGCCTGTTGGGCGAGATTTACGTCCGCTCCAATCCCTTTGCCAACGAGAACGTGGTTCGCAACCTCGAGGCCCTGGACGTGGAGGTCTGGCTACCCACGATCGGGGAATGGATCCACTACGTGAACCACATGGGCAAAAAGGAGGCCCGAGAGGCAAACGAATTCAGGAAGTGGCTCAAGCTGCACCTAGAGATACGCTACCAGAACAAGATCGAGGACCAGCTCGTCGCCGCATGCGACTCCCGTCTGCGCTCCCTGCCCGAACCCGGCACTGACGCTCTGCTTCATCAGGCCGGGCGATACATCGATCCCCGCTTCGAGGGAGAGGCGATCCTCTCCGTGGGAAAGAGCCTGGACTATGCGCAGAATCGGGTGCAGGGACTGATCAACCTCATCCCCTTCACCTGCATGCCCGGAGGGGTGGTGGATGCCCTGCTCAAGCAGATCACCGCTGAGCATCCCCTCCCTTCCCTGACCCTGATCTTCGACGGCCAGCAGGAAACCAACACGCAGAACAGGCTGGAGGCCTTCGCGCACCAGGTGTGGCAGAATTTTTCCGCCACGGGGTAACCCCGGGGAAGGCGGCTTTGGCCCCAAAGGGGATTTTGCCACAGGCATCCCTCTCCTCCGTGTACCGGAAAAGCTAGAGGCAGTCCCACATGGGCTCCTTTCTAGGGCTCTGGACAAATACCGGGAGAAGAATTATTGTATATAGTGTGCTTCCGCTACGGCGCGAGCCGGCGGATCATCGCTGTCCTTCACCCACTTGGGACAGAGGTTTGTGGAGTCGACTCGGTTCCACACACCAAGTGGGTGAAGGACGGAGGAAAGTCCGGGCTCCACAGGGCAGGACGCTGGGTAACGCCCAGGGGGAGCGATCCCCGGAAAGTGCCACAGAAACGATACCGCCCTGCACCCACTTGGAGAGACTGGCTTGTCGAGGTGGCCTCGGCTTGCCTCCCCAAGTGGGTGCAGGGTAAGGGTGCAACGGTGAGGTAAGAGCTCACCAGCTGTCGTGGTGACACGGCAGGCTCGGTAAACCCCGTCCGGAGCAAGACCAAATAGGGGAGCGTTCGAGGCCGGCCCGGCCGAGGCTCCCGGGTAGGTCGCTAGAGGCAGGGAGAGATCCCTGTCCCAGAGGAATGATGATCATCCTTCACCCACTTGATCTACTGAGTTCCAGCTTCTTGGTCGGTGAGGTGAGCATGCTTTCACTCACTATCTCTTCCGAGAAGCCAGGAATCCGTTGATCAAGTGGGTGAAGGGGAACAGAACCCGGCTTACGTCCGACTCGCGCCGCCGGAAGCACTTTCTTTTTCCTTTATCCCTGCCGCCGTGAGCCCATCAGAACAGACTCCTTCCCTTTAACTCCTGCTTCCTGACTTCCGTCACCTGTCTCCTGTATCCTGGCTCCTGTCACCTTCCCCCTGCCTCCACGGCATCTCCTCCCCTATGGATCGTATGCGCTGACGCGCCATCCGGTTCAGCTCCGGGACATAGGTCTGGAAAACCTGCTGCAGCAAGGGACTGAAAAAATTGTGCAAGCTGTATTGGGGCACGGGACGGAATCCCCGCCGATGCTTATGCGCCCCTCCGATTCCGGGATCGAAACTGCCCAGGCCATTGCGGATCGCCCATTCTATGGGCTGATAGAAGCAGGTATTGAAATGGAGGTAGGGGATTTCCTTGCGGCAGCCCCAATATCTGCCGTAGAGTTTGGGGCCCTTGTGGACCAGCAGGGCCATGGCCACCGGATCCTCTTCCCCCTCCTGATAGGCGCAGACTAGCAGGAGTCTGGAGGGACAGCGTTCCGGCAGCTCCCAAAAGAAGGCCCGATTCAGGTGCAGACAGGCCCACGGTCCGTACTGGCGATTGGTCCGGAGATAGAAGTTGTACATCAGATCCATATATCCGTGGGGAATCTGATCCCCGCTATACAGGGAAAAGGACACTCCGGAGTCTCGCATTGCCTTTCGCTCGCGCCGAATGGTCTTGCGCTGCCTGGAGGTGAACCGGGACAGAAAGTCCTCGAAATCGCGGTATCCCGGATTTTCCCAGATAAAGCCCTGATGCTGCCAAACGCCGTATCCGGCGCGGCGGACCCTCGCACCCCATTCCGCATCCACGAAGTGGAAATGGGCCCCGGAAAAACCGGCCCGCTGACAAAGGCGGTCCACGGCATAGAGCATGCTTTTGGTAAGCGACTCCTCCTCATGTCCCGGAGCGAAGAGGAAACGGTACCCCGGCATGGGGGTGAAGGGGCTCATGCCCAACAGCTTGGGATAGTATTCGATCCCCAGCTGCCTGGCCGCCTCCTGCCAGATGTGGTCGAAAACGAACTCCCCGTCGCTGTCAGTACGCACGTATATGGGGGCAGCTCCGGCCAGGTCTCCGCCCCGCCATAACGTGAGGTGCAACGGCATCCAGCCCGTTTGTCTGCTGACGCAACCCGTGCTCTCCAAAAGGTGCAGCCAGTCCCACTCCAGAAAAGGGGATCCCGCGGAAAGGGCCAAGGCGTCCCAGACATCCTTGCCGATCTGGTCCATCCCGGTTTTCCAGGCCAGGGTATATTCACCGGTTTCCGAGATACTTTCCATTCTGGACATAGATTAACTGGCTCACTTCGGCCGCTCTGTCCGCGGTCCTTTACGGAAATGCTTCCCTTCCCCGACCTTGCTCATTCCGGAGCCGGGCCGGCACTTTTTATATGAAAATGTCTGCAACATACTGAATTGCTAGATAAAATTGGAAAGGAGCCTATCCGGGGAGAGCGCTGTAAGCGCAGGTTTCATCCCATCCTACAAATGCAGGATACAGCAACATCCAAGCGGCTCCACTTCCGAGCCACCAGTGAAACAGGCACGAATTCATGTAAGGCAACCCCTGGAAAATAGGGGCACGAGCTCGGGACTCATGCACTCTACTACAAAGCCTCGATCTATATGGAACCCAGCGAACACATGCACCCATTCTTTGAATGGGTGCAGAGTGAAGCGCTCTCCCCGGATAGGCTCCGGTCATTTCCATGTTTCGTTGTGCCCGGATCAGCCCGGAAATAAGGGTTATATACACTCTTTCCCTGAGAACGGGAGCTGTCTGGCGAGATGCGCGCGCCTTTGCCGCGTAGCCCCGGTGCTCAGGAGGACTGCCGCATCCGGTACGACTCCAGACATGACGCGATACAGGGCTCACAGTTGGCGCATTGTCCGCATTCGCCGCACATACGGGTGAAGGCGGCGAGCCAGTCCGCTCCTGTTCGGGGGCAGTTGCGCACGAATTGGACAAAGGCTATGAGGCGGTCCAGGGCCTCATCGTCGATGTGGTGCTCCAGGCGGCAGGCGTTGGATTCCGCCACATCCTCGGGGAGATTCAGAAAGGTGTGCAGGAACTCGAAAAGGGCCTTGTGCCGGTAGACGATTCGAGTGGCTACACGAAACCCCTCCGGCGTAAGGGTAATCCTGCTATAGGGATGGTAGTGGATGAGCCCCTTCTGGGAGAGGGTCTGTAGAGCGCCGGTGACAGATCCGCGCTGGACCCCCAAACGCTCGGCGATATCCTTGGAGCGCGCGGCCTTGCTTTCCCTTTCCAGGGCAAAAATGGCCTCCAGATAATCCTCCAGGCTGGAGGTAAGAGGCTCGGAGTGATTTGTCCAGACCATAAAATTTTGCATCCGGGCTGTTTGCCGGCTGGAAGCCGTGACTCCCGCCCTGGTGAAAGCAGACAGTCTGATCCGCGGCAGCCCTCCATAGCCGGGTGCGTCTACCCCCCACCCCTGTTCCGCCATTTGTCGGGATTCACACCACGCCGGGCGGCGATCCTCGACAGATCGGCCTCTGCGTCGGAAGGCCGCATATAGCTCGGCTCGAGGGGCTCGAAGGAGTAATCACCCCGACTCGCGGCAGAAAGAAGCGTGTCCGCGGAGGGCTTGTCCCAGATCCTATCCAAAAATCTGGCTCGGGACAAACACCAGGAAAGATATTCCCAGTTCTGGCGCAGACCGCTACCCGCCAGGTACAGTGAGCAGGGGCGGCCTTCCAGGACCTGACGCGCCTGATCCAAAAAAAAGGCCCCTGGCTGGCTCACGGCGCGGAGCCCGTGCTCGGGATGGAAAAAAAAGCCCTGCAGATAGACCGTATTGATGCGGGCGCGAATCATGACCCACAGCTCTCCCGGCACAGTTTGGGCCGGGAACTCGGCTACCAGGGGAAGGTAGTCCAATCCGCATGTGGGCACCCCTGTGCTCCGGGATAAACCCAACACATAGGAAATGGCGATGCGGAGTCCGGTAAAGGCTCCCGGACCGCGCACACAGGCGAGGCCATCCAGGTCCGCCGCCTGCATCCCCGCCTCCTTCAGGCACTGCTGCACCGCACGGGGAAGCACCGTGATCCCCCGGCTTGGGGCACGCACCTCGCAGGAGCTGAAAATCTCGCCCGCGCTTCCCAGGACGGCCTGGAGCCTGTCCTCCGCAGCGTTCAGGGCAAGAACGGTCTCAACTGAAGAGACGGAAGAGGTCATTGTAGATCACCAGGATCATGAGAGCGATGAGCAAAGACAGGCCGATGCGCATGGCCATCTCCCGCCACTTGGGGTCCACGGGCCTGCCCAGCACCGTTTCCAACCCGAAGAAAAGGAGGTGGCCGCCGTCCAGGACGGGTACGGGAAGCAGGTTCAAGATGCCCAGATTAATGCTGATCAGTGCGGCGAGCCCCAGAACGTCCACCAGGCCCTGCTGGGCCTGCTCGCCCACCAACTGTGCGATAAGAATGGGGCCTCCCAGGCTCTTCAGGGGAACGGCCCTCTCGATGATCTTGACCAGACCCAGAAAAGTGAGCTTGACCACCCGCCAGGTCTGTTGCGCCGCCGCCCCCATGGATTGTAGCGGGCCAAGATCACGATAAGCCACATCCTTGGCTGCCTCGATCCCGATGCGAGCTACACGGACTTCTTCGCCGAAGATGTTCTTCGCGGGCTGCACCTGTGGAGTAACCCGAAAGGTCTTGATTACGTTTCCCCGCTCCACCCGAAGTGTAAGTCTTTCCCCGCCCGCTCCCCGGATGTGTTCGGCCAGTTGCTGCCAGTACTCTACCTGCTCGCCCTGGATGGACACGATCCTGTCCCCGGCCTTCAGCCCGGCTCTAGCTGCCGGGGTCCCCTCCTGCACCGAGCCGATGGTGGGCAGCAGCACCTGCTGCCCCACCAAAAAAAAGATGCCCGCATAGATGAGCAGGGCCAGAAGGAAGTTGAACACCGGCCCTGCCGCAACAACCAGCATGCGTTGCCACGGCGGTCGGTCGGAAAAGCTCTCTTCCCGCTGGAATCCGCTGGGCAGATCCTCTCCGGGGTTCTCCCCCACCAGCTGGACATAGCCGCCAAGCGGGACTGCAGAAATGCGGTACTCCGTCTGTCCCCGGACAAAGCCTGCCATTTTCTTGCCGAAACCTAGAGCAAAAGTGCGCACTCCTATGCCCAGGGACTTGGCCACCATGAAGTGGCCCAGCTCGTGGAAGAAAATGAGCCCCCCCAGAACGAGGACGATGGCTAGGACACTGATCATTTCCGGATCGCCCGCCTTGTTCTCTCCCGCACTTCCCTGTCCAGGGCGAGTATATCCTCCACCCTGATCAGTGACATTGGGCGGTGTTCCTGCAAAACACTCCTGTTGACCTGACTAATTCCAAAAAAGGACAGCTCCCGCTTTAAAAACAATTCCACAGCCACCTCATTGGCGGCGTTGAGGGCAACCTGATGGCTGGGTCCGGCTTGTAGGGCCTGACGGGCCAGGTCGAGACAGGGGAACAGTTCGTTATCTGGGAGGGAAAAATGGAGACCACCGCTACGCGCCAGGTCCAGGCTTGGTAGTTCCGTAGACAGACGACAGGGATAGCTCAGGCAATAGGCTATGGGCACGCGCATGTCTGGCAGGCCCAACTGGGCCAGGGTGGAGCCGTCCCTGTATTCCACCAGAGAGTGCACAATGCTCTCCGGATGAACCAGGACCTCTATGTCCTGCGCATCAGCCCCGTAAAGGTGGTGCGCCTCGATGATCTCCAGGCCCTTGTTCATCAGCGTGGCGGAATCCACGCTGATCTTGGCCCCCATGGACCAGTTGGGGTGCTTAAGGGCCTGTTCGGGAGTGACTTGCTCCAGAAAGGAGCTGTCCTTATCCCGAAAGGGCCCTCCGGAGGCGGTGAGCTGCAGCTTGACTGCCTCCTTCTCCTCCTGTCCGGCCAGGACCTGAAACAGGGCGTTGTGTTCCGAGTCCACCGGGAGCAGACTCGCTCCACTCTCCCGGCAACAGCGACGTATCATATCCCCGGCCATGACCAGGGATTCCTTGTTGGCCAGGGCCACAACCCTACCACGGGTGAGCGCCGCAACCGTAGGCGCAAGCCCGGCAGCCCCCATAAGGGCGGAAACCACCAGATCCGCCTCGCCGAGAGTGGCCAGGGCCTCGTACGCGGCCTGCCCTGCCTGGATGTCCGGGCTGTAGTCCCCAGGCAGCCGGGAACGCAGCACAGGGATCGCCTCCTCGGACCGGACCGCCAGGTATGGGGGTCGCCACCACCCGGCCTGCTCGGCCAACAGCTGGACATTATCCCCGCCTGCCAGGGCCACAACCTGAAAAAGCTCCCTGTTCTGGCTGGCGATATACAGCACATTCCGGCCGATAGAACCGGTGCTCCCCAGGACCACCAGCCTGCGGCCCCGCGAAGGAAGGGCGCTCGCCGCTTGCAAGGAGGAAATATAGGACAGCATATCTGGGTTCACCGTTCTGCGTTCTTCGTTCTGCGTTCTGCGTTCCGCGTTCCGGTTTCAGGTTTCCGGGTGCTGAACGGGGAACGCAGAACGCGGAACGCGGAACCTACCTCAGAACAGGGGGTAAAGGGACTGGAAAAGCATGTAAGCGGGCAGGACTAAAAGCACGCTGTCGAAGCGGTCCAGGAAGCCGCCATGGCCGGGAAGCAGTTTCCCCGAGTCCTTGACCTCCTGCCGCCGCTTCAGGGCCGAGAGGAAAAAATCGCCCAACTGGGCGGCTATGTTGAGTGCCACACCCAAGCCGATCCAAACAAGCCAGGGGGCTGTGCCCACACTCAGGCCGAAGACTAGGCTGACCGACATACAGCCTAGCACCCCCCCTCCCGCTCCCATCCAGGTTTTTTTAGGGCTCACTTCGGGCCACATCTTTCGTTTTCCCCACCAGGAGCCGAAATAGTAGGCGAAGATATCTGTGGCGAAGGCAGAAAGCAAAACCAGGAGCATCTCCTCCGCAGCCAAACCAACCAGAAACTGCAGGGCCAGAGGGATATAGATCAGGCCCAGGCTCACGATCTGCAGGCCCTGCCAGTCGATCTCCTTTCTGCCTCTGCCGGACTGGACCAGAAAGATTACGTTCATGGCCCACAAGCTGAAAAGCACCGCACTCAGGGCAGGTATTCCCAGAAAGTTGTGCATCACGAGGGGAACGGCCAGGACTATGCCTACGCATTTGAGCCAGACCCGCTTTGACCCGGGCCAGAACAGGGAAAAGAACTCCCACAGGCCCATTCCGCTCAAGGCAAGTGCCCCGAGGGCCACTTCCAGGGGGGAGGCCCAGAAAATGAGATAGCCTAAAACGAGAACCAGGACCAGGCCGGTAATAACGCGCTTCGTGTGGGGGGTCATGAATACACTGCTGTTTGTCTTTCGCGAGATATTTTCTCCAAGGAAATGATAGGGTGGCGCAGGCTATATTCTGTCCCCGGCATCCTAATTGCTGTCTTCTGTCATCTGGCCGCTCCGAAACGGCGGCACCTGTGGCGATAATCCTCCAGGGCCAGATCGAGATCGGCAGCGCTGTAGTCCGGCCACAGGGTGTCCGAGAAATAGAACTCGGAATAGGCGGATTGAAAGAGCAGGAAGTTGCTCAAGCGGCGCTCCCCACTGGTTCGGATGACGAGGTCCGGATCCGGAAGATTCGCTGTGCTCAGAAAGTCAGAGAACAGCTCCTGGGTGATCCGCTCCGGATCGAGACCCTGGGAGAGGATTCTCCTGCACGCAGCAAGGATCTCGTCCCGTCCGGAATAGTTCAGGGCCAGATTGAGGACCATCCGCTCCCCTTTCGCCGTCTGATTACAGACATGCCGCAGCACCTGACGCACTCCCGAGGGCAGTCCCTCCGGCTCTCCGATCAGATTGAGGCGAATGGACTCCTGGACGAGCCTGTGCTGCTCTCCCCGAATAAAGCGGATCAAAAGATCGAAGAGGACATCGATCTCCGCGCGGGGACGTTTCCAGTTCTCCTTGGAAAATGTGTACAGGGTGAGGTGTTCGATCCCCAGCTCCCGGCAATGGGTCACGATTTGCCTCGCCGCCTCCGTACCCGCCTTGTGTCCCTCGCTGCGGGGCTGGCCGCGCTGTTTGGCCCAGCGCCCGTTGCCGTCCATGATTATAGCAACATGCCGGGGGAGAGCTCCTGCCTCTTGGGTCTCGTCCGAGTGGTTCTCCGGGCTCAAGGGGGCTATAGCTCCATGATTTCCTTTTCTTTATCCTCCCGGGCCTTATCCGCCTTGGACACGTACTCGTCGGTGAGCTTCTGGATCTGTTCCTGCCCGGAATACATGTCGTCCTCGGAGATCTCCTTGTTGTTCTTGCGTTTTTTGAGGGTGTCGTTTGCCTCCCGCCGAATGTTGCGGATGGCCACCTTGGTGTCCTCGGTGTACTTCTTGGCCACTTTGGCCAACTCCTTGCGCCGCTCCTCGGTAAGAGCCGGGATGTTGATCCGGATCACCTTGCCGTCGTTTATGGGATTCAGCCCCAGCTCCGACTTCATGATAGCCTTCTCCACATTCCCTATGCTGCTCTTGTCCCATGGCTGAATGACTATGGTCCGGCTATCCGGAATGGAGATGGAGGCCAATTGATTCAGGGGGGTGGGCATTTGGTAGTAATCGACATGGATGTCATCCACCAGGGAGGTTGTCGCTCTGCCAGTGCGCAATTTAGCGAAATCCTTGTGCAGGGTTTGAAGCGCCTTCTCCATCCGATCCCGGCAATCCTGGAATACATCCTCCATGTCTAACCTCCTTGCACGACTGTGCCCACATCTTTCCCTTCAATGACCCGCAGGATATTGTGCCGCGTCAGCAGATTGAAGACCACCACCGGAAGGTTATTGTCCATGCACAATGAGATTGCGGTGGAGTCCATGACTCCCAAACTCTGCTGCAGCACATCGAGATAGGTAAGCCTGCGCAAAAGCCTGGCTTCGGCATCCCGGGGGTTTCTGTCATACACCCCGTCCACCCGTGTGGCTTTGAGCAGGGCATCCGCCCCGAGCTCCATAGCTCGCAGAGAGGCGGCAGTATCCGTAGTGAAATACGGATTCCCCGTGCCGGCGGCACAGATCACCACCCGCTTCTTTTCCAGATGGCGGATAGCCCGGCGCCGAATATAGGGCTCAGCCACCTCCTGCATCCCTATCGCCGTGGTCAACCTGGTGACCAGCCCGTTCTTCTCCAGGCTGTCCTGCAAAGCAAGGCCGTTCATCACTGTGGCCAGCATGCCCATATAATCCGCCGAGGCGCGATCCATTCCCCGGGCGGAGGTGGAAACCCCCCGAAAAATATTCCCTCCCCCGATGACCAGGGCCATTTCCACTCCCGTCTCCACCGCTTCCGACACATCGCGGCTAATGGCATCGATGGCCTCCTGGTCCACACCGTAGGCCTCCTTCCCGGCCAGGGCTTCTCCGCTCAATTTAAGTAATACCCGTGTGTAGGCGAATCGAGTCATAACACCCGCCGAATGATGAAGGGGATCCCGCTCTCCCGATCCATCCTCTTGGTCTCGGGCTGCGGTGAGGGGAAACAATAGAATATCCTATCCCCAGGATCGGCTGGAGACAAGAAAAAAAAGCCCCCAGAGGGGGCCATTGCTTCTATGACTAAGTCTCGCCCACTTCCATGCGCTGGAAGCGGTTAATAACGATCTTTTCCCCCAAAACAGCGATCAGCTCATTGAGCAGATCCTTAACCGTAAGGGAGTCGTCCTTGATGTAGGGCTGCTCCATAAGGCAAACTTCCTTGTAGTACTTCCCTATACGGCCCTCCACGATCTGCTCCACAACACGCTCCGGCTTGCCCTCGGCCTGGGCCTGCTTTCGGTAAACCTCTTTCTCCTGCTCCAGGGACTCTTGGGGCAATTCCTCCGGACGCACGCAGATGGGACTGGCAGCCGCGATCTGCATGGAAATATTCTTAACGAACTCCTGGAATTTTTCGTTCTTGGCCACAAAATCCGTTTCGCAGTTCACCTCCACTATCACTCCGATCTTGCCGTTGGTATGCACATAAGTGCCAATGGTTCCTTCGGCTGCGGACCGACCGGAGCGTTTCTCCGCCTTGGAGATCCCCTTCTCCCTCAACCAGTTAACTGCCTTTTTCTCGTCCCCGTCAGTCTCCTGGAGGGCTTTTTTGCAATCCATCATTCCGGCACCGGTCTTTTCCCGGAGGTCCTTAACCATCTTCGCGGATATCTCCATGCCTTTCTCTCCTATCACTCGAATTCGGTCTCGTTTTCGGCCTCTTCTCCAAACTCACGGGAAATTCCCTCGGCCTCCTCTGTCACAGCCTGCTCAGGTGCGGGCTCCGCCTCCTGGCTGACCTCTTCCTCGGTCTCCTCCTGGTGTGCCGCGCCTTCCAGACAAGCGTCCGCAACCCGGGAAGTGAACAGCTTGATCGCCCGGATGGCATCATCATTGCCAGGAATGACGTAGTCGACGACATCGGGATCGCAGTTGGTATCCGTAATCGCCACAATGGGGATGCCCAACCTATTGAATTCCCGTACTGCGATCTCTTCCCGCTTGGGATCCACAATGACTCCGGCCTGGGGATAGTTCTCCATGCTCCTGATTCCGCCCAGAGCCCTGCGCAGCTTTTGCAGCTCCCGCTGCATATGCACCACTTCCTTCTTGGGGAAGCGATGGATGCTGCCGTCCTCGAACCGTGTCTCCAATCTTTTCATCCGCTCCACACTGTGCTTGATGGTGCCGAAGTTGGTGAGGGTGCCGCCCATCCAGCGAGTGGTGATATAAAACTGATCAGCCCGCTCGGCCTCTTCCTGAATGATCTCCTGGGCCTGGCGCTTGGTGCCCACAAAGAGCACCTTGCCCTTGTTGGCCACCACATTGACCAGGAAATCGTAGGCCCGGTCGAAAAGGGGCATGGTCTGTTGCAGATCGATGATGTGAATCCCCTTGCGGGAACCGAAAATGTAGGGCCGCATCTTCGGGTTCCACCGTCTGGTCTGGTGGCCGAAATGGACCCCGGTTTCCAGCATTTCCTTCATGGTGATCTTGGACATGGTAGTCTCCTTCTTTTGGGTTGTTTCCACCACTTCGGCCTGTTTCCCGATCCTTCACTCCCGAAACCCCTGTTTCCGGGAGACCCCCGGACCAGCCGAAGTGTGCGTTGTTTGCTAAAGGGTTAAAAAAAGGGCCCGCATTGTTGACGCCAAACAACAAGAAAACACCAGTTGTCTTTACACCCTGTCTACGCCACAGGGGCTATCCAGGACGAAATGTGCCTTTTCGGGTCCAGGCTCGCTTGCTGTCCGGCGCTCGTCGAACATTTACCTCTAATACATAAAAAAGGCTCTGACAAGAAGAATTTCTCTCCTCCCAGGCTGAATTTGTTCTTTCTGCTTGCGCAGGCAGTCCGACTCGAGTTTCGTCCCGCACTTATTCCGCAAAAAAATGCCCGGGATAGATCACCCTTGGTCCTGGACGCTGTTCTGTAGCTCACCGATCCCTTCTATCTCTATGCTGAGGTCGTCTCCCGGGTTGATCCGGCCCACGCCGGGAGGGGTACCGGTCAAAATCACATCCCCGGGATTAAGGGTCATGATCCCGGAGATAAAGCTTACCAGCCGGTCCGGAGGAAAGACCATATCCGAAGTGCTCCCCCGCTGCCGGAGCTCACCGTTTTGCAGGGTCCTGAGCTCTCGCCCCTGCTCCGGGTTAAGATCCGTTTCGATGCAAGGACCCACGGGACAGAAAGTGTCGAAGCCCTTGGCCCGAGTGTACTGAACGTCCTTTTGCTGCAGATCCCTGGCTGTTACGTCGTTGGCGCAGCTATAACCGAATATGTGTTCCGGGACCTCTTCGACCTCCGCATTACGGCACGTTTTGCCCATGACCATCGCCAGCTCCCCCTCGTAGTGCACGTTCTCCGATTGGGGCGGGAGCCGGATTGTTTCTCCAGAGCCGATAACCGAGGAAGGAGGCTTGAGAAACAGAAGCGGCTCCTCAGGTATTTCCTTGCCCAGCTCCTGGGCGTGGGCATGATAGTTCAGTCCCACGCAGACCACCTTCGTGGGTTGCACCGGCCTTTCCAGAACGACTTCCTGCAGGGGAATGCTCCGGGGAATCTCGATCCGCTCCTCCAGAGGGCAGACCTGTTCCGCATAAAGCGCAGCATAGAAGGTCTGCTCCGCGTAGCTAACCCGTACGACGCGCATGACGGCCTCCAGGAAACAGATGACAGATGACAGAGGTCAGATTTCAGATATCGGAGTTCGGCCTAGTGTTCCAGGCACCAGATACCTGATATCAGACGTCCGAAAGTATGTATCTCATATTGCCTGCCCCGTTTCTCGTATCCCGATCATTCCGTTCACGGGTTCACGGGTCGCGGGCCGGCACTAGCTAGATATTGATCACCAGGGGCACTATCACCGGATCCCGGCCCAGGGAGCGCTGGAAATAGCGCCGGAGAGCGGCCTTGCTCCTCTGTCGGAGCTTTTTCCATGCCGTGCGGGGAACCTGGGAGTAGACATCCAGGACGATGGTTTCCGCCTCCTCCAGGATGTGAGCGTATTCCTGCTCGAAAATGAAGCCTTTGGACTGGATCTTGGGCCCCATGAGGATTTCCCCGCTGTCGTTGTCCAAGACGAGCAGCAGGACCACCATGCCCTCTCCGGCAAGTAGACGCCTCTCCTTGAGAATGGAGCGGCCAACGTCTCCCACCCCCTTGCCGTCCACCATGACCGAGCTGGCGGAAAAGGACTCCTCGAAGCGAATTCCCCTTTCCCATAAAGTGAAGGGTTGCCCGTTCTCCAGGACAAGGGCCCGCTCCTCTGTTACACCACACTCCATGGCCAGTCTGGAATGCTTGAACAAGTGCCTGTATTCCCCATGAATGGGAAGGAAAAACATGGGGCGGACCGTGCGCAGCATGGCCTCCAGTTCTTCCCTGTGGGCGTGACCGGAAGCGTGAACCGCCTGCACCTTTTCGTACATCACCTCGGCCCCGAGGCGATAGAGGCTGTTGATCACCTTGTTGATCGCCTTGGTATTTCCGGGAATGAATCTGGAGGACATGATCACCGTGTCCCCGCTGTGGATGCGGAGCTGCCTGTGGGAGCCCTCGGCCAGCCGGGTCAACGCGGACATGGGCTCCCCTTGCGAGCCGGTCACCAGAAGAACCATCTCCACATCCGGAATTTCCTTCAGGTCCTGGAGATCGCAGAAGACGTCCTGCGACACGTCCAAATGTCCCAGCTTCCGGGCAACCTCGATTGTGTTCAGGAGGCTGCGGCCGCTCACTGCGATCTTGCGGCCGAACTGCCTGGACAGATCGGCGATCTCCTGAATGCGCTGTACATGACTGGAGAACAGGGTCATCACGATCCGGCCTTCGGCCTGGGAAAAGATGTCCCGCAGGGTCTCCTTAACCTCCAACTCGGTCATGGCCCGGCCCTCACGCTCCACGTTGGTGGAGTCGGAGAGCATCAGTCTCACTCCGTTTTCTGCGAAGGACTTGATTCCCTCCAGATCCGTGAAATGTCCTCCCAGTGGATTTTTGTCGATCTTGAAGTCCCCGCTATGCAAAATTCTACCCACCGGTGTCTCGATCCCCAGGGCATAGCCCTGAATAATGGAGTGACAGACAGGAAAGAAATGGAAGGTGAAATCTCCGATAGACACCGCCTCCCTGGGCTGGACCGTGGTAAAAGCTACTTCAGGGGCGTCCACCAGACTGTCGTCCCGGAGCTTGTTCTGGACCATGGTCAGAGTAAACTCG
Source organism: Desulfohalobiaceae bacterium (assembly GCA_021737085.1). Lineage (GTDB taxonomy): Bacteria > Desulfobacterota > Desulfovibrionia > Desulfovibrionales > Desulfothermaceae > JAIPDU01. The sequence continues at coordinate 15,091 of JAIPEP010000003.1, read as the reverse complement.
GAGCCGTAGAGCGGTACGTTCAGATCGGGCAGCAGCCAGGGCAGGGCCCCGATATGGTCCTCGTGGGCATGGGTCAGGACGATGCCGGCAATCTTGTCCTTCTTATCCAACAAAAAGTCCAGACGGGGAATGAGCACATCGATACCGTAATGGAAATCCTCCGGGAACATGAGGCCGCAATCGATGATAACTGCGCTGTCCCGGCTCTCCAGGAGCATACAGTTCTGTCCTATTTCCCCCAATCCGCCTACTGGATACAGTGTTACCCAGTTATCTCCTTCTTTCATGACCTTAAGACCCCACACGAACTGAGCGATTTCTCTTCAGTCTTTATTCGGGGCCGCGCCCCAGCCCCCGCAAAATGAGGGCAACCCGAGATACCGCTACGATTTACAGCTTCAGATCCCGCAAATATATTTATCCTGCAAAAGGAAATCCCGTTCTCTCCAAACAGGTTTCCTGGTTCAAGAGCCCTTCCTATCGGCCCTGATGCCGCTCAATAAAGGTGCAGAAACCCTTCCTGCATCTTACGCCACATGACCTGCTTCAGCAGCTCCCTGTCCTTCAAAGTATAGTCCTGCCCCACATCGATAGGGGGGAGGGCTCGGACGCGCACTGTTCCCGGCCGCAGATACTTCGCTCCCTTGGGCAGAATCCGTTTCGTCCCGTCCAGGACAAGGGGCACGGCCGGAACATTACTCTTGAGCAGGAGAATAAAGGCCCCGCTCTGAAAGGTCAAAAGGCTTTCCGCTCCCGTATTGCGGGTGCCTTCCGGGAATACAAGCGCGGACTCTCCCTGCCGCACCGATTGCACCACCCGCTCCAGATCCTTCATCCCCTGCCGCCTGTTCTCCCTGTCCACGGAAAAATGACCGGTGTTCCCCATACCCGGACCGAATATAGGAATCTTGAACAGTGATTCCTTGGCCAGAAAACGGGGACGGAATTCCGGGAACAAGGAGAGAATGATGGGTATATCCAGATGGCTTTGATGATTGGAAAGAAAAATGTAGTTCTGCCGGGGATCCAGATGGGCAAAATCACACACTACACGCACTCCGGCGGCGACAACCGCGGTTTTGGCCCAGAAGCCCTCCAGTTTGCGCCGCAACCGCATGGTCCGCGGGAACCGGCTCAGAGCGATCACTGTCAGGGAAACCAACAGGGTAACGGGACAAAATGCCGCGAGAAAAAAGACATTTTGCCATACAATCCGTACCCTTTTCACTAGCCCTGATTTGCCTTCCTTGCTCGCCATAACTTTTTAGGATTTCCGACCTAAGGATTCGTAACCCGAGATTGGCTATCTAATCCCTTGATTTTCTTGCTTCTTCTTTAAAAAAGGCTAGCTAGTTGCCGGAAGAAACTAGCTAGTTGCCCGCAGTTCTGCATAACGCAGTTTGCCCGGCTGCACAAGGGAATCGTCCACAAATACAAAAGCCGCTCCGGAGAGCGGCTTTGTCCCTGCCATAGCAGAAATTTATTGCCACCTGGTTTCCCTCGTGGCAAGTCCGGCTCAATGGACTATTCCGCCTTCTCCCGGACCTGTTCCAGAATCGCCTCCTGCACGTGGGGCGGGCATTCCTCGTAGTGGTCGAACTGCATGGAGAAGACGCCCTGCCCTCCGGTCATGGCCCGCAAATCCGGGGCATACTGCAGAATCTCCGCCATGGGGGCCTGGGCCCGAATCTCGGTGATGCCCTGGTTCGTTTCGTATCCCAGCACCTTGCCCCTGCGGCTGGAAATATCCCCGATCACATCCCCCATGAATTCGTCCGGAACCTCGATGTACAGGGTCATGATCGGCTCCAGGAGCGTGAGGCCCGCCTTCTCCGCCGCCTTCTTGAAGGCCATGGATCCGGCCACCTTGAAGGCCATTTCCGAGGAGTCCACGCTGTGATAGGAGCCGTCGTAGCAGGTGACCTTGAAGTCCACCACGGGATAGCCCGCCAGGATACCCTTTTGGGCCGCTTCCTGAATCCCCTGGTCCACTGCCGGAATATACTGTTTGGGGATCACCCCGCCCACGATCTGATTGACGAACTCATACCCCTCGCCCCGCTGCTGGGGCTCGATCCGGATCACACAGTCTCCGAACTGGCCTCTTCCCCCGGTCTGTTTCTTGAACCTGCCCTGCGCATCCGCCCCTGCCTTCAGGGTTTCCTTGTAGGGAATCTTGGGATCCTGCAGCCTGGCGTCCACTTTGTTCCGGCGCTTGACCTTCTCCACCGCCATTTCGATATGCTGCTGCCCCATTCCGGAGAGCAGGATGTCTCCGGTTTCCTCGTTGTGGTGTAGCTTGAGGCTGACATCCTCCTCCAGCAGCTTGTGTACTGCCATCATCATTTTGTCCTCGTCCTCCTTGGAGCCGAGCAAAGCATAGGAAAGCACCTGGGAGGGTAGCTGCGGCCTGGCGTAAATGAAGGGCTCCTTCTCCGAGCAAAGGACTTCACCCGTTGCCGTGTTCTTTAGCTTGGCCACTGCCACCAGGGCGCCAGGTCCCACCTCTTCCTTGCATGGCTCCTGCTTCTTTCCCACGACCCACTGCAACTGACCCAGCTTTTCCCTGACCTGCTTCTGGGGATTGTATACCTGCATATCCGAGGCCACGCTACCGGACATGACCCGGAGGACGTTCAGATGCCCCCCAAAAGGGGTGACAATAGTCTTGAACACGAAACAGGAGACAGGGGCCTCTGGAGAGGAGGGCCGCTCATCACCCTCGGCTCCCGGCCAGGAGGGTCGCTCCAGGGGTGAGGGGAGCAGGTTCTGGATCATGTCCAGGAGCAGTCCCGCCCCTTTGCCTTCCAGTGCTGCTGTGGGGCAGACGGGTATCAGCTCTTCGGAGAGAACTCCTTTGCGCAGCCCGGACTGAACCTCCTCAGCGCCGAGCTCTCCCTCCTCCAAGTACTTCTCCATAAGCTCCTCGTCCGATTCCGCGATGTTCTCCACCGCGGTCTCGTACATCTCCCGCACCGTGTCCTGCATCCCCTCCGGGACTTCACCTGAAGTGACAAGGTTGTTCTCCGCGTCGAAGCTATAGGCCGTGCCGGTAAGCACGTCCACTACCCCCTGAAAATCTCCTGCTTCGCCGAGGGGGAGGTAGCAAGGGACCGGCTTGGCCCCGAGAGTGTCCCGCATCCCGTTCAGAACCTGATCCGTGTCCGCCCGTTCCCGGTCCAGCTTGTTGATCACCGCCAGCATGGGCAGCCTGGATTCCCTGACCTCTCTCCAGATTTTCTTGTCCTGCGGCTTGATTCCGTCCACCGCGTCGAGGACGTAGACCGCTCCGTCGGCTGCTGCCAGTTGATAGGGCAGCTCGCCGTGAAAGTTCGTGTCCCCGGGAACGTCGATCAAAAAATGTCTTTGTCCCTTATGGGAAAACACTGTGTATGCGGGCTGGATGCTTCCGCCCTTTTTGACCTCTTCCGGCTCGAAGTCCAGGAAAGTATTCCCGCTGTCGATGCTGCCCATCCGACTGCTCACCCCTGTGTGGTAGAGCATCGCTTCAGCCAGCGAGGTCTTCCCGGCGCCACTGCCGCCTACTAGGATAAAGGTCCTTTGTCCCTGCAGTTCTTTTTCCATGCCAGGCTCCCTTGTCTTCGATCGTAAAAGTCCCGCCCCTGTAACGTGTTTCTATCGAGAATCAATAATTTCGGTCCCCTGCCCGAAGTTCGCCAACGGTTTCGGCGATTCTCGGAACCGGCCGTCCCTACGCAGCCAGGAAACCGGATTGTTGCTGCCTGAAAAAGGGTTCACAATAATCTGTATGAATCCTAGGGAAGGAACAAAACCCGTGTCAAGGAGATAGTTGCCCGATATCCCCCAGTTCGCATCACCTGTTCCGCAAAGCAGGATCACGCCCCGGCCCGGCGGGGTCTCACGTTGCATTATCCTGGCAATCGCTTTAGGATTGTTGTTTCCTGAAGCGGAAGGACTATAGCTGGAAAGGGGTCAGGGTGCCGCTTTCCCCGGCTTTGCCACGGAAAGCGGCTTACGGTTCCAACTAGCCTTTTCAGAGACAACCCCCATGCAAAAATTCGGCAAGAGAGGCCCGCATGCCCATCATCATGGGAACAGCCGGACACATAGACCACGGCAAGACCACACTGATCCGGGCCCTGAGCGGTATCGACTGCGACCGGCTCAAGGACGAGAAAAAGCGCGGCATCACCATAGAGCTCGGCTTCGCCTTCCTGGATCTGCCCCAAGGGGAACGCCTGGGAATAGTGGATGTGCCTGGCCACGAAAAGTTCGTGAAGAACATGGTGGCCGGAGCAGCGGGCATCGACTTCGTCCTGCTCACAGTAGCCGCGGACGAGGGGGTTATGCCCCAGACCCGGGAGCATATGGAAATCTGTTCCCTGCTCGGAATTGACAACGGTTTGGTGGCCCTGACCAAAACGGATTCCGTGGATGAAGAGCTTCTGGAGCTGGCCACCGAGGATCTGCGGGATTTTCTCTCCGGGACCTTCCTGGCGGACGCCCCGGTGATACCTGTCTCCGCTCACACCGGCGAGGGCATCGACCGCTTGCGCAGCGCCCTACAGGACAAGATAAGAACACTCGGAGAGAAGGACAAGCCGGATATCTTCCGGCTACCCGTGGACAGGGTCTTCACCATGCGGGGCCACGGAACCGTGGTAACCGGAACCCTGACCTCCGGCGAGGTTCACCTGGGCGACACCCTGCAGGTCCATCCCGGAGAGCAGCGGTGCAAGGTGCGCCGCATCCAGGTGCACGGACAAAGCGAAGAAAAGGTGAGCGCCGGGCGAAGGACCGCCCTCAACCTGGCCGGCCTGGAAGTGGACGATCTGCAGCGGGGCGACACCCTGGCCCACCCGGAGCGCCTCTTCCCGGAAACCGCCTGGGACGTGGAGATCACCTGTCTTTCCTCCGCACCGCGCCCCCTGAAACACAGGCGAGAGATCCACTTCCACCACGGGACACGGGAAATCCTGGCCAGGGTCCATCTCCTCGACGCCGAGGAGCTTCCCCCAGGGGATACCGCCCTGGCCCAGATCCGCTTCCCCTCTCCCATGGTCGGCGTCTTCGGGGACCGTTATGTGATCCGGGCCCATTCGCCCTTGCGAACCATTGCCGGCGGCAGGCTCCTCAATCCCCTGGGACGCAAAGTCAAGCGCTTCTCCTCTCAACTGGAGCCCTTATACTCTTTGGCCCAGGGAGATCCGGAAACCGTTCTGCTTACCCAGCTGGATCTGGCCGGAAACCAGGGGCTGGACTTCCCCCGCCTGCAGGTCCTTAGCGCCGCCTCCTCCAAGCAGCTGAACAAGATGCTTCAGGATCTCGGCTCCAGGCAGCAAATCTTCTGCTTCGACAAGGACAACCGCGTCTACGTCTCCGCCAGCGTGGTCCAGCGCCTGTCCGCGGACCTGGAGGATTACGTGCGGCGCTACCACCAGAACAACCCCCTGCAAAGCGGTATTTCCAGGGGTCGGCTGGCCTCGGACTGGGGGAGCGACCTCCCTCCCAAGCTGCTGCACTTCATCCTGGAACGCTGCCAAAAGCAGGGGCTCCTCGTCTCGGAACAAGAGGTCCTCCGCCTCCCGGAGCACCGTGTTACCCTGGGCCGGGATGAATCCAAGCTGAAGGAGAAGATCCTGGAGCAATACGAACAAGGCGGGATCACCCCGCCCAATCTGAGCGAGGTCCTGCAAGCCCTGGATATAGACGCCAAACAGGCCACGCCCATCTTGCAGCTTTTGACAGAAGAGAATAAGCTGATCAAGATAAAGGACGGGTTGTATTACAGCGCCGCCTCTCTGGAACGGATCCGGAACCTGGTTCTGGGCTATTTTGCGGAAAGGGAGGAGCTGGGACCCAAGGAATTCAAGGAGCTGACCGGGCTGAGCCGCAAATACAGCATCCCCTTGCTGGAATATCTGGATAAGGCCAAGATTACCATACGCGTCGGGGATGCCCGCAAGCTGCGGAAGGGTCAGGACAATTCCCGGGAGGGGCACGGCTAATCCGGTATCCCGGAGAAGCAGAGGGACCCAGCCAAAAAAAGGCCGCGCTCTCGGCGCGGCCTCTAGCTAGTTTCCATCCGGAACCTAACTAGCGTTTCTTTTTGGCAAAAAGAAACAAAAAGTAAGGATATGGGGTGGGTGAGGTGATTTGAACACCCGGCTCCCAGGGCCACAACCTGGTGCTCTGACCACTGAGCTACACCCACCGTACTGCTGCAACTAAAGATTAATGTATTCAAAGGCCACGGTCAAGGGATATGGATGAGCTGATTATTCAGGGAGGTAAGCCGTTATCCGGCAAGGTCCGCATCAGCGGCTCCAAGAATGCCGCCCTGCCCATTCTGCTGGGAAGCATGCTTGTGCCCGGAGAAGTGGTTATTTCCGGACTGCCGGAGCTGCAGGACGTGGGAACCACTATTGAGCTGCTAACCCTGTTCGGGTGCAGCTGCCGCCGGGAAGGGGACAGCGTAAGCATTGTCGCCGGCTCGGGCCTGAAACCGGAGGCACCCTACGATCTGGTCCGGACCATGCGGGCCTCTGTGCTCTGTCTGGGCCCCCTCCTCGCCCGGTTGGGCCGGGCCAGGGTGGCCCTGCCCGGCGGCTGCGCCATCGGCAGCCGGCCTATCGACATGCACCTGCGATCCCTGGAGAAGCTCGGGGCAAGCTTCGATCTGGACTCCGGAGACATCCTGGGCCATTGCGAGCGACTCCGCGGAGCGCACGTGGTCTTCGACTTCCCCACAGTGGGCGGAACGGAAAACATGCTCCTGGCCGCGGTGCTGGCAGAAGGGGAAACCATACTGGAAAACGCCGCCCGGGAGCCGGAGGTCAGCGACCTGGCCGAATTCCTCAATGCCTGCGGGGCCAGGATCAGCGGGCAGGGCACCAGCCTTATCCGCATCAAGGGGGTGGAAAGCCTGCGGAATTGCCGCTATACGGTCATGCCGGACCGGATCGAGGCGGGCACCTACATGGCGGCAGCTGGCATCAGCGGCGGGGATCTCCAGCTGGAGAACTGTCCGGACTGGGCCTTGGACACGGTGATCGCCAAATTCCGGGAAATGGGGTTGGAGGTAGAAGCAGGGGAGAGCGTTACCCGGGTCCGCTCCTCCCCGGATCTCGCCTGCATCGATATCGTGACTCAGCCCTATCCCGGCTTTCCCACGGACATGCAAGCCCAGTTCATGGCCCTTATGTGCGTGGCAAGCGGCTCGGGAATGATCCAGGAAACCATCTTCGAGAACCGCTTTCTGCACGCCCTGGAGCTCATGCGCCTGGGGGCGCAGATCAAAATCAGCGGAGACACGGCTTTGATCCGGGGCGAGCGTCGTCTGATCGGCGCCCCTGTACAGGCCTCGGACCTGCGGGCCAGTGCCTCCCTGGTCCTGGCCGGCCTGGCCGCCCGGGGGACCACCACGGTGCGCCGGATCTATCACCTGGACCGCGGCTACGAGAGGATGGAGGACAAGCTAGCCCAGGTCGGCGCCCGAATCCGGCGCAAAAAATAGCCGCCAGGCGAGGCACCACTTGTCCCGCCCTAACACACCCCGCTTTGAGGAATGCATCAGCGATTATCCGGATAAACCCATCAGCCTCAGCCAGGAACAAGAAGAGCAGGCTCGAAAGGGTTCAAGGGAAGTTGCCGCCAAGTGGGGGCCTCTGGCCAAGGCATCCGTAAACTAGAGTAAACTAGCTGATATTATGCAAAAAAATTTTCTTTCCCTGCTATTGACACCGAAGAATTGCGATTTATTAGTTAAATAAAAGGGGAAAATTCCAAAAAAGGAGGTGATGCGCTATGTTCCGGAGGTTCCTTCCCGCAGAAAGGCGAGGTGCCATGGAGACACCACAGAGGCCGAGCTCCATGTTCGATCTGATGGAGGATCTGTGGCGTATGCCTTTCGAGTCCACCCTGGGACAGATGGAGTACCCGGCGGTGAACATAAGCGAGGACGAAAAGAACATCACCGTCGAGGCGGAGCTCCCCGGCATGGAGAGCAAGGATATCGACATCTCCTTGCAGAACAACATGCTGGTCCTGCAGGGCGAGAAGAAATTCGAGGAGGAGAAGAACCAGGGAAACTATCAGCGCATCGAGCGGAGCTATGGTGCCTTTTCCCGCACCATTCCCCTCTCCTCCTCGGTGGACGAGGACAATGTCAAGGCATCCTTCAAGAACGGCATCCTGACCGTTACCCTGCCCAAGCAAAGCGTGGAGCAGGGCAAGAAGATCGCCATCGAGTCCTAGCCCCTTCCCTCCCCAAGCGGGGGAGGAAAAGCCGAGGAGGCGGAATTTCCCTTCCTTCTCCGTGCCGGTAAAGCCCCGGCACGGAGGAGATAAACATGGCAAGGGCCGGGCAAACGTCGTCCGGCCTTTTTTGTGTTCGCTCTGCCCGGCGTGGAAAAGACAACCATCCGGTGCTATTGTACATTGATTTTCTAGCAGTAAACAACATCCAACGGGGTTCCGGTGAGCCTCTGCGCTCCGTTCTCCGTCACCCGCAGGTCTATTTCCACGCCTACCGCTCCCTTATCCGGAAATACGAATTTCGGTTCCACGGCGAAGACCATCCCCTCTTCCAGGGTGTCCTCCACATCGCCGATTAAAGGGTATTCGTTGATATACAACCCGATGCCGTGCCCCACGAACCTGACCCGGTGCCTTCCGTAACCCATGAAATGCTCCCCTAGGCCCTCCCTCTCCGCGATCCCGACTGCCTCCCAGTATAGCTCCCGGCAGGACACACCTGGGCCGGAGTTTCGCTCCACGTATTCCGCCACCTCCATTGCCGCAGTGTGTGCACGGACCAATTCCGACTCCAGCCCGCCCAAGGCAAAGGACCGTGTCTCGTCTGTCATATAGCCGTTATATCCGCCCCCGTAGTCCACTATCACCGGCTCCTTGCGGGCTATCCGCCTGTGCGAGGCCCCCTGGGCCACCGCAGCCGTGGTCCCGTATCCGGCCAGGGGAACGTCTGCAAAGGAGGGAGCGGCAGCACTGGTCCCCGCAAGCACGTGCGGATTGGTCAGTTCCTGGTTAAATCCGCGCATGCGCATTATTTCCTGATGGCCGGCGATCCTTCCTTCCGCCTGCAGGGCGGCAGCCAGCTCGATCTCCTTCATTCCCTCGCGCAGGCAGTCGGGCACTGCGGAAAAGACTTTTTCCGTGAGGGCTGCGGAGCGCTTGATCTGCTCCATCTCGTAGGGGCTCTTCCTGGACCTCACCCGCAAAAGGTCCTCGGATATATTCACGCATTCTCCTGCGCCAAGGAGCGTCCTCAGCTTCTCGAAGAGGGCGGCAGGGACCTCCTGCAACTCCAGCCCTACCCTGGAAGCCGCTGCAAGTCCCATATCCCGGATATGATCGGGCAACTGCTTCATGCTTTTCAATTCCCGGACCGGAAAGGGACTTTCCAGCTCAGCCCGTTCCACCGCTTTTTGTATCAACAGTCCCGGCTCTCCGCGTAGCGGAATAAGCAAAATGCCCCGTTGCAGAGTACCTGTAAAATAAAACAGGTTCACATTGACCTGAACAAGGGCATAATCAATAGAGCGCTGATACATCCGCTCCCGAAATGCCTTGATCCTGCTCCTGGTTTCCTCTTCCGAAACTGTGTCGAACAGTTGCGAAAACTCCTCCTGCATGGGTCCATCTCCCTTTATAAATCCGCTATGCTTGAGGCGATGCCAAGACATGTCATCTATTGTCTTCCTGACCGCTGGTGTTTTTACATAAATCCTTGCGCCCTAACAAGCCCGAAAAGGAGGAGAGAAATCGCCCAGGCCAGGCGAATAATGCCCCTTTTCTTTCTCAGCGGTATCCCCTTTCGCTCGGCTCACCCGGTAAAAGCGGGGATTAGACGCCATGTATTAGCTTTGCTAGATTAACAATGGAGTGGATTTTAATATACCAAGGAGGATGACAATTTCCGGGCGGAAGAAAAAAGCCCTCTCCATAGCTGCGCTTTTGCTGGGGCTATTTATCCTGGCCGTTCTGGTGAGCCTGTCCGATCTCCATAGATTGTCACAGATCGGAAGAGATCTGGCCCCAGAGTGGGTCCTCCTCGGAGCAGTCTCCGCAGTGGCTTCCTTCGGTGCCTTCGGCCTCTGCTTTGTTTCCCTTGTCCGGCACCTGATCAGGCGCTCTGCGGTCCTCGAAGTCCTCAAGATCGGATACGTCTCCTTCACTTTCAGCGAGCTCCTCGTTTCCGCGGGGCTAAGCGGCTATGCCGTGCGGAGCGTCCACCTGGCCACTCACGGAATCTCCTACCTAGAGACCCTCATCTACAGCCTGGGCCGGGTCTGCATCCACTACTTCGTCATCTTCCTCATATTCCTGCTGGCGGTGGGAGTCTTCCTCCCCTTCGTTCCCGAAGGTATAGGCGGAGATGTAATCATCTTCCAGTGCTTTCTCTTCGCCGCGCTGCTCGCCTATGCCCTGCGAATATTCCTCTCCCCCGCCGCCCGCGGGAGATGGGTGCGCCTTGTAGGCTTCTGCCTAAACTCCGTGGCAGCGTTCAGAGGCAAAGAGCAGATACTAGGGAAAGAAGCCCGGCAAGACATCCAGGAGATCATAGATGGATCGATCAGGGCCATATTCGCCCTCGGCTGGCGAACAGTCTGGCCTTTTTTGCTCGAGTTCGCAGGAATGGGGCTTCGATTCGGCGCGCTCTATTCCGGATTCCTTGCCTGCGGCTACGCTGTGGATCCGGCGATCATGGTGGTCGGATTCATCTTCGGCACGTTCTGGGCCTTCTTTGTTCAGCTTCCGGGTCAATTGGGGGTGATGGAGGGAGCGGTCTCCGCCACGTACACGGCGTTCGGCATCCCCTTCGAGTTCGCCCTGGCGGCCTGCATACTATACAGGCTGACCTATACCCTTATCCCTTTCCTGATCGGATTCCTGTTTCTCCCTCGCTTGACATGGAGCACTCTGTCCGCGTTTTCCAAAGGCCGAGCGATCACCCCAGGGATAAGATCGCTTGGAGGAAAAGGTAGGCAATAGGGACAATATATGGCATTATCCAAACGAAAACTTAGCGAATAAAGCGCACGGAAAACATACTTTGTAATCCTTCCTGGGGTTCTTTTATTTGCAACCTTTTATTATTGTGAGAATTTCCTCCCTCCTGAGGTGCGCAAAAAACAGAAAAACTCCAGAACCTCCCACAAACAGCTTCGAGCACCCCTTGAAGGATTACTGTATGACCCTCCAAGCCAAGAACAGGCTCAAAGACGACATTGCCGCTTATTTCCACGGAGTAGCAGCATCCTATCCCATCGTCCTGGGCTATCTCCCCGTGGCCCTGGCCTTTGGCCTCGCAGCAGAGGAAGCAGGGCTGTCCAACCTCGGGGCCACCTTCACCTCGATTACGGTCTTCGCCGGAGCCAGCCAGTTCGCTCTTCTCGGGCTGCTCGAGGGCGGGACGCAGATCGCGGTGACCGTTCTCATCTGTCTCGCCCTCAACGTCCGGCACATCGTATACGGCCCCTCCCTGTCCACGAGACTCGCGCCGGGAAGGCAGAAAATACTCCCTTTCGCCGCCTTCGGCCTCACGGACGAGGTCTTCAGCCTGTCCATGAGCCGGATCGCGCACATTCCCGCATCGCGACAGCTAGTCTGGCTCCTCGGCCTGGAAACCGCGGCCTACCTGACCTGGGTGGGATTCACCTGGGCGGGCTCCTTCGGCGGGAAGCTCATCCTGTCTATGCTGCCCTTCCTGGAGACTGCCTTCTCCTTCTCCATCCCCGCCCTGTTCCTGGCACTCCTCGTGGTAATGATGGACAGGGAGTCCCTTATCCCAATGCTAGCGGCCTGTCTCGCCTCGGGCCTCTTCCTCTATCTGCAGCTAAAGAATCTCTCCATTATCGCTGCCGCGATAGCCGGACCGGCGACCTGGCTCCTGCTTAGGAGGCAAGCATGACCAAAGAATCCCTTATCGCCATCTCCGCCATCGCGCTCGGTACCTATCTGCTTCGCTACCTTCCCCTCAGGGCGAGCCATAGGACCCTCCACGCCTCCACAAACAGAGCCGTGGTCCTGAACAGGGCCTTCGAGATCGCGGGAATCAGCGTTATCGCCGCCCTGTTCCTGCACTCCCTCAGTTTGCCTGAAGGCGAGGCCCCATCCATCGCCGCCGTTCGCCTTACAGTGTCCCTGGCTGCAGTGGGGGCGGCCTCTCATGCATGGAAAAATCCTGGCGTAGGGGTCCTCCTGGGCATTCTCTGCTTCGCCCTCTTCCCCTTAATCCTCTAGCCGGAAGGCTCACCCGGGGCTAGGCCTGGCATCCCGGCTACAGCCCGCAAATATCCTCAATGCCCCGGGGCGGCGAGGTCCGCATATGCCTGTCCACCACCCCCCAGAGCCGCGTCCACGCTCCGGGCACTTGCAAGAACCTGTGGTCCGGAGCACCCCAATGCCGGGGACCACGGCATCGAAGTCTGGCACAGAAAGGGCCTTGATCTCGAACAGTCGCACCTCCCTCCCGCACACAAAGGCTTTTCCACGGCTTGAAAAACTTCCGCGAAAGATCACTGGAACCCGGGGGGCAGACCGGATGCCTCCCGCTCCTCGCGCCTCTCCTGTTTCTCCCCGCTCTCCCTTCCCTTGCGGCTGATGTCCAGCCCCCTCCGTTCGCCCTCCTCCCTATAGGAGCCGGTAGCAAGCCGTATCTCCGCCATAGAGCTGACGGCTATGGCCGGCCGGTCCACCACGGGACAGGCGAACTCGCACGCCCCGCATCCCGTGCAGCGGTCCTCGCGAACGGAGGGGACCGCCACCTCCAGGCCCGGCTCCTGGATCAGCTCCACTGCCCCGTAGGAACAGGCCTCGTCGCAGACCAGACAGCGCTCCCCCCACTCCCAGGCCAGGCACTTGCGACGGTCCACCACTGCGGTGCCCATCTTGGCCCACACCTTCTCCGCCTCCGGCAGTCTCCGGATGGCACCGCTGGGACACACGTCGCCACACAGGGTGCATCCCGGCTCGCAGGGCCCGCTGCGGGCCACGGCCACCGGAGTCTGGAATCCGGACCACCCCGAGTGCCCCATGGCGGGCTGGAGCATGTCCGTGGGGCAGATGCGCAGACAGAGCCCGCAGCGGATGCAGCGGTTCAGGAAGTCGTCCTCCGGCAGGGCTCCAGGTGGACGGATGAGCTCACTGGACAAAATCCGCTGGCCTTCCTCCTGCCTGTTCCAGGCCTCCACCAGCCCAGCGCGGCTGACAAAGGCCACTGCAGCGGCAGTTGCCAGCGTCTGCACCGCCGCCCGCCTGCCGGGGAGGAAGGGTTCGGGATCGGAGAATTTCTCCCGCAGTCCGAGGCCACGGAAGACAATGGCCCCTTCGGGACAGAGCTCGACACAGCGCTGGCAAACGATGCACTCCTCGTGCCGTGTGAGCCTTGGATCGCTCCCGATGGCCCCCATGGGACATTGCTTGCGGCACAGGCCGCAGTCGGTGCAGGCCTCCAAGACCGTGCGGCGGAAAATGGGCCGCCTGGCCACCAGAGCGAAAACCGCCCCTGCAGGACAGAGGAAGCGACACCAGAACCTGGACCGGAAATGCTGCAGTCCCAGGAGAGCGGCGAAAAAGAGGAGGAAGAACCAGGCCCCCAGGTAGCGGTCCGGGGGAAGCCCCAGAGCGCTGGACGCCTGGTCCGACAGGACCTCCATTTCGGATAGGCCGGAAAGGACAAATTCCCCTGCAGGGCCGAGGACCAGGATGAAGAGCCTGCCCGCAAGGGTGAGGGGGGCTCCCCAATAGGCCAGATTGAGCCCCAGCAGGGAGGCGGCGGTGATGAACAAGAGAGCCAGGTACTTGGCCTTTGGCCCCCGAGAGCCGGGAGGCTCATTAGCGGACTTGCCCCCAAGCGCCGGCCGGACCGCGTCGCAGGTTGTTCCCAGGGGGCAGACATGGCCGCAGAAGAAGCGGCCTAGCAGCCAGGTAAGAAGCAATAGAAACAGGAGCGCGCCCAGCCCGGGAAGCAGAACGCGACCAGTGAGGACGGCTCCCAGGTAGGCCGCCGGGTCCAGGGCAAAGACCCGGGCGGGATCGATGAAGCCGGTCAGGACAGGATCCGCGGCCAAGAGGAGAAGCAAAAACAGGGCCAGGCACAGGGCCTGTAGGCTCCGCTGGAATACGTTCATGCCTCCACCGTCCGAGTGGACAGATTCTCCACGTCCATCCGTCCCAGTCCCCGCTCGTGCGCTTCCCGGATATGGCCCACCTTCTGGGGCGGGACGGAGCGGCCGTACCACCGGACTAGGCTTACCGCCTTGGCGTCCGCGGCCACCATGTCCCTGGAGGCGATCACCGTGTTCGGCCGGCTTACCTCTCCCGGCCCGGAGGGGCCGTTGCTGGTCAGGGCGCGGGTGGCGTCCACCACGGTGAGATCCGCCCGTAGCCTGGTGCACAGGTCCACGATTGCCGTATTAAGGTCGTATTTCCAGTGCAGCGCCCCCCGATCCAGGATCAGGCCCATCATGCCCTTCATGGACAGGCTCACTCCCGTGCTGCCGTGATGCTTGGCCACGGGCGCGGCGATAAGTACGTCCGCCTCCAGGGCCTCCTTGAGGAAATCGCTGGAGCCGAGTTGCTTACCCTCCGGGATGTCCGCGGACTGGAAGCGGTGCGACGAGGAGGGCGTCTGCACCACAACCCCCTTGGGCAGCTCCTTCTCCAGGCGGCCGATGCCGGTTTCCTCCCGGCAGGCCGCGGGATCCCGCAGGGTATGATCCATGATGTAGACCCGGGAGGCCCCGCTCTGCAGGCACATACGGGCTAAGGCCTCCACCACCTCGGGATGGGTGGTGACCCCTGCCTCCGGTCCTGCGGAGAAGCTCATGTTGGGCTTTAGGAGCACATTGTCCCCTTCACGGACAAAGGCCCCCATGCCGCCCATGAGATCAACCGCAGCCCGCGTCGCCGGGCCAGGATCTCCCTTGCCCAAACCCAGATCCGGAGTGTCCGGGCCGGCCAGGGACAATGAGGGCACCAGCCCCGTAGCGGCAAGGGATGCCAGGCTACAGGCCAGAAAGCTACGTCGGGTCAGGGAACCTCCACTACCTGAATACCATGCCGCTGCCATGCAATAGCTCCTTGT
>JAIPEP010000056.1 GCA_021737085.1 Desulfohalobiaceae bacterium | reverse complement strand
CCGGGCCAACTCCTCCACCGCGGGCAGCCCCAGGGAGTCCGTGGCAGTGGTGATTACGGCCCGACCGCCCAGGATCGCGGCCACTTCCCGGGCCAGGCGGTTGCCCCTGCCCAGGTGTCCGGAAAGGAGGCTAACGGCGTATTCTCCCTTCTGATCCAGGACCACGACAGCCGGATCCCTGTCTTTACCCTGCAACAAGGTGGCGATGCTCCGCACTGCAATCCCCGCGGCGGTGAGGAAAACATGGCCCATGTAGCGGTGAAAAGTTTCAGCCACAAGGTCCTGAAGCCGGGAAAATCCTTGTCCGCCGAATTCTTGGGTCAGGTCGGCTGGGAGATAGAGGTCCGCTTGGCGCGTTCCCCGTTCCCCGTTCCGCGTTCCGGGTTCCGGATGGAAGGATGACCGTTGGCTGGAAATGAAGGCCTCCTCGAGCCGGAGAGCCAGCTCGGCCGCGGGCCGGGTCAGGGCGTAAATAGCGATTCTATCCGCGGTAGCCATGAGTAAAGTCCGGGCTATAGAGTCTGGAGAATACGGGCTCATCTTCCTGTCCGGGCAGGATCAAAAACAGGGCCTGCCGGGTGATGTTCTCCCGCTCCGCGGTCTTAGCCATCTCCTCCAGGCGCACGAAGAGGATCCGCTCCTCCGGCCAGCCCACGCGATAGGCGATAACCACGGGCGTATCCGCGGCATAGCCCCCGTTCAGGAGCTGACGTTGCATTGCTCCGGCACTGCCGGCGGAAAGATAGATGGCCATGGCCGCGTGGTGCGCAGCGAGACTGGACAGGGCCTCCTTCTCCGGCACCGAAGTTCGGCCCTCGGCCCGAGTCAGGATCAGGCTCTGGGTCCGCTCCGGCAGGGTGTAGGAGACTCCGGCCCTGGCTGCTGCGGCGAAGGCGGCGGTTATCCCGGGCACGATCTCGTAGGGCAAACCCTCCTCCTCCAGGAGGTGGATCTGCTCCCGGATCGCCCCATATAGGGAGGGATCGCCGGTGTGAACCCTGGCCACGAGACAGCCGCTTCTCAAACGATCGCGCAGGAAGGCGTGGGTCTGCTCCAGGGTCAGGCTCGCGGAGTCAACGGTCTCCGCCTCCGGCCGGCACCAGGCAAGAATATCCTGCGGCACCAGGGAGCCGGCGTAGAGAACCGCGTCCGCCTCGGCCAGGATGCGCTGCGCCTTGACCGTGATCAGCTCCGGGTCTCCCGGACCGGCTCCGATGAAGTACAGGGGATGGAAAATGCGGCTCATGGCGTCTCGCTCTGGGGAGGTTTGTGCAATGCAAGCAGGAAAACCGGATTGCGGGCGGCGAGCCTCAGATCGCCCTGAAGGGGTGCGGATCGGCTGACCTGGATCTGGGTCAGCTCCGGCTGGAGACCCTTGGCCCATGCCCAATCAAGCACTGCCTGCAGCGAGCCCAGAAGCACCAGGCTGGCCACCAGGCGTCCGCCAGGCCGAAGGCGGGACCAGGCCTCATCCAACAGGCAGTGTCCCTGCCCTGCCCCACCGCCGAGAAAAATGAGATCCGGGTCCGGCAGCCGCTGGAAGCAGTCCGGGGCGGTGTCCAGGATCACCTCCACACCGAAGGCCCCGGTGCCTACAATGTTGGTCTCGATCTGGGCCGCACGGGACTTGTCCCGCTCCACCGCCAGGATGCGGCCCTCCCGGATGAGGAGCGAGGCCTCCAGGGACAGGGACCCGGAGCCAGCACCGATGTCCCACAGGGTGTGCCCGCATTCCGGCTGCAGCCGGCCCAGGGCTGCCAGGCGCACCTCGGGCTTGCTGATCAGGCCCCGCTCCCGCTCCAGTGACTCCTCCGGCATGCCGGGAGTGAGCGCTATCCGCGGCGGAAGGCTCCGTTCCAGCAGGACAAAGTTCGGCTCAGCGAAGGACTCCTTAGCCGCCTGATCCGGGCTCAGGCAGGATATGCGCTCCTGTTCCCCAAAGAGATTTTCCAGGACGTGGACGCGGAAATCTTCCGCCCCGATCCGTTTGAGGAATGCCGCGATAAGGTCCGGGGTGTTCTCCGGATCGGTGTACACCCCCACCCGTTCGCTCCGGGCTAAGGCCCGCCGCAAGACAAGCATGTCTCCTCGTCCGTGCAGGGACACGGTAAGGATATCACTCCAGGGCAGACAGAGCCTGGCAGCCGCAGCCTGCAGCACGGACACCCCGGGGTGCACCCGGACCGTCTCCGGTCCGAGCTCGTGGCAGAGGCGGCTGCCGATGCCGTAGAACAGCGGATCCCCGTCCGCGAGCACCGCAATGCGTCTGCCCTGTTCCCTGCGGCTGACAATCTCCCCGATCCACTCGGCCAGGGGTGTGCGCAGGGGCAGGAACTCGGCCTCGCTGTCCTGAAAGGCCTCTAGCAGCTCCTCGCCTCCGGCCAGAACCTCCGCCCCCCGGACGATTTCCAGCTCCTGCGGGGCGAGCCTGTCCGGCGCGGGACCGAGTCCGATGACCTGAATGGGGTTGTTCTGCATGGCACCAAAATCCTGGGCCAGAATTTCGAACCTTTAACCTTTGACTTTTTACCCACTCCTATACATTAGCTCCCCGTCGAAGTCGAACACGTAGTAAATGATATCCTGCCCCTGGCCGGCGAATGCGGCAGCCTGCTCCCCGGCCCTGCGGCAGGTCTCTGCTACCAGGCGCTTCGATTGAGGGCTTTCCCTGAGGATCTCCAGGGCGTGGCGGGCCGTGTTGGCCCTCGACACGGAATCGGCCAGGCGGCTATCCACTCCGGCCTGCAGGCACCAGTTCGACAGGAGGGAAAAATCGATGCGGCTTACCTTGGCGTGGGTGTAGTGGTGGCCCTGGGCCATCTTGATCAGCTTGCCGAAGAAGGCGCTCAGATAAATCATGGAAAAATCCCTTTCCGCCGCCTGCTCCAGGGAAAAGGCGAAAAAATCGGCGATCTGCACGAAACCGTGCAGGGGCATACGGGGCAGATAGTCGGACAGCAGCCGTTCGCTGCGTCCTCCCGTGCTCAGGGCGATTTCTTTGAGGCCCCGCGATCGGGCTACGTCCAACCCCATGCGTATGGTCTCCCGGTAGGATTCCTTGGAAAATGGGATAACCGTGCCCCGGGTGCCCAAAATGGAAATTCCCTCCACGATCCCCAGCCTGGGATTCATGGTCTTTTTCGCCAGCTCGCGGCCCCGGTCCACCTCAAGGACCACCTGCACAGCAACAGTAGAGCCGGTCTCGCGCATGGCCTCGAGGGCCGCCTCGCTGATCTGGCGACGGGGGTCCGGATTGATCGCGGCCTCGCCCGGGGGCACGGGAAGACCGGGCTGGGTCACGCGGCCCACGCCGCTGCCTCCCCGGATGTGCACCACTTCCTCCTTCTCTTCCGGCAGGTAGCGGATCCTGGCCCGTATGCGGGCCCCGTGGGTCACGTCCGGGTCGGTTCCCGCGTCCTTGATCACCTCCGCAACACCCTCCCCGTTTTCGCAGAACGCCCGATCCAGAGGGATCACAAGCCTCTGTCCGTCAGGCAGGGGGATGTCCGTGCATTCGGGGACCTCCAGTCCGGCCAGGACCAGCAGCGCCGCCTTTGCCGCGGCCGCAGAGCAGGAGCCGGTGCTGACGCCGATGCGATCGCCGCTGCGGGCCATCTCCCTCAGTCCTCCCCTGCTTCTAGCGCCAGCTCGGCCAGGGCGTTCAGGCAGGAGGCGGCCAGAGCGGATCCCCCCTTGCGGCCGCGCAGGGTGATGAAGGGTATTTGGCTCTGGTTTTCCAGACGCTCCTTGGCCTCGCTCGCGCCCACGAAGCCCACCGGCATGCCCAGAATGAGGGGGGGAGTGATTCCCTGCGAGGCGATGCGGTCCAAAAGGGCCTCCAGGGCAGTGGGCGCGTTGCCGATGACGAAGATTGACTCTTCGCTGTCACGGGCAGCAGCCTCCATGGCCAGATGGGAACGGGTCCGTTCCGAGGTACGGGCCAGCTCCTTGATCTGTGGGCTGCTCAAGTAACAGGCGGTTTCGCATCCCAGCCCCTTGAGCCGGGTCGCGGTAAGGCCGGCGCGGGTCATCTCCGTGTCCGCCACGATGCTACAGCCCCGGGATAGGGCCTCCTTGCCCGCCTGAATCGCCTCCGGATGGAAGCGAACCAGAGAGAGAATATCGAAATCCGCGGAGGCGTGGATCATGCGACGGACCACCTGCCACTGCTCGCCGCCGAAGGGCCGTGGCTCGCCGACTTCCGCCTCGATGCGGCGGAAAGACTCCTCCTCTATCCACTTGCCTGCTGAAGGCGATTGATTGGAGCTCATGGGTTATCCTGCTTTGTTTGTGTCCTTGTTCAAGTTTATCCGGCAAAGGACAGGGTGAAAACCCCGTAGATCCCGCCCACCAGGAGCAGGCTGAGCACGCGGGCCAACTGGCCCAGGAGCAGGATCTGGGTTCCCATTCCCGGGGTATAGATGCCCAGATAGCGCGGCAGCTGATGTCGCAGGGCCCGGACGGGAAAGGCGATCACATTGCCCAGGAGCATGGCCAGCGCCGCCTGATGCAGGCCGAGGACCCCGTTCTCCAGCAAGGCCCCGGCTGTGGCGAAACCCGAAGCATAGTCCGCCAGAAAAGCGACAACGACCATGGACAAAGATTCCACAGGAAGCACAGCGCCCACGACAGTGCCGGATAGGACCTGCCGCATGGCGTCGAAAACGCCCAGCTGGGTCAGGGTGTAGACGAAGATGTAGATAGGGACCACGTACTGCACGATGCCCAAAAAACGTCTGGGCACCCTGCGGCGGAGCTGGTCCATCACCTGCCTGAGCCCCTCCCTGGGTGAGGAGAATCCGCCTGCCCTCCTTTCCCGGGGCTCCTCCGGGAAAGGGAGGAAAAGGCGCCCTACAAGCAGGAAGCAGCAGGTGCGCAGGACGATCGCCGCGAACACCAGGCCCATGTAGATCCCTCCGGCCAGCCCGGCCAGAGGCAGGACGATGAACAGAGTGGTGGGCAGATGAAGAAAGAATGCCGGCAAATGGTTAACGAAGTTGGTCAGAAAGAGCTGGCCCTTGCCGATGTTCCCCTCGCGGTAGGAGTCCACCAGCATGGCGTTGGCGGTCACCCCGGAGAAGAAAGCTGCAGTGAAGGCTGCGCTGCAGCGGGATCCCAGATGGGCGAAGCGGAACATGGGCCCGGCCAGCCGGGCCAGATGCCTGGTCCAGCCCGTGGCTTCCACAACCTGGCCCACGATCAGGCCCACACCCACTAAAAGAAGAATCCGGGACAAGGGCCAGGCCAAATCGTTTCCTGCGGCCGCTAGTCCCCAGTCGCTCGCTGCGCTGTTCAGCCAGGCGAGCAGGGCTGCGGAAGCAAGCAGGGAGACTGAGACCCCCACAAACGGATGGCCACCTTTTCGCCGGCCCTGCCCGGTGTTCGCTTCTGTGCTCTCCGTTGCCGTCATGGATAAGGCGCCTCGGATCCGCTAGCGGATCAATCCTCTCCTCTGCTGTGCTTAGCCAGGACCAGGCTCCAGTACTTGGGCTCCTGGTGCATCATCCGTCGCAGGTCGGTGTACACCTCTTGTTCGGGAAATCCGCAGCGCACTACCCCGAAACAACGCTTGAGGCCGTTCTCGGACAGGGCCTCCACAATGTCATCCAGGTGCTTGTATGCCTTGAGAAAGACCACATTGTCCGACTCCTTGGCGATACGGCGCAGGTTGTCCCCGCCCTTGACCCCGGAGAGGACCACCAGGTTCTCTTCCCCTTCCACCAATGGGGTGTTCACCGTGGCGGCCCCTGCCTGGTAGGAGGTTATCCCGGGGACGGTCTCGATCTTGGTATGGGGCGCTTTCTGCTGAATGATGCGCAGCAGGTAGCCGTAGGTGGAATAGGTCAAGGGATCGCCCAGAGTGAGAAAGGCGGCGCTCCGCCCGGATTCCAGCTCTGCTACGATGGTCTCCGCGTGCTCGTTCCAGGCCAGGCTGGCCACCTCCTGATCCAGGCTCATGGGGAAGGGGAGCAGCTTGAGCGGCTTCTTCTCCGGGATGTGAGGCCAGGCTATGCGCACGGCCATGCTGTAGTCGTTCTTGCTGGAGGAGGCGGAAAAGATGCAGTCCACCTCCTGCAGGATCCGGATCGCTTTGAGCGGGATGAGCTCCGGATCGCCAGGCCCCACTCCGATCCCGTACAGGGTGCCGGTGTCCTGTTTACTTTGCATGGTTTTCCCTCATCATCTGCCGTTACTCCTGGTAGAATCCTTGCACCACCCGGCGCACCCTCTTCCCCACCCGGGGGGTGAAGGTGTCCGGATAGAGGACCCGTCCGATGCGATACATGCCCAGCAGCAGCCTGGGTGCCGGGCGGGATACGATTCGCTCCTTCACGATATGGATCTCGCCCTGCCGTACCGCTCGAATCAGGGAGAAGCCCGGCTCGCTTTGGATCATCTCCCTGGTGGGCTGGTTCATGGGGCCCTTCTGGGCCAGATAGACCTCGATGTCCTTGGCGTGGGCCAGGATTCGCTCCTTGCCGTAGGCCGCGATATTGGTGCCCCGGATTGGGCGGGCTCCGTCCGCTGCGTTGATCCCTCCTGCAGTCCGCAGGACGTGCATGGCAATGGATTGCGGGGAGAAGGTCTTCATCTCCTTGTGGATGGCCTCGAAATAGACTGTCTTTTTCTCCTGGACCGACTCACCCAGCTCTCGCAGCTTGTTGCGGGTTCGCCGGAAGAGGCGAACCATCTCCTCGGCCCGCTCCTGCTTGCCGGTCAAGACGCCGAGGATACGCCAATATTCCGTGATCTCCTCGGGCTTTCGCGGTTGAAGTGAGACTACTGCGATCCCGGCATCCCGCAACCTGGAGACCAGCCTACCGTAGCCCCTCTCGATCATGGGCCGAATCAATACCAGATCCGGGTTCGGGGCCAGGAACCGCTCCACTCCGTCATGGTAGGAAAAGACTGGCTTTTCCCCGGCGCGCTGTGGGTAGGGGTCGCCGCTGGAAACTCCGACTACCCGGGAGCCAGCTCCCAGGGCGTAGAGGACCTCGGTGTGGGCCCCGTACAAAGAGATGATCCTGGAGAAGGGCTGGTCCACCTCGATGCTCCGCCCGGCCTGGTCCTGCACGCAGGTGGAGTTGATCCGGGCGAAGTCTCCCGCGTGCACGGAAACGAAACCGCTCAGAAGCACGGGGCAAAATAAAAAGAGCAGCGCAACCAGTATCCTCATGCATCGGCTCCGAGGGTTTCCTCTCCTTCCGTCCAGAACACCGCCTGGAGACAGCCGAGGCTGGTCTCCAAATAGGATTTGGCCCGGACCTCGAAAACGCGCTCCAGGGTCTCCTCTGTCGCCACTTCCGAAACCGGGCCGCAGCGGACCAGGCACCCCTGCTTGAGGAAGACCAGCTCATCGCAAAAGCGTAAGGCCTGATTCAGGTCGTGGAACACGGAGACCACAGTGGCTCCGTGCCGCGCTTGCCGCTGGCGGACAAGATGCATAAGCTGCAGACCGTGTTTCACGTCCAAGCTGGATGTGGCTTCATCCAGCAGGAGCACATTTGTTTCCTGGGCCAGGGCCCGGGCCACCACTGCGCGCTGCTTCTCCCCGCCGCTAAGCTCGGTGATGGAGCGGTCCCCATAGGGGGCGATGCCGATGCTCTCCATGATCCGCCGCACCACTTCCCGGTCTTCCGGTCCGGGTGCCCCGAATCGCGGGATGTGCGGATAGCGGCCCATAAAAACTATCTCCTCCACGCTGAAGGGAAAAGTAAGAGCAAACTCCTGCGGAACCAGGGCGATCTCCCTGGCCAGATCCCTGCGTCTCCAGGAGGAGAGGGGTTTGTCCCGGAAGAGCACCCTCCCTGAGGACGGTTCCTTGTAGCCCAGCAACAGATCCAGCAGGGTGGACTTGCCGCTGCCGTTGGGCCCCACGATGCCGTAAAAGCGGCCTGGCTCCACGGCCAGATCTATTCCCTCCACCGCCCGCGTCCCGTCCGGGTAGCTGTACTGCGCCTTGCTCAGGTGGAACACGCTCATAAGGCCATTTGCCTCTTGCGAAAGACATAGCAGAAAAAGGGCCCACCCAACAGGGAGGTGAGCACTCCGATGGGGACCTCCTGCGGCAGCACCGCCCGGGTCAGGGTGTCCGCGCCCAGAAGAAGGAGTCCGCCGCAGAGCAGGCTGACGGGCAAAAGCTTCATATGATCCGGGCCGGTGAGGCCACGCATCATGTGCGGCACCAGCAAGCCCACAAAGCCGATGATCCCGGATACTGCCACGCAGACCGCAGCCACCAGGGAGGCCGTGACCAGAAGGACCAGCCTGGTCCGCTGCGGGCTAATGCCCAAAGTGGAGGCGGTACGCCCGCCCAGGCAAATGATGTTCAGGGCGCGGGCAAAATAGAGGCACACCCCAAAGCCGAGCCCCACCACGGAGAATACCAGGCCCACCTCCAGCCAGGTGGAGGAGGCCAGGCTGCCCAGGAGCCAGAATACTATCACCGAGACCCTCTCCTGGGCCAAATACTTACAAAAGCTGATCCCCGCGGAGAGAATGGCGGTCACGATGACCCCGGAGAGGATCAGGTTGTTCGAGGACATACCACCTGCGGAGGAGGAGAGGGAGATGACCGCGAACAGGGTGAGGACCGCCCCGGCGAAGGCGAAGATGAAAACCGTGTATGGCCCCAGGAGCGCAGGGACAAAGAGTAGCGCAGTGGAGGCCCCGAAGGCGGCGCCAGCGGAGACTCCCAGAGTGTAGGGGTCCGCCAGAGGATTGAGCAGGATGCCCTGGAACACCGCTCCGGACAGGCCCAGCCCCGCTCCCACTGCCGCTGCGGTGAGGATGCGGGGGAGCCGGACCTCGAAAATGGTTACCAAATGCAGATCCTCTATCCGGGACAACATGCTCTCCAGCCCGAACATTTTTCCCCAGAGCGCCTGGAGGACGGTTCGCACAGGGATCTCGATGTAGCCCATTCCCGTGGAGACGGCGATCAGGGAGAGCAGGGCGACCGCCAGGACTATTTGGTGCAGGGCAGCTTTGCCCCAGAGGGAAGGCATAATGGAAATCGCCCGTATCGCTGTGGCTTTATCTGTACAAAAAAAACCCCGGATCGCTTTCTGAGCCGATCCGGGGATGTCCCATTTTCATCCTCGATCTGATCCGGCCTGGAGAGTGGCCTCCGGAGCCGGTCTTTATCCGGGCAGGTCTTCTGACTCGCGGATCGTACTACTTGCCCTGCACCCGCTTCATCCCGGGTCGTTGCTTATGGCCAAGTTGTCCGAGAAGGACTCAACTGGTTTCATGGGCAACAACCCGTACCTGAAGTGGGTGCGGGGATCACCGCGCCTTCCCACCCTGCACCCACTTCACGCTAGAATCGTTGCTCATATCAAACCGGTCTTCCCATAAAAGAACAACCGGTTCAAGCGACCATAACTTGCGCGTCAAGTGGGTGCAGGGCAGTGGCTAATTGCGGCTTTCGTCCCCGCTTACAGCGGTGGGTCCGTCCCTGACTTGCACAGGGTTCCCTTTTAAGCCAATCTAGGCACCCGGATAATTAGGCAAAGATCGTTTCTATCAAACGTAGAGGAATTTAGCCGCTCAGTCAAGTTAGCCGTGTTAGCTCCCTTTTGCTGTGAGCTCGCGTACTAGGAGTTTGTTCCATGCCCCATCCGCCCACTTACGAGACCTTCGAACATGGTGCGGACATCGGAGTCCGAGGTATCGGCCGCAGCCTGGAAGAGGCCCTGGCCATGGCAGCCAAGGCCATGTTCAGCCTCATGGTGGACAATTTGGAGAATGTCCCCGCAAAAACCCAAGTGGAAATCCAGGTGGAAGGCTTTGACATGGAATCACTGCTCCTAGCCTGGCTCAATCAGCTCCTGGCCGAGGCGGACATAAACGGCCTCGTCTTCTCTGAGTTCAGTGTTTCCCTTAAAGGTCGGACCCTGCGGGGCACAGCCACAGGAAGCGATTTCTCCGGCAGGGATCCCGGAGTGGAGGTCAAGGCGGCTACATACTCCGAGGCCGCGGTCTCTGTGAGCGATGGCATCTGGACCGCCCAGTGCGTGGTGGATGTTTAGCTCGTATTCGGTGAGACAGTGAGTCAGTGAGTCGGTGAATCAGTGTTTCAGTGTTTCAGAGAATTCTTGTCCCACAGATCAACCGACTGACTGATACATTGACACACCGACTTACCGCTTACCGCCTCTTCAACCCTGAACGGGGAACCGGAAACGGGGAACCTTATTGCCTTGACAAAAAAACAGGCAAAAATTAAGTTTTATCTCAGTTCGGGATGTGGCGCAGTCTGGAAGCGCACTTGCATGGGGCGCAAGGGGCCGCAGGTTCAAATCCTGCCATCCCGACTCCCGAAGGGTGGGGGTTTCCGATTATTCGGGAACCCCTTTTTTTGCTCTGACCTACCCTTTCGGCCCACACTCAAATTTTCACCACACATGTTTCCCACTTATCCCCGTTGCAAAAATGCCCTGGGCTCACAGATTCAGGACCATATTGTGCAGCTTGCCGCTTTCTACATCCTGTAACTGCAGTCGCAAGCGGCTGGCCGATGGGGCTTCTCCCGGGAAAAATAAAAACCCGCGCCCTAGGATGCCGGGCTCCACCTGCTTGTTCTCCAAGTCTTTTTCCTCCAGATCTCTGGCGATCCTCCGCTCCGGCTCCTTGTCCTCATAGGTCTGGGCACCGCCGATCACGGCGCCTCCTGCGCCTCCCACCGCGGCCCCCTTTCCCGCGGTCTCTCCAATGTTTTGTCCGGTAAGGATGCCGATGGCGGAGCCCACGATGGCCCCTCCCACACCTCCGAGAACGGCCCCTTTGCCTGATCCCTTGGCCAGCCGGGAATATTCGTCGCTTTTCTGCAGTCGCGTATATGCCTCCTTCTTGTCCAACAGATTCCAGTAGTTTCCTTCCTCGTCGATGAGGAAGGTCTGCCCCGGAACCACCTGCAGGGTGTCCTCCCCGGTGTTGTTGATTACCACCTGAACCGGCAGCAAACCTGCCTTACGAATATTAAAGCCGAAGGACTCCCGGGCCTTGTCCTCGTCGGCATAGCTTTCCGCTGCAACCTTCGCCCCAGCAATGAAATGCACATTCTCGTAGTCACCCGGGGGGCGAAAAGAGACCTGCTGACTCTTGTAGGGAGTGCAGGAGACAAGAAAGGCTATGGACAACAACAGAGGGATAACTATAGCGAAGTAACAAAAACTTGTTCTCATCACCAATCCTCCGTGGTTCCTTGAAGCAGACATCGCTATACAGATCAATAGCTTGTCTGTCCATTTATATAACCCTTATTCCCGGAACCACCCGGGCACAACCAAATATGAGAATGACCAGAGCCTATCCGGGGAGAGCGCTTCACTCTGCACCCATTCAAAGAATGGGTCCATGTGTTCGCTGGGTTTCATATAGATCAGGGCTTTCTCGTGCTGTGCATAAGTCCCGAGCTCGGGCCCCTATTTCCAGGGCTTGCCTTATGGAAAATCGTGCCCGTTTCACCGGTGGGTAGGGAGTGAAGCCACTTGGATGTTGCTACACCCTGCATTTGTAGGATGGGATGAAACCCGCGCTTACAGCGCTCTCCCCGGATAGGCGCCTTGCCAATTTTATCTAGCAATTCAGCAGGTTCAAAACATTTTCCTCCAAACAGGGATAATGTAAGTCTAGCATTGTCAAGAAAACAGGCCAAGCTACCGGCAATGCCTCTCTCCCGAGGACTTCGGCCTCCCCTTCGGGCGAGTCGCGAAGTCCTCAGATTTAAGTCCGGGGGGTAGAGCTTATTTTGTCCCCCAATGTGTTTAACAGAATGGGGTCACCTCCCTCGGCTAATCCGAACGCCCTTTTTATCCTGTTCTCGGCTATCCCGGTGTTCTTGACAACCTATTCATCACGATATATAAAAGATTTATGCATAAATGTTCAACATGTGATGAAGAAGGGCACGAGCTCTACCTGGACAGCGAATACTGGAACGGACTGCTCAAGATGGCTCTTTCCCGCTTTTTCATCCTTCGGGTCCTTCGCTCCAGTCCCGCCCACGGCTATGCCATAGCCCAAAAAATCTCCGAGCTGACCCGGGGGTGCTGCTCGCCCAGTCAGGCCGCAATTTATCCTGTGCTCAAGGACTTTATGCGGGGAGGCTATGTGACCTGTCACAACGAAGTGGTTTCCGGCAGACAGCGTAAGGTCTACAGTCTCACCTCCAAAGGTGAGCAGGCCTACAGAGTGGCTGTGGAGGCCTGGAGGGAGACCACGGAAGCCCTGGTCCAGGCGAGGGACGAGATGTAAGGAACGTAATTTATCGTCAGACAAAATTGCTTGGAGGCAGCATGATACAAACAGATAGGGATTCGGTCCGGTTACACACAGCACAGGCGTGGGGCTCCTCCTGAGATTGCTCCTCCACCGCACAGGAGGTGCGGGAGGAACGGACCCGCGGGATGCAGCCCTTGCAGGTCGAATCCCCTTGTTGCGAAACCGAGGGAGTCTCAGCCACAAGGGCTGGTAGAGCTTCCGCAACCGACGGCACTGCCCCCGCGATCCTGCAGGACTTCCGAGGGGCTTCGGCTACTGCGGAGCAGGCCGAATCAAAGGATGATGAGCCCTGCTGAGGCCCCTGCAACGAGCTGCCGCCGGAGGCGGCAGGCGAGCAAGCAGGGCTCAGGGCTTGGCATTTCGTGCAGGGCTGGCAGTCTACTCCTGTGGGGCTTGTCCCCAGGGTTAGCCCCAAATGGGGACTTTATGATCGCCTTGGGGCGGCATTAGTTCGACTGGGCCCTGCCCGAGACAACTACCGCATCTCTCCGGGCCTGTACGCCTTGGGAAGCCCGGACCAGGACAGCCCGGTGCTGGTGACCTGCAACTTCAAGCTAACCTTCGATATCCTGCGTAAGCAATTGTCCGGCCGTTCCTTGTGGCTATTAGTGGTGGAGACCTACGGCATCAACGTCTGGTGCGCAGCCGGCAAGCATAGCTTCAGCACCGAGGAAGTGGCCCAGCGGGTCAGGCAAACCGGTCTGGACAGGGTAGTCTCCCATCGCACCCTAATACTGCCGCAATTGGCCGGGCCTGCGGTTGCAGCTCACAGATTGAAAAAGCTCTGTGGCTTCTCCGGTTTTTTCGGTCCGGTGCGCATCAAAGACCTTCCTGCGTACTTGGACTCCGGAATGCGGGCCGGTCAGGAAATGCGTAAGGTGCGATTCCCGCTCGGGCAGCGTCTGACAGTGGCCCTGGTTGAGGTGCACGGGGCACGCAAGTTCCTGCTCTGGACCCTTGCAGCCTGTCTGATCTTAGCCATCCTCGGCCCGGGCGGATTTACTCCTGCAGGCGTCCTGGGGGCCGGCCTAGGGGCGTTCGCCACTGTGTTGACCGGATTCGTGACCGGAGTCTTTCTGGTTCCCGCGCTCCTGCCCAGCATCCCGCTGCGGGCCTACTCGGCCAAAGGGCTGTTGGCCGGAGCTGTCACCGGCTTCCTGCCTGCAGGGATCCTGGCAGGGACCCTGCCCCAGGCCCTCGCCCAAGTTCTGGCCTGCAGCGCCTTCGCCTCCTGGTTCGCAATGTTTTACACAGGCTCCACGCCCTTTACCTCCTTGTCCGGAGTGGACCGGGAGATGCGATTCTATATGCCAATACAGGGCAGCCTACTCCTGCTCGCGGTTATGGTCTGGCTGCTGCCGCCCTGGCTATAGAGGAAATGAAAGGAAAGTAACTATTCACCACTTTTCTGGCCTCAGAGTAATCTTCAAGGGGGCCTTTTTGAATCAATTCTCCGGAGACTCTGTTCGATTTTCTTCGCTCGCCACGTGGGGGAAACCCGACCGTGAACAGGCTTCATATGGCCAAAAACTCATTGCTGAAGATACCCTCCCAAGCT
>JAIPEP010000055.1 GCA_021737085.1 Desulfohalobiaceae bacterium | reverse complement strand
CTAGGGGCTAACACTCCCGGGAGAGCAAACAACAGGTCCGCTGGACGAGATTGGTCCGGCGTAGGCAGCCTTTTTTCCACAGGCAAACTCGGGGCATACAAACCGCGAACAGCAAAACCCTTACGGCCGCCGTCATGCGCTTCGATCTTAAAACCATCGCCTCCTGGATCAAGCCGGGGAGCAGGGTCCTGGACCTGGGATGCGGCTCAGGTGAGCTTCTCTGTCACCTGCAGGAACAGAAGAACGTCTCGGGCACCGGGATCGAGATCGACGAAAAAAAAGCCTCCCAGGCCATCCTCAACGGAGTGAACGTCATCCACGGCGACATCCACGAAGAGATCCAGGACTACCCCCCTGCCTGCTTCGACTACGTCATCCTGAGCCAGACCCTGCAGCAGGTGATCAAGCCCGCCTTCCTCCTACACGAAATGCTCCGGGTGGGGAGCAAGGGGATCGTCAGCTTCCCCAACTTCAGCTTCTTCACCCACAGGCTCTTCTTCTTCTTCAAGGGACGCGCCCCCATCTCCAGGGATCTGCCCTATGAATGGTTCGACACGCCCAATATCCGCGTCATCCCCCTGAAGGACTTCCACCGCTTCTGCCACACCTTCGGCTTTTCCATCCTCAAGTACACCGCGATCACCTTCCACACCGAAGAAAAGGGCATCCGCATCCGGTTCCTGGCCAATCTCTTCGCCACCTACGGGATCTATCTCCTGGGCCGGAAGGGTTAAAGCGTTCCCCGTTCAACGTTCAGGGTTGAAGGAAATCAAGGCGATAGCTGGATCTGGGCGGGGAGGGGAAGACAAAAGACAGAACCAGTCCTCGCAGAGCTGGGCACGCAGAACGCGTAACCCGGAACGGGGAACGGGGAACGGGGAACGGGGAACGGAGAGCTCAGACGAAGAGCGCCGGTTCGTAGGTTTCCAGTCCGGGATGCTGTTCCCGGGGCAACCGTTCCAGGGCCAGCCGGTAGGGGGAGAGGGTCTCCAGGCGCAGCCCGAAGCTCTGCCGGAAAAGCTCGGTGAACAGCTCGCGCAACTTGCTCTGCCCCGCGGCCAGGTAAACCCTTCCGCTTTGCACATTCCAGGCCACGTCGAAAACAGCTGGAACCGGCAGCATGCTGGACAACAGTCTTAGGCGCACCTGCTCCCGCAGCTCCTTCTTCTGCTCCCTGGAGACGAATTTCCCGCTGTTTTGCTTTGTCTGCACCTCTAGCTGTTGCAGGGCCACCCTGTAGTGCTTCTTGAATACCGCAGGCGGAATGCGGCGCGTGTCCAGGCGGAGGGCGAAGGCGACATAGCCGCCCTTGAAGAGTGAGCCGGTGGTGAAATCCGTGTCCAGCATGTCCCCGAATTTCACCCAGCCGAACCCCCGCTCCTCTGCCGTGTCCTCGATTTCCCGGAAACGGTTTTCCTGCAACAGATCCGGGAGGTTGGACCATACCGCCTGAGGCACCTCGTCCAAGAGGGTAAAACGGTACAGGCTGCAACTGGAGGAGAAAAAGCCCATTGGCCCTCCGTAACGGGGACTGGCCCCGTGGGCGTCGTCTGCAGCGGGAATTGACGCGCATCCCCCTACAGTTTAATTTAACAAAAGGATGCTCCCTGCACCTGCCCGGCAACGCCGCCAAGGGAGGCTAGCCGCATGCGCCCCGGATATCTGGAATACAATTCCCCAACACTGCGGCAGCGCACGCAAAAGGCCCGGGAGATCCTCCGGGCCTGCCGCCTCTGTCCGCGCCAATGCGGAGTCAATAGACTAGAGGGGGAGCGAGGCTTTTGTCAAACAGGCAGCACCGCACCTGTAGCCTCCTATCATCTCCATTTCGGAGAGGAGGACCCCCTGGTGGGAAAAAACGGCTCGGGAACCATCTTCTTCGCAGGCTGCAATCTGGGATGCGTGTTCTGCCAGAACTACGACGTGAGCCGGGGAGCGGAGACAGCTGCCCAGGCCGAGCCGGGCCATATTGCCCAGATCATGCTCGATCTGCAGCAGCACGGGGCGCTCAATATCAACCTGGTCACCCCCACCCATGTGGTTCCCCAGATCCTGCAGGCCCTGCCCATAGCCATTGAGAAAGGCCTGAGGCTTCCCCTGGTCTACAACTGCGGCGGGTACGAAGAGGTGGAGACCCTCGCCTTACTGCAAGGGATCGTGGACATCTACATGCCGGATCTGAAGTTTGCCCATCCGGATGTGGCCGAGCGGCTAGCAGGGGCCCGGAACTATCCGGAGCGGGCCGGCTCGGCCCTGTACGAGATGCAGCGGCAGGTGGGCGAGTTGGAGTGCAATGAGCGGGGCGAGGCCTTGCGGGGGCTCATGGTGCGCCATCTCCTCCTTCCCGGCGACCTCGCCGGAACCCGGGAATGGCTGGCCTTTCTGGCCCACAGGATCTCCACCCGGACATACCTCAACCTCATGGATCAGTACAGACCTTGCGGAGAGGCCCATTCCTACCCGGAGCTATGTTCGCCGGTGGGATCCAAGGAGCTGCGCCAGGCCCGCGAGGAGGCCAGACGCCTAGGCCTGACCCGCTTGGACCAGCGCGAGCCGCCCGATCTGCGGGCCCTGTTCCCTCGCCTCTAGTTCCTCTCCTTCCCAACAACCCCCTTTCCGGATCCAGCTTCCCGGAGTGCGAAAAGAGCGAACGCCTTTCCCCTGGAGCAAACCTGGAGATTATCGCAATAAATTCACAAAGCAAAACGTGTGTTCAAAGCTCACATGGTATATGGAACCGAGCGAGACGCTCCGTCAGTCGAGCCTCGCCTCACAATTTTTCTTATTTATTCATACAGTTAGACAAATAACATACAAAGGTCAGGAAACAGGTTCCATTTCTATTGCAATAACGGATGGCCATCACCGGATTTGCCTTTGCTCCGGCTGACCCTTCACCCAATTCGTAAAGTGGGTGAAGGGCGTTTCTAGCCTCAGGAAAAGAGCGCCTCCTCCAGCCCCAGGATGTTATCCAGGGTAACCACGTCCGAGGCACTTTTCGTATCCGCACCGGGGCAGCATATGGGAGAGAATCCCAGCTGACGGGCTTGCCGCAGCCTGGTGTCCTGGCCGGACACCGGCCTCACCTGACCGCTCAGATCAACCTCCCCCCAAAAAACGGCCCGCTTGGGCAGGGCCCTGTCCTTAAAGGAGGAGAGAACCGCGGCAAGGATCCCCAGATCCAGCGCGGGTTCCTCCAGACGGAGACCGCCCCCGATCCGGGCGTAGAGATCCACTCCGCCCAGATCCAGATGCAGCTTCTTCTCCAAAAGGGCCAGCAGCAGATGGAGCCTGTTGGTATCGAAGCCCAGGGCAGTGCGGCGGGGCGTGCCCAGGAAGCTTCTGCTGGCCAGGGCCTGAACCTCGATGGCGAAGGCCCGTTGCCCCTCCAGGGCCATGACCACGGCTGTCCCGGACAGAGTGGGGTCCCGGGCCTGGAGGAAGAAGGTGGAGGGATCATGGACGATGTGCAGCCCCTGTCTAGCCATGGTCAGGACCAGGAGATTGCCGATGGGCCCGAAGCGGTTCTTGACCACGCGGAGCACGCGGTACATCTGCTGCCGATCCCCCTCCATGTAAAGGACCGTGTCCACCATGTGCTCCAACAGCTTGGGCCCGGCGATCTGTCCTTCTTTGGTCACGTGGCCGATGAGCACAAGCACCGTGTTCGTCGCCTTGACCTCCTCCAGCAGGGCCGAGGCACAAGCCCTGACCTGGCTTACGCTGCCCGCCGCCCCCTCCGCCTGGGAGGAGGCGAGGGTCTGTATGGAGTCCACCAGGAGCAGGTCCGGGGCTTCGCCGGCCTGGAAAACCGCCAGCACATCCTCCAAACGGTTGGTATTCAGGGCCCTGATCCCCGGACCCAAAACCTCTAGCCTCTCCGCCCTCTGTCGGATCTGAGCCAGGGATTCCTCGCCGGTAACATAGACCGCGCTTCCCTCCCTGCGGCAGAATCCACCCGCAAGCTGCAGAACGAAGGTGGACTTGCCCACCCCGGGATCACCGCCCAGAAGGATCACTGACCCCGGGGTAAGCCCCTCGCCGAACATGGCATCCATCGGCTTGGATCCCGTGGATATCGCTCCCGGGGCTTCTTGATCCACCTCTTGCAGCAAGTGCGGCGTCGCCCGGGCTGCCGTCCCCTCCGTCACGGAACTGCTTGGGGGGGCCGTTTCCTGCAGAGTCCCCCAGGAGCCGCAGCTGGGGCAGCGGCCCATCCATCGGGATTGATGGCTGCCACAGACGGAACAGGAGTACATGGAGCGGGTCTTGCTCATAGCGGTCTTCTCTTTTTGCCGCAAAGGGCGGCTCCGGCCCGAGCAGCCGGAGCCGCCCTTTGCCCTGATGTGCTTCTGGCTTCAGGACGTTCCGGTCGAAAGGACCCGGTGTACCCCGAGGCTGAACTCCGCCATCTTTTCCGGGGGGGAAAAAAAGATACCCATAAAGGGAAGGGCTTCTCCCCTGTCCACGGGCTGCGCCTTGCTCAACCCATTCCCCTCGGA
The DNA here is from genome assembly GCA_021737085.1 of Desulfohalobiaceae bacterium. GTDB lineage: Bacteria > Desulfobacterota > Desulfovibrionia > Desulfovibrionales > Desulfothermaceae > JAIPDU01. The sequence continues at coordinate 9,402 of JAIPEP010000055.1, read as the reverse complement.
GTGGAAAGCGGATTTTAGTTCCTGTCTGCCCAAGGACTGGAGCTGGACCAGGGAGACACTATTGCCGCAGGGAAACTCTTTGCTGCGCAGTGCCTTCCCCTGCTTGTCCAAGATAGTGGCCTGCAGCTCTATCCTTTTCTTGGGGCCGCCGGACTCGTTCTCTGCCTCCCCCTCGATCACCAGAAGAGTACCCATGTGCTCGTTCTGGACCATGTACTGGCTCACATCGCGTAAAGCGATGTCTTCGATCGCCCCTTGCGAAGTAGATCGCTGCCCTTGCTGGCTTTTTACAGGAGAAGATGCCTCTTGGACAAAAGGGTGCCGCAGGCTCATCCCCGAAAAGAGATAGTACCCCAATACAGCTGCCAGGAGGAAGCCCATAATACCCAGCCACAGCCGACCTCGTCCCCTGCGGCCTGGCCCCCGGGACTCCTCCATGCCGATGGCGTCCAGCACAGAGGTGGATTCCGCTTGTTCTTTTTTCCGCCCTGTCCCTTTTTTCTCCTCTTCCTCGGCCTGGGCATGGTACACGCTGGCCAGAAAAATATGCCCGCAACGGGAGCATCTTAGCTTGCGCTCCTCGAGGCCCAGCTTATCTCCAGAGATACGGTAGAGGGTCCCGCAACTGGGGCAATTGATCAACATAGCCTTGCCTCGCTGCCTCTCATCCCCAACCGGAGAACCGGACAGCGGCATCTTGTGCCCTCGGGCGGGACAGTTATTCTTTTTCTTGGGAGAAGATCACTCTGTTGATTGCGGACAGACCGCGATAGCGCTCTGCGTAGTCCAGCCCGCATCCCACCACAAATCCGCTGTCCACAGTAAAACAGACAAAATTGGGATCGGCGTCGACTTCGCGCCTCTCCAGCTTGTGGATCAGACAGGATACCTCGAGGCTGGCCACTCCCCTTTTTCCCAACTCCCCGCGCAAGTAGTCCACTGTCCGGCCTGTATCCACTATGTCCTCCACGATAAGCACATGCTTGCCCTGCAGGGAAACTTCCACATCCTGAGACAAGGTCACCTCCTGCGAGGGGGTGGTTCCCGCCCCATAGCTGGCCAGACGCACAAACTCGATTTCCGGCTGCAAATCGACCCGGCGGAGGAGATCGGCAAAGAAGACAAAGGCTCCCTTGAGGACGCAGACAAACACCACCGGCTCCTGAACTCCCTTATAGGACTGGGAGATCTCACTCGCGACTTCCGCGATCCGCTCGCTCACCTGCTGCGAGGAAAAAATCGGCTCTAGTCTCTCCATAGACAAGTTCCTCTTCTAACCGCTACCGGCTCAATTGGCCCTTTCGGTCCCTTGATCCCGGGCCAGAGTGAGCAACATACAACACCCCGCCCCAACAGCCTGGGCTAAAGCTCCATGAGCATGGCTACCTCGTCACACCAGTCCGGGAATTTGGGACAATTCAAGCAATCCGACCACACTTTCTGGGGCAATTGCTCCTTGTCCACATCTTCGAATCCCAGATAGGCGAAAAAGTCTGTCTGGTAGGTGAGGGTGAAGACGCGATAGATCCCCAGAGTGATCGCCTCGCTTAAGCAGGTGTCCACCAGACGCCTGCCCCAGCCCTCCCGCTGGGCCCCTTCCACGACGATCAGGGAGCGTATCTCTGCCAGATTCTCCCAGGTGATGCTCAGGGCGCAACACCCTTTAAACCCCGCCTCCCCATTGTCCACAAGGACGAAGAAGTCCCGCAGATGCTTGTACAACTCGCTGTAGGACCTGGGCAAAAGGGCCCCCTGGCGGGAGAAACGGAGCAAAAGGTGATGTATGGAGGGCACATCCTGGATCGTGGCCTTGCGCAGATAGAGTATATTCTGTTTTTGCTTTGCCAACACCGCTCCTCTTATGCTCCCTTTCTTCTTCCGGCACAAAGGGGTAACCCTATGCAGGGCCGGAAAGCATCCCCAAAATGTTCATTCCCCCGAACTTGACTCCATCTGCAGGATCCTATCCAGTATCCGGCGCAACTCCCTGGCGGGCAGGAATCCGTGCTTGCTGTAGACCTTACGTCCTTCGCGATTGTAGATTACTGTTTTGGGGACCCCGGAAACACTGAAGGAGGAAGCCACTCCCCTGCCCGCCATATAGACGGGATAGTTAATCTCCTGCTTGCTGAGGAAACGCGACAGTGAGCCTGCGCTATCATCCATGGAGACCCCCAGCAAAATCACGGATTTTTCCGGATATTCCCCGCACAACCTGGAAAGGACCTCGATTTCCTTGCGGCAGGACGAACACCATGTGGCCCAAAAATTAATAAGAACCAGCTTGCCCCGGGCATGGGCTATCTTGGCCACAAGCTCTCCCTGATCGATCCTTTTCGGAACTCCGCCATAAGTCGGCCCAATGGGGGCCAGCAGTAAACCAGCTGCCAACAGGGCGAGGCAGAGGAAAGGGGAAGCGTGCCTACGGGGCGCACCCGCCTCCCGGAAAGTTACAGGTGAAGGACGCAATTGAGGATTGAAATCGGCTCTCATAAGATTTATTCTAATACTTTCGGAAAGGGGAAGCGAAGACAAAGCCGGCCCAGCTTTCCCCACCCAGGCTGTCCCACTGGCTACGGGGAAAGTTCCGGATACAGGCTTACATTACCGGACAGGCCCTCTCTGACGCTCCTGTCGCGCCTTTCCCAGAATTGTCCGCAAATACTCGGGGCCTTTTTTCGCATCTTTACCCGGCCACAAACCATAAACAGGCGATAAACAGGCAAACTTAATAATTATGACACACGAACAGGACACCACAAACAACAGTCAGGAGAAGGAAACCCCTGACGAGCCGGAATTCGACGAGGCCGCGGAGCTCGCAGAGGACATCTCCGCCGGCTCGGAGGAAACCCCGGTGCAGATCAAGGGCAATCTCCCCATTCCTAAGCCGGATAACCATCCCAGGGCCAGAGACTCCCTAAACCAGTATCTGCAGGAAATCAATAGATTCCCTACGCTAGGGCCAGATGAGGAGCTGGAGCTAGCCCGGAGAGTCCGGGAGGAGAACGACCAGAATGCGGCATTTCGCTTGGTTACCTCCCATTTGCGCCTCGTGGTCAAGATCGCCATGGAATTCCAGAAAAAATGGATGAAGAACGTGCTCGAGCTTATCCAAGAGGGCAATGTGGGGCTGATGAAGGCGGTGCAGAAGTTCAACCCGGAAAGGGGGATCAAATTTTCCTATTACGCCGCCTTCTGGATCAAGGCCTACATCCTGAAATTCATTATGGACAACTGGAGAATGGTCAAGATAGGTACCACCCAGTCCCAGAGGAAGCTTTTCTATAATCTGAGCAAGGAGCGACAACGTCTGGAGAATTTGGGCTTTGCCCCGGATGAAGTGACGCTATCGCAAAATCTAGACGTCAGTAAAGAGGAAATCGTAGAAATGAGCCAGCGTATGGGTCAGCACGACCTTTCCCTGGACACCCCGTTCTCCGAGGACTCCGCCACCACCCGACTGGACATGCTTCCCGCCCTGGACGCCAGTGTCGAGGACCAGCTGGCCCGGCAGGAAATCAGCCACAGCCTAAAGAAACACATTCAGGAGGTGGTCCCCCATCTCAATGACAAGGAGAAAGACATCCTGGAAAGCAGGCTTCTCGCGGACGCTCCGGTAACCCTGCGGGAAATAGGGGACAAGTACAACATCACCAGAGAGCGAGTCCGCCAGATAGAGACCCGGCTTTTGAATAAGCTGAAAAAGCACCTTTCCCAATCGGTGCAGGATTTCTCCCAGGACTGGATTCGCCATGACTAACACCCTGGAAATCATTCAGCACGAGGCGCAGGAGTACGCCCGCCAAAAGCGCTTGAGCTTCTACGACGACTTGTCTCCGGAGCTCTCCTATTCCAGACAGATCTTTTTCGACCATCCGCTGATTCTCCGCTGCAGCGAGGACGTGCTCCCTTTTCTCAACGACGAGTTCGGACACGGTATCAAGCACTCCAAAAACGTGGCCATAGAGGCCGGGGCCATAATCCTGGCGGAGTCCTTTTACCGGGATCAGGAGAGAGCCCGCCATTTGGTGCTACTTACGCACATAGCCGCGCTGCTCCACGACATTTGCCGCAGAGAGCCGGATCACGCCGTGGAGGGAGCCAAACTGACCCACTACGTATTGAAGGACTACCCCCTGACCGATGGGGACAAGTCCATGCTCCACACTGCAATCGAGCTGCACGAGGCCTTTCAGCCCTATACCCCTCCGGAGGATCCGGATCATTTCTTCCTTAGTGCCGCTTTATACGACGCGGACAAATTCCGTTGGGGACCGGACAACTTCATTACCACTCTGTGGGAGATCTGCGACTACCAGGATTGGCCTCTTAGCCAGATCAAGGACAAGTTCCCCGAGGGACTGCGGATTATCGAATCCATTCAAGATACTTTCCGGACGCAAACCGGGAGGGTCTACGGACCGGAATTCATCGAGGCTGGCCTGGAAATCGGGGACTTCGTATACAGGCGACTGAAACAATACACCGAAGGGGCAGCTGCGCAATAAGACTCTGCCTGCCCGACCGGTAGCCGGCCCATGACCCGCGGAAAAGCGCATTATTCCCTCCGCCCCCCAGAGGGCGTCCGTATGTTGCGGGGCGCGGCTCCCGGTCCCCAAGCATCACCGAAAAACTGTTCCGCCGTCCCAGAAGAGGAGCGGTGCCAAAGGAGCTGGCAACAATCCCATGATCCACGGGAAAATCCTTCCCACACTTTGCCTCGTTTTGGCGGGTCTTCTGGCCTTGTCCGGATGCGCCCTCCAAAAAGGGCCCCCTTCTGTGTCAACCCAGCCGTCTTCGCTCAGCGCAGATGCCAAGGCCACTTTCCAATACCTGAAATACTTGGATCTTAAAAAGGCGGGCGCGCCGGACAAGGCCCTCCAAGCCCTGCAAAACGCCACCCGGTTGTCCCCCTCCCCGGAGCTCTACCTGGAGCAGGCTCGTTTCCATTGGCGGCGGGGCCAACAGAATAAGGCCCTGAAGGCGGCCAAATCCGGTTTACAAAAGTTCCCCGGCCAGGGAGAGCTGGTCCGCTATCTGGCCAGGCTTTTCATGGAGCAGGACAAGCTGGACAATGCCACCTCGCTCTTGTCCGTGTACCTGCAGAAGCACGGGGGGGATCCCGCTACTGTCGCCGAGCTGGCCCAGGTGTATCTACAACAGGATCACTACGGTAAGGCCAGGAAGCTTCTAAAAAGCGTGCCCCAAGACCAACGCAGCCCCCAGATCCACTTTCTGCTGGGCAAGATCCACCTGGAGAAGGAAAAGCCCAGTCAAGCCATATCGCATTTGCGCACTGCGGTGGAGCTCGATCCGGACTATCTTCAGGCCTGGGCCCGATTGGGCTATGCCTACGAGGAGAGCAAGAACTACTCCGAAGCGAAACAGGCCTATTCCGTCCTTTTGAACAAAAGAAGGGCCAGTAACGAGCTCCTGCTCAAGCTTATCGACCTGAACCTCAAGCTCAACAATCCGGACCAGGCCATGGACTACATCCGCAGGGACTCCTCGGGTCCGGAGTTCCTTTTCCGGGCCTGTTCTCTCCTGATTCGGTCCAATTTCTTTGAGCGTGCCGGACAAGTCCTGGACATGCTCCCTGAATCCTCCAGAAAGACCAGCCGGAACCTCTACTATCGGGCTATCATCTCCCTGCGGCGGGATGGGGAGCCGCGGGAGGCACTGGAATACCTGAACCGGATCACCCCCTCCTCAGAACTGCACCAGAAGGCCCAGCTATTGAAGGCCCGGATCATGTTCCGACACCAGCAGGTGGAAAAGGCCTTGCAGTCCGCCAGACAGGGGCGGAAAGACTACCCCGGGGTGGACGCCTTCTGGGTCTTGGAGAGCCGTATCTTGTTGGAACAGGACAAGCCCCGGATGGCCAAAAAGATCCTGCTTAAGGGTCTCGAGGGCGACTCCAGCCGGACAGGGCTGTTGTTTCAGCTCGCGGTAGTGGAACACGAGCTGGGCAATATTGAGACGGCAATTAGCAAGATGCGGCGTATCTTAAACCAGGAGCCGGAGAACGCCTCCGCCCTGAACTTCATCGGCTACACCCTGGTAGAGCAGGAGCGGAACCTGGAGGAGGCCGGACGCCTCATCCGGCAGGCCCTGAAGCTCGATCCGGAAAATCCCTATTATCTGGACTCCCTGGCCTGGTACCTGTTCAAAACGGACAGCCGGCAAAAGGCCTGGAAGACCATCCAAAAGGCGATCTCCCAAATAGGGGACGATCCCACTATCTGGGAACACTACGCGGATATAGCCAACAGCCTGGAGAAGGAGGAAAAAGCCCGCAAGGGCTACAAAAGGGCCCTTGAGCTGGATCCGGAGAACCCGGAGGCCCTCCGGAAAAAACTTAAGGGTCTGAGCGGAAAATGAAAGGAACCGCCCCCACGCACCCCTCTTGGATGGGTTCATCCACCTGCCTGTTTGCCTGTGTTTGCCTAGTCCTGCTCCTTTTCAGCTCCGGATGCGCACCTTTGCAGCCAGAGCGCCCTCCCGCACCGCGCCAAAAGGCCAAAGAGGTCTGGCGCGAATTCTGGTCCGGGCAACAGCAGCGGGTCTCAACCCTCCCCGGCTTCTCCATGCAGGGGAGCCTGAACATCTTCACCCCCAAACGGAATAGACGGGTTACCTTCGAGCTGTGGGGAAATCCGCCCACTCCGCTGAGGCTGCACCTCAGGGCCGGCATAGGAACCACCATCTCCATGTGGGTGATACACAGCGATGGGATCCTGATTTTCTCTCCACGGAACAACCGGGCCTACTCCGCGGACAACACCGCCCGGGCCACCCAGGCCCTGGGTCTGCGGCTCCCCTTTACCCTGCCCGAGATGATGCAGGTTCTGACCGGTAACTGGAAAAACATCCTTTGGCGTGATTACCTGCAAACGGAATACCTTCCGGAAGAAAGGGGCTATGCCTTTTATCCCCGCGGGAAAAAACGCGTGGATAAAATCCTTCTGGACGGCAAGTCCCGGGTTGTCTCCCTCTCCGGCAAACACCCCTACGAATGGACCCTGGAGCGGAAGGATTTGACCACCCGCCAGGGCCGCGTCCTGAGCCGGCGTATTGAGCTGACCACAGCGCGCGATGAGGAACTAATCCTCAGAGTCAAGGATTTCCAGACGCGCACCTCTCCTTGGCCCCGGGAGGACTTGCGGATATCCCTCCCCCCGGATACAATGGTTCGTTCCCTGACCTCCCCGGGCCAGAAGCGCGAGAAACAGGAACAAACAACCCAAGAGGATTGAGTTGCAAGGAGGACTTTTTCCCATGCAGCAGAGTGACCATAATACCACTCCACAAGAGTCTCAAATATCCTTCTGGCGGGCTGTGCCCCTGGGATTCAAGGTGCTTTTCAGCGAGATCCACTGGCAGATCCTGCGAGGCTTGCGCAACTGGGAAATCAGGCAGTTGCAGAACAAACTGTCCAAGGAATACGAGAGGCTGGGCAAGCTCCTGGAACAGGAGTCGAAAGGCTCGGACAAGGGAAAGAAGCAATCAGAGATAGATCTCTGCCGCAGGCAGATCGAATTCCTCTCCCGCGAGGTGGAACACTTGCAATCCCAGCTCCATAATCTGCGTCAGGAGATTATCGACAAACGCCGAAAGAAGTGGGATCTATAACTTTTGGAGCCCTGCGCCATGACCAAGAGACGGATCATTCTCGGTTCGGACCACGCGGGATACCCCTTGAAGGAAAAATGTCTGGCCCACCTCCAGGAAGCCGGATATGAGTGCGAGGATGTGGGTACCCATTCCCGGCAGAGCTGCGACTATCCCCGATTCGCCGCCCTAGTATGCAACAGGGTCCTGGAGACGGGAAGCTCCGGGGTTTTGATCTGCGGCACAGGCCTGGGTATGTCCATGTCCGCCAATCGCTTTCCCGGAATCCGCGCCGCCCTCTGCTTCAACGAATATTCCGCCGGTATGGCCAGGCAGCACAACGACGCCAACATCCTTTGCCTCGGAGCCCGAGTCATCGGCGAGGACCTGGCCCTGGCCGTCCTGGAACGCTTCCTGCAAACCGGTTTCCAGGGAGGCAGGCACGAGGAACGGATAAGTCTCATGGACCGGATGGGCTCCAATATTTCGGCATGAGGGGAAGAAAAGTAGAGGGCAGGGCACCATCCGCAGGATTGAAGCCTCCCACTCCTGGCAGCGCCTGATGCGCTTCAGCGCTGTGGAGTACCACTAGCCCATAGCCGTCTAGGATACGCAGGCGAGCCCTATGAGGCCCCGGTGCGGGCTCTGGGGCCAAATCCGGAGAGGAGAAGGTGATTTCCTATGCAGAAGCTGGAATCTGTTCAAGCCGGCTCGCGGTATATGGGGCGCTTGAGCTACAACGCGGATCTTCTGGACGCCTTGACCGAGATATGCCGCGAACGCGGCGTGACCCTGGGCCGGGTGGAGGCCATCGGCGCCTTACAGAAGGCCAGGCTGGGTTACTACGACCAGCAGTCCAGGCAATACCAATTCCTCGTCTGGGAAAAGGGGTTGGAGATCACCAGCTTGATGGGCAACATCTCCCTCAAGGAAGGAGAACCCATGGTCCACGCCCACCTCACCCTGGCAGACGAAGCCGGGCGGACATACGGGGGCCATTTGGCCCGGGGCTGCCATGTCTTCGCCTGCGAATTCATTCTGCAGGCCTTTAGCGGCCCGGATCTGGTCCGAAGCTACGAGGAGAGAACCGGTCTGCCCCTGTGGTCCTGAGTATCGCTTTCGGATGCGGCCCGGGCAGTCTACGCGGACCCAGGTGCCGGGCAGTTTCCCCGTATCTCCGCCACAACTGGGGAGAAAACAGCGACCGCCCCCAGGACGCCTTTCTACCACCGGCCCACAAAAATAAGCTATCCGCCACCCCGTATTGACAAGACCTCCCAAAAGGGCTATAAACAAACTTTCTACATCAAAATATCTTTATATAAACATATATCATGGACATAACGCGTTACTTCAAGGCCCTCGGGGACGAGACCCGACTGCGACTTTTCCATCTCCTTCTGAACTTCGAGCTCAACGTCAACGAGATCGTTTTGGTCATGCAGATGGGCCAGTCCCGCATCTCCAGGCATCTGAAGGTCTTAAGCGAGAACGGGCTGCTGCGGCAGCGGCGAGACGGTGGCTTCTCCTACTATCAGGTCCCCAGCGATCCGGGCATCGATTCCCTGATCCTCTTCATACAGAATCACATGTCCAGGGATGAGGTCTCCCAGGGAGACCTCTCCCGGGCCGAGGCCATCATCAAGGAGCGCAAGAACAAGACCCGCCGCTTCTTCAACCAGGTGGCAGAGCACTGGGAACGCCTCAAAACAGAGGTGCTGGGAGAATTGGACCTGGCACAGACCGTTTCCCACGAGGTTCCCGCCTGTTCCACCGCTGTGGACCTCG
>JAIPEP010000054.1 GCA_021737085.1 Desulfohalobiaceae bacterium | reverse complement strand
CTAGTTCCCGGTGGGACTAGCCTGCGCCGTTGCCCACCGCCTTCTTACTTGTTTCGGCTCCGCTTTTCTCCCATAGCTCTTGCTGACCTGTCACCACTGGCCACACCTCATCGATATGCTCCACTGTCTTCAGCTTGACGTTCTTTCTGAGCTCTGCGGGGATCTCCTGGAAGTCCTTGTAGTTCTTGGCCGGTAGGACCACGGTCTTGATCCCTGCAGCAGAGGCGGCCAGGATCTTTTCCTTGATCCCGCCCACGGGGAGCACCCGCCCCCTCAAAGTGATCTCTCCGGTGACTGCGACCTCGTTGCTCAGGGAGGTGCCGGTCAGGGCGGAGAGCAGGGCCATTACCAGGGTCACTCCGGCGGAGGGACCCTCCTTGGGCGTCGCTCCCGAGGGAACGTGTATATGGATATCGTTCTTTTCCGCGAAGTCGGGTTCCACTCCCAGGCTGTCCGCCCTGGAACGGGCATAGCTCAAGGCAGCCTGGGCGCTCTCCTTCATGACCTCGCCCAATTGTCCGGTGGTGATCAGCTTGCCCTTGCCGGGCATAGTGGAGACCTCCACATGGAGGAGCTCTCCGCCCGCGGCGGTCCAGGCCAGCCCCAGGGCCACTCCTGGGAGCAGCTCCTTCTCCTTCTCCTCCTCCTGATAGCGCGGCACCCCCAGATACTTGTGCACGTTGCTGGGAATAACCCGGAACTGCTGCTTCTCCTTGCCCTCGGCCACCTCGCGGGCAACCTTGCGGCAGACGGAGGCGATCTCCCGCTCCAGGTTCCTCAGCCCGGCCTCCTGGGTATAGTTCCGGATAATGGAGGAGAGGGCCTTGGAGGTGATCTCCACCTGATTCTCCTTGAGACCGTTGTCCTGGATCTGTCTGGGCATGATAAACCGCTGCGCGATCCGCACCTTTTCCTGCTCGGTGTATCCGGGGATCCGGATCACCTCCATCCGGTCCAACAGGGCGGGAGGTATGGTGTCCAGGATATTTCCCGTGCAGATAAACATCACCTTGGATAAGTCAAAGGGAACATTCAGGTAGTGATCGGTAAAATTGTGATTCTGCTCCGGATCCAACACCTCGAGCAGGGCGGAGGAGGGATCGCCGCGGAAGTCCGCCCCGACCTTGTCGATTTCGTCCAGCATAAAAACCGGATTCTTGGTCCCGGCTTCCCTTATGCTCTGGATGATCCTGCCGGGCATGGAGCCGATGTAGGTCCTCCTGTGCCCTCGAATCTCGGCCTCGTCGCGCATCCCTCCCAGAGAGATCCGGACGAACTTCCGGTTCAGGCTGCGCGCGATGGACTTGCCCAGTGAAGTCTTGCCCACCCCTGGAGGACCCACAAAGCACAGAATGGGACCTTTCATCTTGGGATTGAGCTTGCGCACGCTCAGGTATTCCAGTATACGCTCCTTGACCTTGTCCAGATCGTAGTGGTCCTCCTCCAGGATCTGCTTGGCCTTGGAGATGTCCAGTTGGTCCTTGGACTGCTTCTTCCAGGGCAGCTCCACCATCCAGTCCAGATAGGTCCGGATCACCGTGGCCTCGGAGGAGTCGGGGTGCATGCTCTCTAGGCGCTTGAACTGCTTGCGGGCCTCCTTTTTTACCTCCTTGGGCATTCCGGCCTTCTCTATGGACTTGCGCAGATCCTCGAACTCCTCCTCCTCGCTTTCGTCCTCCCCAAGCTCGGATTTGATGGCCTTTAGCTGCTCCCGCAGGAAAAACTCCTTCTGGGCCTTGTCCATGCCCTCCTTGGCCATGTTCTGGATCTTGCTCTGCAGCGAGGCCACCTCCACTTCCTTGAGCAACTGCTGATTCACCATCCGCAGCCGCTCCATGGGATCGTAGCATTCCAGGATCCCCTGGGCGACCTCGGTATTCATGCGCAGGTTGGAGGCGATGAGATCGGCAAGTTTGCCCGGATCCTCCACACTGTTCAGCACGGTCATGATTTCCGTGGGATCCATGCCCCGCAGGGAGATGATCTTCTCCGTCTGCTCGCGGGCTGTCCGCATCTGGGCCTCTTCGTCGTTGCCCATCTCAGAGACCTCAGTCTCCTGGATGGGCTCGATGACCACCTCCGGATAGGGATCCTCCTGCAGCACCCGGTCCAGGCTGGCCCGGGACAGGCCCTGCACCAGTATCTTCAGCCTGCCGTCGGGCATCTTCAGCATGCGCATGATCATGGCCACAGTGCCCACCTGATAGATGTCCTCGATGCCGGGATCCTCCACCTGCTCGTTCTTCTGGGTGCAGATGAAAATGTAGCGGTTATTGTTCAGGGCCGCCTCAATGGCCTTGACCGACTTGTCCCTGGCCACAAACAGGGGCAGGACCATGGAGTTGAACACCACGATGTCCCGGACAGCCAAAAGGGGCATTTGCGTTGGGAAATCCATCTTCGAGGCTTCCGATTCCTCCTCTTCGCCTACAATGGCAGATTGAATAGTAATATCCTGCTCCGGGCCATCGGCCTCGTTATCCTCCTGGTCGTCTACGCGCTGGGCCTCCAGCCATAACCTGTCCTTACTCATGCCGACCTCTCCTCTCTCTAGAATATTCGCTGGAATAAATATAAGACATTCGCGCCGCTCGACAACCCCCGAAAAATTTATTGGCCCGCCAGGGCGCAGTCCGCGGGCTCAAGGCCGGAACGCGGATATCAGGGGCTCTCCACGGACGGAAGGAGGCCTTCCCCGCGCAGACTGTGATGGGTCTCCTCGGCCACAATAAGGTGATCCAGGACACGAATCCCCAGCTCGGCGGCGACATTCTGCACCCTTCGGGTAAGCTCCAGATCCTGCCCCGAAGGGGAGGGATCCCCGCCGGGGTGATTGTGGACCAGGATCAGGCCCGAAGCCTTGTATTCCAGGGCGGGGCTGAGCACCTCCCTGGGCTGGATGGAGACATGGTCCACACTGCCCTGTCGCAGCTCATGGAAGGCAATCAAACGGTTCTTGTTGTCCAGCATGGCCGCCCACAGGCTCTCCACCGCCTCAAATCCCAGTCGCCGCCGCGCGGCCTCCGCAACGCGCTCGGGGCTGTCCACCCGGGTCCTGGGCGTTAGCTCCTGCTCTTCCAATCTGGCCCAGAACTCTCGCCAGACAGCCCAGAAGCACTCCAGACCCGGACCAAATCCGGGCAACTCGCGTAGCTCATGCGGATCAGCCGCAAGGACCCCCTTCAAGTTGCCGCACCTGTCCAGGAGCTCCTTGGCCAGGGACTTCGTGTCCTGTCTGGGCAGGGCATAGGTCAAAAGGAGCTCCAGGATCTCGTAGTCCTCCATGCGGCTTCCGTACTTCCGGAAGCGCTCCCTGAGCCGGCTCCTGTGGCCGTGATAGTGCGGGGTGTCGCTCATCTTGGCAAGTATGGGCCCCCTTCCCCGGAAAAGGCCGCCTCGAGCTTGGTCACAAGGATATCCAGGGCCTGCATCTGGGACCACTCCCCGGATTTGAATCCCACTTCCGCTTCCAGGATATAGGACCACAATCCGCTGAGGCCTGCAAGCCCCATGGAACGTGCCAGACTCAGCTTCTCCCGCTTGACCCTAGCCGGGAGACGCACCTCCTCTCCGCAGTTCAACTGCCACAGGATCCTGGCCTCGCGGAGCAGAAGATGCAAAAAGGGCAAAAACGCGGCGGAATCTGTTTCCATCTGGCCCTGGATGACCTTCTTCCACACAGTCAGCTTCTCCCCGCGCTGCAGGCTGCGCAGGAAGGCGAAGACGTCCGTCTCCGGCTCCACGCTGAGCAGGGCCGCGTCCTCGCCGCACAGCTCCCTGCTCTGGCCGGACCACAGCTCCAGCTTCTCCAGCTCGCTTTTGACCAGGCCTGCATCCAGGGGGAGCGCTTGCAAGGCCTTTCGCATGAATTCGGGCCGCACCGTAATCCCGCGGTTCTGGGACCATTCCCGGATATACCGCTGCAGACCGGCCTGATCCAGCCCGGAGCTCCTCCAGATCCATCCCCTGCTTTTGGCCAGCTGATAGCACTTGAGCCGGGTCAAGGCCGCCGGCTCAGGTGGCCTGTTCCCACTCCACTCCGTTTCCATGCACAAAAAGGGCCACACTTGTCGGCGATACCGATTCAGGAGGCTGTTTAGAGACTTCCAGGTGGAGGCGGTAAGATTTTCGCAGCGACGCAGCAGGAGGGCGGTCGTCCCCCCCAAGAGATCGCGCTGGTGAAAATGGTCCCAATAGGCCTGCGGCAGCTCCTCATCCGCCCAGAAGGTCCGCATCCGCCAGTCAGTTTCCTGACGCCGCAGTTGTTGGACAATGTATTCCCGCAGAAGCTCCGGGTCGGGACAAATGCAGAAACTGAATCCGGGTCGTGACATAAGATATGGGCTCGCCCTCTTGAAGATCGGAGCCGGGATTCTGGACCCGCCAGGAAGGAGAGAGGCATAAGGCCGATGTTGTGCCGCTATAGGGGCGGCCCGTCCCTCCAGAGCCAGCCCTTGACGGAGTCACGCCGGAGGAAGACCGCGCTAGAATCTCTGGGCGAGCTTATTGGCAAGCTTTTCCGCGGCCAGGCGCACCACTCTTATCTGGGCCTGCTCCTTCTCGGCCTGGTCCGAGTACGACTCCCGCACGGTAAGCCCCCCGGATTCCCAGACCAGGTTCTGTTCCGGGCTCTCAAAGATACGGCCGCGGAAACGCAGGATCGCCTCGTAACGGACCGTCTCCTCCTCGGCGCTCTCCAGCTTAGTAGAACTGGTGAAAGAGTCGATAGTGACCCTGAGCAACCCCTCCGCCTTGTTCCGGGAAACCCATTCCACCTCCCCCCTCTGGGTGAACTCGTTGCGAATGCTCGATCTGAGCCTGGATTCGAGCCGGGCCTCCGTAGTAGGATCCTGGATCTCCTCCAGATAGAGCAGCTGCATGTTCCGGGGCAGAATCAGGGGGGAGGCGGAGCTGAAATGATAGCCGCAGGCGGAGGTGAGCAGCAGAAACACGGCTGCAACCGCCGCGACAGACCCTCTAGAGCACCACATTGACCAGCTTTCCCGGCACGACAACGACTTTGTCTATCTCCCGGCCCTCCACGTGACGCCGCACGTTCTCCTGGCCCAGGGCGGCCTGCTTGATTTCCTCCTCCCCGGCATCCGGGGGTACGGAAACCCTGCCCCGCAGCTTGCCGTTCACCTGGACCACGATGAGCACCTCCTCCTGCTGGAGGGCCTCCGGGTCGTATTCCGGCCACTCCTGCCGGGCCAAATGCCGGGAGTAACCCGCCCGGGACCACAGTTCCTCGCATATATGCGGGGTCATGGGATAGAGCCCGATCAGTGCCGTGGACCAGGCGGAGGATAGGGCGTGGCGGTCCTCTTCCTGGGGGCTCAAGGCATCCTTTTGGGAGCTGATCTCGTTCACCAGTTCCATGACCGAGGCTATGGCGGTATTGAACTGGAAGCGATCCTCCATGTCCCGGGTGATTTTTTCCACGGTGCCGTGTTCCTTGCGTCGCAGATCCCTGGCGCTGCGGCTCAGCCCAGCCCCGTCCATCCGGGCGCAGGGGCCCACCGGACGGAGGTGGTCCTGCAGCTCCAGCCCTAAACGCCACAGGCGGTGCAGGAACCTGTGCGCCCCTTCCACGCCCTGGTCGTTCCAGTCCAGATCCTTTTCCGGCGGGGAGGCGAACAGGGTGAAGAGCCTGGTGGTGTCCGCTCCGAAGCGCTGCAACATGTCACCGGGATCCACAATGTTGCCCTTGGATTTGCTCATCTTGGCCCCGTCCTTGAGGACCATGCCCTGGGTGAGGAGCTGAGCGAAAGGCTCGTCGATCCCCATATAACCCAAGTCGCGCAGCGCCTTGGTAAAGAAGCGGGCATAGAGCAGATGCAGCACTGCGTGCTCGATCCCTCCGATATATTGATCCACGGGCAGCCAGTAATCCAGGGCCTGCCTGTCAAAGGGCGCCTTGTGCTCCTTAGCCTTGGTATAGCGAGCGAAATACCAGCTGGACTCCACAAAGGTGTCCATGGTGTCCGTCTCCCTCCTGGCACGGCCGCCGCAAACCGGACACTCGGTATATAGGAACTCCTCGCTTTCCGCCAGGGGCGAGCGTCCGTCGGAGTGGGTGATCACCTCCAGGGGCAGCTCCACCGGCAGGTCCTTTTCCGGCACCGGCTGTTCCCCGCAGCGCTCGCAATAGATCACCGGAATGGGAGCCCCCCAGTAGCGCTGCCTGGAGATATTCCAGTCCCGCAGCCTGTACTGCACCGATTTCTGTCCCAGGCCCATGGCTTCCAGCTCCGCAGTGATGGCCTGCTTGGCGGACTCGTGGTCCAGGCCGGAAAACTTGTCCGAATTGACCAAAAATCCTGGCCCGGAATAGGCCTGCTCCATCTCCGGATTGTCTTGCCCCTCTTCGCCCTCGGGCCGGACAACGCGGCGTATGGGGAGCTCGTATTTTTGTGCGAACTCGAAATCCCTCTGATCGTGGCCGGGGACCGCCATGACCGCTCCGGTGCCGTATTCCATGAGCACAAAGTTGGCCACATAGATGGGCATGGACTCCCCGGTAAGCGGGTTGCGGCAGTAGGCCCCGGTAAAGACGCCGCTCTTCTCCGCTTCCTCCGCCTCGCGTAGCTGCGGGTCTTCTGCGCGCATGCGCTCCGCTTCCCGCAAGACCCGCTCCCTGTCCCCTCCTTGGGGCAGGAGCTCTTCCAATCGGGGGTACTCCGGGGCAAGGCTCATAAAGGTCGCACCGTAGAGGGTGTCCGGCCGGGTAGTGAACACCCGGATGGATCCTTTCCCGCCCAGGACGGGGAAATCGATCTCAGCGCCCTCGCTGCGGCCGATCCAGTTGCGCTGCATGGCGATCACCCTATCCGGCCAAACCCCTTGCAGAGTGTCCAGGTCTCGGAGCAGCTCCTCCGCATACTCGGTGATCTTCACAAACCACTGCTGCAGTGACTTCTCCTCCACTTCCGAGCCGCAGCGCCAGCACTCCCCATTCTCAACCTGCTCGTTGGCCAGGACCGTCCGGCAGTCCGGACACCAATTAACTGGCGCCTTTTTGCGGTACACCAACCCGCGCTCCCAGAGCTGGAGGAAAAAGAGCTGCTCCCAGCGGTAGTACTCCGGATCGCAGGTGGCGAATTCGCGGTCCCAGTCCAGCGAATAGCCCAGTTGCTTGAGCTGGGCCTTCATCTCCTCTATATTGGCGTAGGTCCATTTGGCCGGATGGGTACCGTGCTCTATGGCCGCGTTCTCCGCAGGCAGGCCGAAGGCGTCCCAACCCATGGGATGCAGGACGTTGTATCCCCGCATCCACTTGTAGCGAGCGATCACGTCGCCGATGGTATAGACCCGGACGTGCCCCATATGGATCCGGCCAGAGGGGTAGGGGAACATCTCCAGCACATAGTACTTGCTCCGTGCGGTATCCTCCGTGGCGGCAAAATACTTTGCCTCCTCCCAGACCGCTTGCCACTTGCGCTCCACCTCTTCCGGGCTGTACTCCTGCATGCGCGATGCCCTCGCCTCTTTGGCCGTTGTTTTCCTTGAAAACTCGCTTTCGTCGGCTATTCGCCGGCTCCGACCCGCCTTGCCGCAAGTCAGTCGTTTCCAGGCTCTGGAACCTGGTTCCTGTCTGCCGACTTCTGCTCCCTAGTCGGCACCCACGGGTTCGGCGCTATGCCCGTCGTCCTCCCTGGGATGCAGCTCTCCGGTGCGGATCTTTTCCGCAGCCGCGTCCAGGATACCATTGACGAACCTACTCGATTTTTCGTCCCCGAACTTCTTACTCAGCTCGATCCCTTCGTTAATCCCCACCTTCACCGGAATATCGGGACGGTAGAGCATTTCGAATAGAGAAAGTCGAAGAATGGTCAGCTCGATGCGAGCGATCCTGTCCAGACGCCAGTTCTCGGAAAAGCCCATGATCACTTCGTCCAGATCCTCCATGTTGTCCACCACACCGGAGATGATGCCCCAGGCGAAAGAATTGACCAGCTTGCTTCTGGATCCGCTATCCCGGACCTTGACGAAGTTCTGGAAGGTTCTTCGCACGCATTCCTTCTGGGTTGCGGGAGAAAAGTTGCATCCGAACAGGACCTGAAAGGCCCTCTCACGACCCTGCCGTCTGGGGCTTTTCTTGCTTTTGCTCATGGCTTGTGCCGTATTCCCGGTTTCATTCGCTGCGCACCCGCGGTCCTTTTCCGCAGGGAAATCACCCCTCCAGCTGAGCCAGCACCCGCACCGTCTCCAGTACGGCGTGGGCCGCTTCCGCGCCCTTGTTGCCCGCCTTGCTTCCGGCCCGTTCTATGGCCTGTTCCAGGCTATCCGTGGTCAGGATGCCGTATCCCACAGGGACGCCGTACTGCATGGACACGTTGGCCAGCCCCTTGCTCACCTCTGCGGCCACATAGTCGAAATGCGGCGTGGCCCCACGGATGATGGCCCCCAGACAGACAATCCCGTCGTATCCGCCCTTGTCCATGAGCTTTTTGACCACGACCGGCATCTCAAAGGATCCCGGGACCCGGATCAAGGTCAAACTGGAGCGGCTCGCCCCGTGCCGGAACAAATAGTCCTCAGCTCCGTTGATCAGCCTGTCCACGATAAAATCGTTGAACCTGCTCGCCACTAAGGCGAAAGTCAATCCATCCGCACGGAGCTGCCCCTCGATGGCCTCAAGCTGACTCATATCCGTCTCCTTGCCCGTTGGCCGTTTCACTGACCTGAAGTATATGGCCCAGCTTTTCCTTTTTGGCCCGCAGATACATCTTGTTGTTCTCGTTGACCGGACACTCCAGGGGAACGCGGTCCGTGACTTCCATTCCGTAACCTTCCAGGCCCACAATCTTCTTGGGATTGTTGGTCATAAGCCGCATCTTCCGGATGCCCAGATGGACCAGTATCTGGGCCCCGATGCCGTACTCCCGCAAGTCGGCATTGAATCCCAGGGCTAGATTGGCCTCCACAGTGTCCTTACCCTCGTCCTGGAGGTGATAGGCCTTGATCTTGTTCCCCAGTCCGATGCCCCGGCCCTCCTGCCGCATGTAAAGCAGAACCCCTTTGCCCTCGCGCCGGATCATGGACAGGGCCTCCTGCAGCTGCGACCCGCAGTCGCAACGCAGGCTGCCGAAGACATCTCCTGTGAGGCACTCGCTGTGCACCCGGACCAAAACTGGCTCCTCCTCCCTTATCTCGCCCTTGATCAGAGCGATGTGGGTAAACTCGTCCGTCTGGCTCTTGTAGGCTACAGCCCGGAAATCGCCGTAACGCGTGGGCAGCTCCGCCTCTCCCACCGGCTCCACCAGGGAGTCGAACTTGGAGCGGTAGGCGATGACGTCCTCAATGGTGGCGATATTCAGGCCACTCTCCGCAGCGAACTCCTCCAGGTCTGGCATGCGGGCCATAGTCCCGTCGTCGCGCATGATCTCGCAGATCACTGCAGCGGGCTTCAGTCCGGCCAAACGGGCCAGATCCACGCTCCCCTCGGTCTGGCCCGCCCGGACCAGGACACCCCCCTCGCGAGCGCGCAAGGGGAAGACATGACCCGGGGTGGAGATATCCTCCGGCCCGCTGTTCTCCCCAACCGCCTTCTGGATCGTCGTGGCCCGATCATGGGCCGATATCCCCGTGGTCACCCCCTCGGCAGCCTCGATGGACACGGTGAAGGCCGTGCCGAAACGGGATTCGTTTCTGCGCGGCTGCATGGGCAGCTGCAGCTTTTCCACCTGCTCCGGGCCCAGGGCCAGACAGATGAGCCCTCTGCCGTACTTGGCCATGAAGTTAATAGCTTCGGGAGTCACATGTTCCGCGGCAATGGTCAAATCGCCCTCGTTCTCCCGGTCCTCGTCGTCCACCAGGATAACCATGCGTCCCTGCCGGATATCCTCGATGGCTTCCTCCACTTTGCAAACAGACATATTTATCTCCGTATAAGCCTCTGTCTACTGAAACCCGTATCTTTGCAGGAAGTCCCAGGAAATTCCCCGCTCCTCGCCGGTCTCGCCAGTCCAGGGCTGCAGCATGCGCTGCACGTATTTCCCGATGACGTCGAACTCGAGGTTCACCCGCAGGGAGCGTTTCCACTCGGCAGCGGTGGTCTGGGCATAGGTGGAGGGGATGAGATTAACCTCAAGGAATCCCTCGCCGCAACGGGTAACGGTTAGGCTGATCCCGTCCAGGGCAATGGAGCCCTTGTCCACGATCAGAGGGGACCAGGCACTGGGAAAAGCGATGCGTACCTTTCTGGACTCTCCCTCGACTGTTATGGAATCCACCTCGCCCTGACAGTCCACATGACCGCTGACAAAGTGTCCGCCCAGCCGGTCGCCCACAGCCAGGGCCCGCTCCAGGTTGACCGCATCGCCTCTTTGCAGGCGGCCCAGATTAGTCGCGGCCAGGGTCTCCTGTGAGGCATAGGCAGCAAAGCCATTCCCGGAAAAGGCTTCCGCGGTAAGACAGGCGCCGTTGACGCTGATGCTCTCCCCCTGCCGCAATCCGGAAAAGGGCCTGTAAGGCACTATCCACAGCCTGGCTTCCTCGCCGCGTCTTCGGATTTCCCTTACTTGACCCGTGGTTTCGATCAGCCCGGTGAACACACTAAGAGCCCCCGTGGGACGAATGTTCTCCGGAGCCGGATTTCTCCGGCTCCAGGGGTGGCCACAGGGTTATCCGCAGGTCCCGGCCCACCCCGCGATAATCTGCGATCCGGTAGTCCAGGGCCTGGCCCATCTCCTGCACATTCCGGCCGGCGAAGGCGCTCCGTCCCTGATCGTCCCCCAATATACGGGGGGCCAGAAAATAAACGATCTCGTCGGCCAGGCCCTGCTCGCAAAGGCTCAAGGCCAGCCTTCCCCCGCCTTCGCAAAGGAGATAGTAACAGGAGAGCTCCCGGTACAGCCGCTGCAGCCCGCTAGCAAAATCCAGGCTCCCATCGGAACGTTCCTGTAAGGGCCAGATGCGGATTCCGCGGGAACGCAGCAACTCCGCCTCCGGTCGTCTCGCCTGCTGCGGCGTGGTCCAGATGATGGTCTCTTCCGGCCTGTTCCGGATCAGGTGCAGGCCGCTGTCTCTGTCCGGTAGGCGGCTGGTGGCCACGACAGCCGGGGTTGCGCGGCTTGCTTCCTCGCTCCCGATGCGCGGAGTCAGCCTCGGATCGTCCTCGTACAGGGTGTTTCCCCCCACAAGCACCGCCTGGGAGGCCTTGCGGAGTCGATGTACATCCTCACGGGCCTCGTGACAGCTTACCCAGGCCGAATCTCCGCCGCAGGTAGCTATCCGGCCGTCCAGGGTCGCGGCCAGCTTGAGCCGGACATAGGGACGCCCTTCCAAGTGCCAGCAGCGAAAGTCGCGCAGGAGATCCAGGCAGGCCCCCTCCTGGACACCCATCTCCACAGGGACGCCGTTCTGGCGCAAAAATGCCGCTCCCCCGCCACCGGCCTCGGGGTTGGGATCGGCCGTCCCCACGTAGACCCGTTTGATACCCGCATCCAGTATGGACTGGGTGCATGGGGGAGTGGCCCCGTAGTGATTACAGGGCTCCAGGGTGACGAAGAGGCTGGCTCCGCTGGGATCCCTGCCCGCCTTTCTGGCGTCCTCCAGGGCCACCACTTCCGCGTGCGGGCCACCCCGGGCCTGGTGCCACCCCTGTCCGATCACCTCGCCATTGCGGACCAACAGTGCCCCGACGCAGGGATTGGGCGCTGTGTTGCCGCTCCCTTTGCGGGCCAGTTCCACTGCCCGGAGCATCATTTCCCTGCTGCGCATCCCCTCTCTGATTCTCCTTCCCTCCAGGGATCTCTATAACCCTCATTCCCGGGCCGACCCGGGCACAACGAAGCATGAAAATGTCGCGAGGCGAGTCAAGGGATGCGCTGATGCCCGTGTTTCATCCCGGCGTCCAATGCCAGGAATTGCTCAAGTTGAGCGGTGCCAGCTGCCCAAACGACGTATGTTCTCCTCTCACCCTTTGCAGCGCGGGCTTTAGAGGCGGTATCGGCAAGGCCCCCATATCGCGCGGAACAAGGGCAGCCAAGCATATGAAACACGGCTTCAGCGCACTCCCTGACGAGCCTCGCCATATCTCCAATCAATTAAAAGTGTTAGACACATTTTCATACAAAGCGCTTCCCAAGGAATGTGAGGCCCAAAAATCCGGAACCACTCCGCAACGGCGATCCATCAGGCCTCATTCCCCTGCTCCAGGGAGCTACAGATCCGCTTATAGTGGACCTTTGCCTCATCCAGAAAGGAGCAGGAGAGGTCGTCCGGGTAGCCGCGGGAGAAATAAATGGCCCGGATCCGGCAGTTGATGAGCATCTTGCTGCAGATGAGGCAGGGCTGGTCCGTGCAGTAGATCTCCGCTCCGGTGAGGGGGATGCCGTGAACCGCAGCCTGGATGATCACGTTTTGCTCCGCGTGCAGCCCCCGGCACAATTCGTGCCGCTGTCCCGAGGGAACGCCCATGTCCTCGCGCATACATCCCACGTCCAGGCAATGGTCGATGCCGGAAGGCGCACCGTTGTATCCGGTGGCCAGAATGCGCTTGTCCTTCACCGCCACCGCCCCCACCGCACGGCGCAGGCAAGTGGAGCGCTCGGACACCAGAGCGGCGATGCGCATAAAGTATTCTGACCAGGACAATCGCTGGGGCATCTGTTCAGAACGCGGGGGGTTCACCCGTGATAGCGTTGAAACAGGATACAGGCATTGGTCCCTCCGAATCCGAAGGAGTTGCACAGGGCGTACTCGCACTGCTGTTCCCGGGTCCCCTCGGCCACATAGTCCAGATCGCACTCCGGATCCGGATGGTCCAGGTTGATGGTTCCCGGGATCTTGCCTTCGTGCAGGGATAGCACGCTGAAAACGCTTTCCACTCCGCCTGCGGCGCCAAGCATATGCCCGATCATGGACTTGTTCGCGGAGATGCTCAAGGAGTAGGCGTGATCTCCGAACACTTTCTTGATCGCCCGGGTTTCGGCCACGTCGTTCATGGGTGTGGAGGTCCCGTGGGCATTGATGTGATCCACATCCTCGGGCTGAACCTCAGCCTCTTTAAGGGCGGCCCGCATGGCCGAGGCCATCCCTTCCCCGGACTCGTCCGGGGCGGTCATGTGGTAGGCGTCAGCGGATGCGCCGAAACCGCAGACCTCTCCGTAAATGGTCGCTCCGCGCTCCCGGGCCTGTTCCAGGGTCTCCAAAAGGAGCATACCCCCGCCCTCGGAGATGAGAAACCCCTGCCGGTCTTTATCGAAGGGGCGTGAGGCCTTCTCCGGTTCCTCGTTCCTGGTGGACAGGGCCTTCATGGCATTGAAACCGGATACCGCCATGGGAGTGATGGTGGACTCCACACCACCGCAAATCATGGCGTTTACCCGGTTCAGCTTGAGATCGGAAAAAGCGTACCCGATGCTGTGCATCCCAGAAGCGCAGGCCGAGGTGGTCACCATATTCGGGCCCTTGGCCCGGCTGAAGATCGCTATCTGGCCCGGGGCGATATTGGAGATGAGCTTGGGGATGTAAAAGGGGGAGATACGTCCCGGTCCCTTATTCAAAAGACGGGTGTGGAACTCCTCTATAGTCTCCAGCCCACCCAGTCCACAGCCGAGCAGGATCCCTATTTCCTGCTCGTTTTCCTCGTTTATGGTATATCCGGACTGTTGCAGCAGCATCTGGGCACCGGCAACAGCGTATTGATTAAAGCGGTCCATTCTCTGGGCCTGCTTCCTGGTCATGAAGTCTTCCGGATCGAAGCCCTTTACCTCGCCGGCGATCTTGGTGGCGTACTCGCTGCAGTCGAATCGGGTGATAGGCGCGATGCCGGATCGTCCAGCCAAGAGATTGGACCAACTCGTCTCCAGATCCCCGCCAATCGGCGTAATCGCCGACAACCCTGTGACCACGACTCGCTTTCCTATCATAAATCCACGCTTTGCCTATTGGGACAAGAGTTGTCCTGTCTTTAAAACAGTTTCCCTAGCAAAAGTCCGGAGGGGAACTAGCTATTGGCTTCCACATAACTGATCACATCCTGCACAGTCAGCAACTGCTGGGCCTGATCGTCGTCGATTTCCAGCCCGAACTCGTCCTCCATGGCCATGATCAACTCCGTCAGATCCAGGGAATCCGCTCCCA
>JAIPEP010000053.1 GCA_021737085.1 Desulfohalobiaceae bacterium | reverse complement strand
ACCGGGATTCGTCACAAAGCGCCACCTGATGCGGAGTTTGGCACTCCCCGGGGATGGCTTTACGCAACAGACCGCCTCCTGCCAGCTTATAGACATACCGAGAAAGACGCAGTGGCCCGCCTTGAAGCGAAGTTCCGTCGACTTCTCAGATGGATGATCAAACGAAATGCGCTTAAGGGAAAGCAGGCACGTTTCCTGGATAAGAGCCAGCTATACACGATTAAGGTGCCCTTTTTGCATGCTCTACTTGCGGACACAGGACCGAAGTTCATCCTTGTAGCCCGGAATCCCTATGCGTTGTGCTATCGCTCGGCTCTAGGAAAGGCGTACAGCTTGAAAAGACTGGAACCCCGGTATGGGTTTGAGCAACGCCTCGAATTGGCTGCTCAGCACTGGGGAAATTCCATGCAATGTGCCCTGGAGGACCTTCGTGCCTTGAGGACGGGATTGATTGTGCGCTTCGAGGACATCCTCCCCGAGCCTGAAAGGATGATGGAGAGGATTTGTGAATTCGCTGAGCTCGATTTTGATCCGGACATGGTCCCCCAGCCGGAGCACAGGATCCCCTTGGGGAACCGATTCCGGGAGCGCTGGTATCCGCTGAACCCCAACGTGAATGAACATTATCTTGGCGAGATCAAGGATCGCCATATTGAAATCGTTTGCAAATACTGTGAGCCGTATGCGAGTGAGTTAGGGTATGAGCAACCCAGGATATGATCTGGCTGATGTGCGGACTTGAGGTGGATCAGCTTCTCCGCAACTACCATGTCCATGTCGTGGCCGAGGGGGCGCTCTGGGCGAGTAGCGGAGAAACAGTGTATACCGGAGATGCCCATGGAAGGGGCATGACCGCCTTAGGCCGTGCAGGCAGGCTGGTCACAGACCGGCTTGCCAGATTCGCTCTTGTCAAGCGCCTACTTCGGCTCGGCATCCACAAGATGATTCGTTTGCAGTCCGGCACTTTGCTTGTGGTCTGCAGAGGCAACATTTATCGCTGGGACGGCTCTCAACATGGTTTTGCCAGGGTTCATACGCTGAGGTTTGGCAGACGCCCGCTGCATTTGACAGAAGACGGGCAAGGCAATGTCTACTACGGTGAATACTGGACGAACGACGCCCGACGAGAGGTTCGACTGTGGCAGGGGACTCATGATGGCCGAAGGTGGAACCCGGTGTACACATTCCACCCAGGGGCGATCAGGCACATTCACGCAGTCCTGTATGATCCCTTCGGCGACCTGCTCTGGATTGCCACCGGGGATCATGATCAGGAGTGCGCCATCGGCTACTCGGAGGATCTGGGAGGCTCATTCAGGTTCATTGGCGAAGGGAGCCAGCGGTGGCGGGCAGTGGATTTGCTGTTCACCGCGGAAGGGGTTTATTGGGGAAGTGACGATCCCCAAGCCAGGAACTCCATCTTTCGATGGGACCGCGCTTCGCAGACCTTGGAGCAGGTTGGGGATGTTATCGGCCCAGTATATTACGCAAAACGGTTCAGCGACCTTCTTTTTTTCTCCACGACAGTGGAGCGTGGAGAAGGTGACCAAGACGGGTATGCCCGTATATATGCCCTGGATCCGGATCACCGGATAAAAGAGCTCTATTCCACGCAAAAGGACTCCTGGCATCCCATTCTTTTCGGCTATGGGACCATCGAGTTCCCCCAGGGGGATATAAACGAGGCACAGAAAGTCTGGATTAGAGTCACTGGGCTTGAGCAGAGCGAGGCAAGCATCCTCCTCAAGGTTTGCAGGTAGACCATGGATGAGCTAAAAGCAGGGGATCTACCGTCAAAAGCAGAATCGATTGCGCACATAGACCCATTCTTCATTGTTGGCGTCGGCCGCTCTGGGACATCACTCCTGATGGCCATGCTTAATGCGCATCCACAGATAACCCTTCCTCCCGAAACCCACTTCCTGCGGCGCTATGCGAATGTCAAGGCGCCGGGATCACTTGACGAAGCGAAGCGAATCCTGGATAAGGACCAGTATATTCAGCGCCTTGGTCTGGATCTCGATGCCGTGTTCGAAGTGTTGGATTCCGGAAAGCGGCCTCTTAGCTGGGTGAATTGCTATCGTCTCCTACTGGGAACCTATAGGGCTAGAACAGGTAAGTCCGTTATCGGGGACAAGGATCCCAAGGCCATCGAATACTTGCCTTTCCTACATAGCCTTTTCCCTGGGGCAAGTATACTGCATCTCATTCGGGATCCACGCGATGTCTTCCTCTCACGCCTCAGAGCCGAATGGTCCAGAGGAAGAAGCCGCCTGTCCCACCTGCTTGCCTATAGAGCCCAATTTCGTCAGGGGAGGAGCCACGGGCTTAGTCTGTTCGGCTCAAGTTATAAAGAGATTCAATACGAGCAATTGCTTGCCCATCCTCAAGGAGTGCTTCAAGAGGTTACTGCTTTTCTCGGAGTCGAGTATCGATCAGAGATGCTCCACTTTAAGGAAGCAGCCAGTTCGATTATTTCACCAGATGAGGCATCGTGGAAACAAAATATAACCGGCCCGCTTCTCCCCAATAATGTGGGGAAGTGGCGGAAAGAGCTTACGTCCCGGGAAGTCTCTAGCATTGAAGGGGCTTGTAGCTTAGTGTTTGATGAGGGCTTGTATGCAAGGTCTGAAAAAGCAAAGTCTTGGCTTCAAGGTTTCCGATGCCGGTGTACTGCCTTCATTGTGGGCTTGGCAGAGTTTCTGTATCTCAAGTGGCGCAAGATAATAAACTGGCACGCAAAGAAAATGGCAACCAATTCGTGATGAGTGCAGATTAAAGCATAGAGCTCTTATGAAAGTAGTACTCATATCCAGATATTTTCCTCCAGAGATAGGAACAGCAGCCAACCTTTTCTATGATCTTGCCAGGGCCCTTGCCGATGCTGGTCATGCGGTTACCGTGATAACCGGAATACCCTGGTACAATCTTAAGGAGGTGCCGGATAAATATAAAGGCAAAATCAGTATGCAGGAGGAGATGCATGGCTTTCAGGTAAAGCGTCTGACTATGCCTGTCTTTGGACCACACAAGCTCAAATTGGCCTTGGGTCACTTAACCGCTCCTTTCTCAGCTTTTTTGTCCGGCATGCAAGTTACTAAGCCGGATATATTCTTTGCTTACTCTCCGCCACTACCTTTTGGCCTTTCTGGATGGCTTTTGAGATGTGTTAAAAGGGCTCCCTTTGTTTTAGGAGTTCAGGATCTCCATCCGCAGTGCTATATAGATCAGGGCGTGCTTAAAAACAAGTT
This sequence comes from Desulfohalobiaceae bacterium, assembly GCA_021737085.1. Taxonomy (GTDB): domain Bacteria; phylum Desulfobacterota; class Desulfovibrionia; order Desulfovibrionales; family Desulfothermaceae; genus JAIPDU01. Next base: position 10,907 of record JAIPEP010000053.1, on the reverse strand, counting down.
TTTGATAAAATTGCTGGAAGGACTGGAGCGTTTTTGTTATACAAAAAGCTCGGCAATTACTGTGCATTCTACAGGGAATAAAGCCCATATTGTGCAAAAAAAAGGAGCTTCATCAGAGAAAGTGAAAGTACTCCCTAATTGGATTGATACGGAGGAAATAAAGCCTCTGCCCAGGGAGAACGAGTTCGCCCGGGAACATAATCTTAACAAGCGATTTGTAGTAGGGTATGCCGGGACCTTGGGAATGTCCCAGGGACTGCTAAGTGTGGTGGATGCTGCTTATTTGCTGAAAAAACGTGGTGATATAGAGTTTTTTATTGTGGGAGACGGTATTGAAAAGGAAAGAATGATAAAGCGAGCCCAAGAATTGGATTTGGATAATATCCGCTTTTGGCCCATGCAGCAAAAATCTGTATATCCCTGGCTTGTAGCTTCTAGTGATGTCGGTCTTGTCACTTTGAATGCCAAAGTCCAAACCCCAGTAGTTCCTTCTAAAATTTTGAGCATGATGGCTGCGGGCAGACCTGTATTGGCCAGTATGCCCTTGGATGGCGATGCACCGGGCCTTATCCGTAGAGCAGGATGCGGGGTATGCGTGCCACCGGAAGATCCAGAGGCGATGGCGGAAGCTATTGTAGACCTAGCTGATAACCCGGACAGGAGAGAGCGGTTTGCTAAACAGGGTAGAGATTTTGTGGAACAGGAGATGTCACTCAATAGGGTGGTAGCAGACTTGGAGCAGCTTTTTGCCGAAGTTAAGGATAGGGCCTGATCATGTTAAAAGTCTTAGTTATTATCGGCACCAGGCCCGAAGCTATTAAGCTTGCTCCGGTGATTCTTGAGTTAAAAAAAAGGAGCAACATAGAAACAGTTGTCTGTACAACTGGACAACACAGAGAAATGTTGCATCAAGTCTTACACATTTTTCAGGTTCAACCCGATTTTGAATTACATATCATGCAATCCGGACAAGAATTATCCGAACTGACAGCCCAGGTGGTCAGGCAAGTTGATACCGTCCTGAAAGAAACAAAGCCGAATTTAGTCCTAATACAAGGTGATACGACAACTATAATGGCCTCTGCTATGGCCTGTTTTTATAATCAAATCCGGGTTGGCCATGTTGAGGCAGGACTACGTTCTTATAACTTGTATTCTCCTTTCCCAGAAGAGATGAATAGAAAAGTGGCCAGTGTCCTGGCTTCTTATCATTTTGCTCCCACCAATCGAGCCAAACAGGCGCTACTCAGAGAGGGAGTGGTTGAAGAGGAGATTTTTGTAACCGGCAATACAGTCATTGATGCCCTAAATCTTATAGTCGAAGGTGAAAGGCCTGTTAGAGTAAATAAGATCCTTGAGCAGTGTGGCATAAGCGAGAACAATACCGGCAGAAAATTGATTTTGGTTACTGCCCACAGACGTGAAAATTTTGGTAATAATTTAGAAGAAATATGCTATGGGCTCCAGGATATTGTTGCTAGAAATAAAGATGTGGCAATAGTATATCCTGTTCACTTAAATCCTCATGTACAAGAAACAGTGTACAAAGTACTAAATGAGACGGAAAGAGTCTTCCTTATTGATCCGGTGGAATATGACACCCTGGCTCATTTAATGTCAGTCAGCACCTTGGTCTTGACAGACTCCGGAGGCATCCAGGAGGAAGCGCCTTCCTTGGGTAAGCCTGTTTTGGTAATGAGAACGGAGACTGAGCGACCGGAAGGGGTAGAGGCTGGTACTGCCCGTTTAGTGGGTCCTGACAGAACGGCAATAGTACAAGAAACAGAAAGTTTATTACATAGCAGAAGTGAATATTTGAAAATGGCTAGAACTATTAATCCTTACGGAGATGGCCAAGCTGCCAAGAAGATCGTAGATATAATTGAAAATTAGCAATAGGCAGTTGTGGAGGTTTTATGCAGGCATACCAAAAACGGGTTGATTTGGTTGAGAATTATCTTGAGCGAGTAAGCTTGGATAAAGATATATTGAATTATTATTCAGGCCGCACTGTTCTCGTTACTGGTGGTGCCGGAGCCATAGGAAGCAATTTGATAATTGCCTTATCAAGTCTGGTAGGTAATGATGGAAAAGTTATTGTCTTAGATAACCTATCTGCCATAGACTCTCAAGAACCGTTCAATGTTACTCCCCTTGCCAATATTATGTTTGTTCAAGGGGACATAAGGGAGGATAAGGATTTAAAGAGAGCTTTTAAAGAGGAACCTAGTATTGTATTTCATCTAGCTGCCTTTTTTGCCAATCAGAATTCAATTGATTATTCGCAGGAGTCTGCTGAGGTTGATGTTATAGGACAAATCAAGCTGTTGGAGTACTCTACTATATCTCAAGTTGAAAGGTTTGTGTATGCTTCCAGTGGATGTGCTATATATGGATCCTACCCTGAGCTGCCTTTAAAAGAAGATTTTATTTCTATGCATTTAACTACGCCGTATCAAGTAAACAAAATGACCGGAGAGATGTATTGCAACTTCTATTATCATCATTTTGGCTTGCCTATTGTCAATTGTCGTTTTTTTAATTCCTATGGTCCTGGAGAAGCTCCAGGCCAATATAGAAATGTAATACCCAATTTTATATATTGGGCTATGAATGGAAGATCATTGCCTATTACGGGAACTGGGGAAGAGACCAGAGACTTTACTTATGTTTTAGATCTGGTGCAAGGGTTAGTCAAGGCTGCTTATACAAGAAAAGCTGTGGGGGAGAACTTTAACATTGCAGCATGTAAGGAAGTAATGATTCGAGATTTGGCTGAAATGGTAAACAAGGCAACAAACAATCAGGCCCCCATATATTTCAAGGAAAGACGCAAATGGGATACTAAGCCCAGATTGCTTGCCTCAATCGAAAAGGCTAAAGAGCTAATAGATTATAAGCCATTTGTTGATTTCGAGGAAGGATTTAAGACAAACATAGAATGGTTTCAGGATTATTGGGAGCAAATTGTAGAGGCTTCAGATTTTCCACCTGGCATGAGTAGTGCCGTTAGAGGTGCCAGCAGTATTTGTGGTGTAAAGTAAGTGATTGTTTACCACCTTTATGAGCCTGAATTTTTCTTGTTTTATCAGTTTGACCACAGGATAAATGTTGTCTGCGAAATGGAAGACGTTGGAAAGAACCCGCTTTGTTAGAAATGAATAAGGAGAATAAAGGGATCTGCTTGATCGGGGGCAGCGGATTCATTGGCTCCCGCCTTGCAGACCGTCTGGAACGCTCCGGACAACTATTCGGCATCCTGGATATCCGGCAGAGCCTGACGGGAAGGCCCACCACAGTTGCGGATGTGACAGATATAGATGGCTTGTCAGCCCATCTGGCGGGATATCGTGCCTTGGTGAATCTGGCGGCGGAGCACCGCGACGATGTAGAGCCTGTCAGCCGCTACGACAGGGTGAACGTGGATGGGGCCAGAAACGTGTGTCAGGCAGCCCGGGAGCAAGGTGTCGAAATCATCCTCTTTACCAGCACGGTCGCGGTGTACGGCTTTGCTCCCCCGGACACGGACGAGAGCGGAGACATCAATCCCTTTAACCACTACGGCCGGACCAAGGCGGAGGCAGAGGGGATCTATCGCGAGTGGCAGCAGGAGGACCCGCTGCGGCGCACCCTGGTCATAGTGCGGCCCACAGTGGTCTTTGGGGAAGGGAACCGGGGAAATGTCTATAATCTCCTGCAGCAGATCCACTCCGGCCGCTTTGTCATGGTGGGGTCAGGGGAAAACCGCAAGTCCATGGCTTACGTGGAGAATATCGCCGCCTTCCTGGAGCTGGCCCTTGGTTTCTCCAGCGGGATACACGTGTACAACTACGTGGATAAGCCGGATTATACTATGAACGGACTGGTGGCGGAAGTGCTGAAGTTGCTCGGCCGAAGCGGGCGGATCCGTCTGCGGATCCCCTATTCACTGGGTTGCGCCACAGGCCGCCTCTTTGATGCAGCAGCCAGTCTGACCGGGCGCTCCTTTCCAGTCAGCTCGATCCGGGTGAAAAAGTTCTGCTCCGATACCGCCTTCGCCACATCAGTGGGAGAGACAGGTTTCCTGCGGCCCTGTTCCCTGCAAGAGGGCCTGGAGCGGACAGTGCGCTACGAGTTTCTGGAAAAGCGGGAGGGGCCGGTGTTTTATACGGAGTGATTTCTGTGCCATGCTACATGCGTTATGCTCCATGCAACATGCAGCATTACGCATGTAGCATTTCGCATACAAAATTTCTAAATGTAGCATGTTGCATGAAGCATGAACCATTTTCACATTCATCATTTCAAAATGACAGGAAGACCCTATGCAACCCGAGCAGTCGAATGGAGTAGCAAGATTTTTGTACGAGCGTAGGCGTTTATTGCTTTGTATTCTCCTCTTTCTGGTCGTGTATAGCGCGGCAGTCGGTGTGCGGCTTGTGGAGGCTCCTAAATGGCAGAGCCCCAAGCTGCAGGTGCAGGGCGAAAAGCTGCTTGCCACCCACGATGCCTACAAATGGCTGGCAGGGGCCAAGGGGACCAGTCGTGACTCGGACCTGTCCCTAGCTCGGATCACGGATTGGGTTCAAAGCCTGAGCGGGGCGCGCTACGGAAACCTGGGTTTTTGGTTGCCAGCATTCGTTGCGCCATTGGTGGTGATCCCCTTTGTGCTTTTGGGCCGCAACTGGCGTCTGGAGGAGGGGGTCTTGCCTGCGGCGATTCTAGCCGCCTGCTGTCAAGGCTTTCTCCTGCGCTCGCGCCTTGGTTTTTACGACACGGACATCCTTTCCCTGTTCTTTCCCTTGCTAGTGTGTGTCCTGCTCGTGCTTGTCTTTTCCCCGTATATGAGATCCGGCTGGACAAAAAGGAGTGATCCTCCCGATTTGCTGGGAGGCGGCTCAGTATGGCCTTTCTGGTTGAAATGTCTGGGTATCGGATTGGTCGGCTGGTGCTACATGTGGTTCTACTCCAGCGGCGAACCCATTTTGCTCAGCGCTCTGGCAGCCCTGCTTTTCTGCGTGTTGCTTTTGAGCGCTGATTGGAGACGGATGGGCTATCTCGTGCTGGGCCTGCTCCTCATCTATGGCGTATCCCTGTCCGCTTGGACGGGACTGACGGCCTTGGCATTAGGGCTGGGACTGTTGTATGTGTGGCCCTCCCTTTGGAGGGAGGACAGATACTTCCTCGTGTTTGTTCTGGTTCTGGCTCTCCTCGTGTTCTGGGACGGAGGCTTGTATAATAAGCTCTCCTCCATTGTCCACACATTCCTGAGCTACGCCAAGCTCCTGCCCGCATCGGAAGAGAGCGGTCTGAGCCTGCCCACTGTCAAGCAGAGCGTCCGGGAGGCGCAGAACATTGACTGGAACAACCTCGTGGAGCGGGTGGCAGGGAGCTGGCTCATCTTCATTCCGGCCTTGCTCGGCCTGGCCTATGTGTTGTGGTGCTATCCCGCAACTCTCGTTTTCGTGCCCATGCTGGGCCTGGCTATCTTCTCCTTCAAGCTGGGCAACCGCTTCACCATGTACGGCGGTCCAGTTATCGGCTTGGGCCTTGGCTTCGGCGCTGCTCTTCTTTTGTGGCGCATTGGCCTGGCCCGATCCATGCGGGTGCTCTGCCTGCTCGCAATTGCCGTGCTGGTCATGCTTCCCATCTGGGATATGGCAACCAAGCTTCGACCGGCCCCTGTGGTGTCCAAAGTCTTCGCCAAGGCGTACATCGATCTCAGGGACCAAATCCCGGAGAACGCACGGCTTTGGCAATGGTGGGACTTCGGATACGCTGCCCAATATTACGCGGAGCGCATAACAATCAGTGACGGCGGATGGGGCAAAAGGGAGGGGCTTTTTCCGCATGCCCTGGTCCACGCCACCCGCTCTCCCCGACAGGCAAGCCAAATGATGAAATACATTACTGTGAGCCAGGAGCGGGAATACGCCGAAAATGCAACTGCCTATAAGGAAATGTCTGAGTTATGGAAACCATACTTGACGAATCATGTCGCCGAGTTGGCGGAGAAGGGCCCTGGAGGGGCACAGGATTTTGTGGAGAGCCTGGCCACGAAAGAGATGCATTGGGAGGAGGACATACCTCCACAGTACTTGGTCCTCACCTGGCAGAACCTGAGCCTGGCCTACTGGATCAGCCACTTCGGAAATTGGGACTTGGCCGAAGGGGAAGCGAGCCCGGGTCGGATCCGACAGATCAGGGGCGAGGCTAGCTTCAATACCAAAAAGGGCACGGTGAGCTTCGGGGACAGGCAGCTTCCGCTGGAGGAGCTGACCCTGATCCGGGAAGGGGGCATCCGCACGGAGAGCTGGCCCAATAGCTCCAATGTGTATGCCCTGCTCAATCAGGACTTCGGTGAGCTCTATCTTATGGACGGGAAGATCTACAATTCCATGCTGGTGCAGATGCTGCTAGGCAAGCCCGCGAAATTCGAAGAGCACTTCAAGCTGGTGATGGACCGGGCGCCATGGGTGCGGGTGTATCGGGCTAAGTAGACCACGGAAAAGAGAAGATTATTACCCACGGAATGACACGGAATAACACGGAAAAAAAGAATGAAATGACTCCTTGGCTGACATGGTTTCTGTCAGCCATGGATTCTTTGCTTCCGTGTTTTTCCGTGTGTTCCGTGGGCTATTTCTTTTTCTATTTCATGCCTGCCCAGTGAAATCAAGTTCAGTTTATCTGGGGTGTTCCGCGGGCGGAGCATATTTTGACTTGAACCGGCTTCCGGACTAAGCTTATTGTCTTTAGCCTGTCCTTTCAACTTCCAACCTTGTGCCTCGGGGGTTTATGCACAGACAAAGGGATGGAGCAGTTAACGGAGCAAAGGATCCCGAGCCGCAGCTGAAGCGGCTGGCCGACTTCCTCTTCGAGGTGGGCATGCTGCGCAAGACGCCCCGCAGCGGGTTCCAATTCCTGGGTTCCGGAGGGGAGAGCGTGGCGGAGCACTCCTACCGCACCGCCATGATCGGATACCTGCTGGCCCGCAAATGCGGCGTCTCCTGGGAGCGGGTCATGCTCATGTGCCTGGTTCACGACCTGCACGAGGCGCGGGTAGGGGACTTCAACTACGTGAACAGGCTCTACAACAGCGCGGAGGAGGGGCGGGCCTTTCGGGACGCGGTGGAGCAGACCGGCCCGGAGGAACACCTGCTCCAAGCGGCGGAGGAGCTGGAGGCCATGCAAACAGAGGAAGCCAGGCTGGCTCGTGACGCGGATCAGCTGGACCTGATCCTCACCCTGAAGGAGGAACAGGATCTGGGTAACCCCTACGCCCCCAAGTGGCTGCACCATGCGGTTAAGCGCCTCCGCACGGAATACGGGCAAGAGCTGGCAAGGGCCATCCAGGCCACGGATCATACGGACTGGTGGTTCGCTGGGGTGGATTCCGGGTGGTGGTCCCGGGACAATGGATGCGGTAGGTAAGTAGCATAAAAGAAGAGCCGGATCTATAAATCCGGCTCTTCTTTTCGAGTTAGCATGTAGAGCAGGATGAGCAGCCGCTGTCAGCACCCTGCGAGAGGTTTAGCTGAGAGTTTACCTTGAACCCGAACTGATTGCCGTCGATCTGAATAGGGGCGGCGGTCTGATTCAGGCTCTTTTCCACCAAAAAGGTGTATCCGTCGACATTGTAGACTTCGTCGGTGTCTCGTTGCTCGTCCAGAGCAAGCCCCAATTGGGGGCCGCCTCAGCCGGCAGCCATATACACGCGAATCGGGGGAACCTCTGTCTTGTTCTCGAAATGCTGGTCCAGTAAGGACTTGGCGCCATCGGTGATTTCCACCATGTTTCTCCCTCCTTTTTTGTGATCAGATATAAATAAGTCATTCGGAGTGCTTTGTCAAATAGTTGCCCTTCTTGTCACACTTTGCGAATGAAGGATCATAAAAAAAGGGCTCTCCGGCCTTAGCCGAAAAGCCCCGTCGTTAAGGCGCCCCCGGGAGGATTCGAACCTCCGGCCCCGGGATTAGGAATCCCGTGCTCTATCCTGCTGAGCTACAGGGGCAATTGATTAAAAGAGTAGGGCAAGCCCCTGTGTATTGTCAAGAAAGGCTTGTTCCTAAAGTGGGTGCCCATTCCCAGCCAAAAGTATTGTAGGAGGAGGTTATGAGTAAGGCCTATGAGAAGCTCGCCCAGCATCTGGATCACTTGCCCGGCGGCTTCCCCCGCACCGAGTCCGGAGTGGAGCTGCGCATCCTGGAGCGCCTGTTCTCCCCGGAGGAAGCCGAGCTTGCCGCCAGTCTCGCCATGATCCCGGAGACAGCAAAGCAGATCGCAGAGCGCCTGGGGGAGGACGCAGACATTTTGGCCGACCGGCTGGACAGTATGGCTAATCGCGGGCTCATCTTTCGTTCCAGCAAAGGGGGGCAAACATCCTACATGGCTATCCATTTCGTCATGGGCATCTGGGAATATCAGGTGCAGAACCTGGACCAGGATCTAATCCGAGATGTAAACGAGTATCTGCCCTATCTGATGAACAATGTCTGGGCCACTACGGAAACAAAGCAACTCCGGGTGGTGCCGGTCGCGGAGAGCCTGGAGCCCGAATCTGAGGTCATGCCCTACGATAAGGCAGAGGAGCTTGTGGCCAGCCAATCCAAGATCGTGCTTGCCCCCTGCATCTGTCGCAAAGAGCACGCCATGCTGGGGCGGGACTGCGGCAGATCCAAGGATACCTGCCTTATTTTCGGCAGCGGGGCGTATTTCTACGAGGAGAACGGCCTGGGCAGGCCCATTTCTCAGGAGGAGGCCAAGCAGGTTCTGCGCAAGGGTCTGGAGGAAGGTCTGGTCCTGCAGCCGGGAAACTCCCGCAAGCCGGTATGTCTCTGCCTCTGCTGCGGGTGCTGCTGCCAGGTTCTCAAGAACATCAAGGTCCTGGATCGCCCGGCAGAGGCGGTGCACACCAACTTCGTGGCAGAGGTGGATCCCGAGTCCTGTACCGCTTGCGCGGCCTGCGAGTCCATGTGTCAGATGGAGGCTATCGCGGTAGGTGAGGAGACCGCTGCAGTGGACCGGGACCGGTGCATCGGCTGCGGTTTGTGCGTGCATGCCTGCGAGTACGGTGCGGTGCGTCTCGCGGCCAAGGAGCGGCAGTACGAGCCCCCGAAGAACGTGGTGGAGACCTACACCCGAATAGCCAGGGAGCGCGGTCTGATGTGAGCTTGGGTTCCGGGTTCCCCGTTCCCGGTTCCAGGTTGTTTTGGAGTCGAACGTCACAATTTGAAGATTCAGGAAGCAAATGTCGCATGCATCATTTGGAATGCGGCATGATGCGCCTGAAGCTATGCATCAGTGAGTCGAAAGCCGGATTCTGGTAAACAGAAGTAGGGTGGAGTAACGAAATGATTGGAGTATAGCTCTCTATTCATTTATATCGCGAGCTACTGTCTTCGGATTACGATTCACGAATCACGAACAACCAGTCACGAACATATGCACGAGCTGTCCGTAATGCAGGGGATCCTGGAGGTTGTCCTCCGTCACGCCGCCAACAACGGTGTCAGTGGCGTGGAGGCGGTGAACCTGCAGGTGGGGAGCCTCAGCCACCTACGCGAGGAGTGGATGCAGAAGTACTTCCATCATCTTGCCGCGGGAACTGTTGCCGAGGGCGCCGTGCTCAGGGTGCAGCGCGTGCCCGCAGTGATTTGCTGCCGGGAGTGCGGCCGAAAATACGAATGGCAGGCCCGGACTGGTCCGAGCTGTCCCTCCTGCGCCTCGGAGCGGGGGGACCTGGTTTCCGGAAGGGAGTATACCGTGGCCAGCCTGGAGGCTGTCTAAATATGGGCCGGGTGAATCTGATCCAGGTCAAGGAGGGCATCCTGGAGGAGAACACCAGGCAAGCCGGGGCCATTCGGGACCGGCTGCGGCGGCGCGGCACCTTCCTGCTCAATCTCATGTCCTCTCCCGGCGCGGGCAAGACGAGCCTGATCCTGGAGACAGTCCGTGCCCTGGCAGGATCGTGGCGCATGGGGGTAATCGAGGCGGATATCGATTCCAGCCTGGACGCGGAGCGGGTCGCCGAAGCCGGAGTGCGGGCAACGCAGCTTGGCACCGGCGGGCTTTGCCACCTGGACGCCTCCATGGTGGCCCAAGGTCTATCTGCCCTCGGCGAGGAGGATCTGGACTTGATCATCCTGGAGAATGTGGGCAATCTCGTCTGTCCCGCGGAGTTCGATACAGGGGCCCACACGAGCGCCATGATACTCAGCCTGCCCGAAGGAGAGGACAAGCCACGCAAGTATCCCCTTATGTTTTCCACCTCTCAGGCCTTAGTGATCAACAAAACAGACTACATGGCCCTGGAGGAGTTCGACATCGAGGCAGTGCGGGAGAGCGTGCGCAAGCTGAACCCGGATATGGGGGTTTTCCCCCTGTCCTGCCGAAGCGGCGAGGGCCTCGCGGACTGGACAGGCTGGCTGGAACGCTGTCTGCGGGAGCAAAACCGGGCGGGAAGTGCAGAATAAAGTTATTTGTCAAGACTTACTGGATCACGCTAATTGACTTAACTTCGCAAAAGTTTTCACTGGGGTCTTCGAGTCCTCTTCGGCGTAGATTCTGCTCCATTAAGCATGTAGGGGAGTTATCCAACAAAAGGCGTTACCTAAGGATATATAAAGTGGAAAGCCAAGCTGCCGCCTTCGGCGGCTCTGAACCGGGATAGGGGCGGGACATGTCGGAAAGTGTGGCAGTAATCGGCGGCGGGCTGGCCGGATGCGAGGCCGCCTGGCAGATGGCCCGGCAGGGGGTGCGGGTAACCCTGCTGGAGATGAAGCCCCACCGCTACAGTCCGGCGCACAACGATTCCCGGCTTGCCGAGCTTGTCTGCTCCAACTCCTTCCGCTCCGAGGAGCCCACCACCTGCGTGGGGCTGCTCAAGGAGGAGATGTACGGCGCGGACAGCCTGATCATGGAAGCGG
>JAIPEP010000052.1 GCA_021737085.1 Desulfohalobiaceae bacterium | reverse complement strand
CCACGTGGGGGAAACCCGACCGTGAACAGGCTTCATATGGCCAAAAACTCATTGCTGAAGATACCCTCCCAAGCTTTGAAACAACAGCAACAACCGAGAGTCGGGTGGGGGCAGGGATGCCCCCGCGTGGCGAGCGTTAAAAAATCCAGAGTCGGAGGTGCGAGATGAAAAAAGGCCCCCTTGAAGATTATTGTTTCGCAAGGTGCTGAATAATTACCGGAAAACAAGCTATTCAGCTCCGTGGGAGGGGAGGCGCTTTTCCAGGATATAGTCGTCCATGACAAATCCCCCGCCTATGTCCGCTACCTGGGATCCGGCGTATTCGAACCCCATGTGACGGTACCAGGCAATAGAGTCGCTATTGTATTTATTCACCGTTAGCCAGATGAGGTCCAACCCCAGCTGCAGGCAGTCCTCCTGCACAAGCTCCAGCCCGTGTCTGCCCAGCCCCTGCCCCCTCTGATCCCGATGCACGTAGAGCTTGCTCAGCTGCAGTCCCTCTTTATCCGGCTGTTTGACATAGGAGAGATATCCTCCGGGAACGCCGTGGCTCAGCAGGAGGTAGTAGACATAGCCGTCCCGGATCTGCTCGGCAATAGCGGATGCGCTCTGGAAGTTGCGCAGCATGTACTCTACCTGCTCGCTTCCGATAATGGGAGTATAGTGCTCCCCCCAGATCTCCCTGGCTAGCTCCTGCACCAGTTCCAAGTCCCTGGAGTTCGTGCTTTCCACCAGACGGTAGCCGATCATGCCACTTCTCCTTGACTTCGCCTCATCCTGATCGTGAAGCGGAATTAAATCAATAAGCGTATTTGTATGTAAATGTATAGAACCCACTGAATTGCTTAATGAAACTGGGAAGGCCCTGAAGCGGCCTCCCCTTTGTTTTGTCTCTCCCGGGAAAGGATCTCTTTGAGCTTTCCTTCCATATCGCTTCCGGCACGTGGCGACTCCGCGATCCACCTGTAAACCCGGAGGAGGATCAGAAGAAAGACCAAGGGAAGCACAATACTCTTGACAACGAAAATCACGATTTGCTGCACCATGGAGTCGATGATTTGAGGCAGGGTATCCTTCAGCTTGACCATGTCCTTCTTTATCTCCCCCATTTTGTTTTTAATTTCCGCTCCCATGCCGAGAATGCCGTAAAAAAACTCCTGCCTGTTCCCCCGTTCCATTTCCCTGCCTTCGGTAGCGTCTTCCTCCATCCTTTCTGCGAGCTCTTGGGATTTCGCCTTTTGCCGCACGAACTCGGGCATCTTCTCCACCGCCTCAGCCTGCTTTTTGTCCAGGATCAGCCTGTCCAGGGCCATGCTCCCCATACCGATAGCTGGAACAAATAACCGCAGAAAGAGCCCCAGGAGAACGATCTTGTATCCGGTTCTGGCAACCGCGCTCCTTTTGTCCGGAACGGTCCACAAGGATGCCGCAAGCACCAGGATCCCCAGAGGGACAAGCAGGGCGAGCCCGATGAGCTTGCCCATCTCTCCCAGAAGCAGGATGCCGCTGACAGTAGCCAGGTTGACCAGCATGACCACGGAAAAGCGTTCTGCCAAATCGTCCAGTGGCTCCAGGACCTCCCCCGGGCTGACTGTTCCCCCCACTCCCAGCTCTGCCGAGAGCTCCATTTCCTCGATCAGGGACAACATGCCGTTGAGCAGCCTGGCCGAGGCGAAGGCGATCCCCACCTGCTTGGAGGTCTCCAGCAAATAGGTTTGCCCCGGTTTGTCCAGAGGAGCCAGCATGCGATCGGCATACTTGTTCACTGGGCCGACAAAGCTGCTCGCAACAAGGAGGGCGGCAAGCACGACGCCGAGCATGGTCGTGGACAGTCTGAAATGGCCTTTTGTCCCCTCTTGGCTGACTCCATCGTCCCCATCTTTCTGGGCACTGATATAAAGCGAGGTCCAAGGAAGGAAAAGGGTGGGCAGGAACCACCACAAGGGAACATAGCCCCTGTCCGACACAAAGAGCCGATAGCTCTTGGCCACATTGACCCCGATGCCCACGAGGCCGACCAGAACGAGCAAAGCGGCTGAGTTGGAGAAGACGGAGCCAATGAGGCCGGCAAGATAGACCAGGTCTGCGATCAAGGGCACAAGGGCCTTCCAGTGGAAGAGGGCAATGCTGGGCAAACGAAGGAGCTCCTTAAAGCAGGCTGAGCTGGAGGGAAGGAAAACTCCCTCCAGGGGCTGAAAAGCAGCCGGCCAGAATGGCGACCCAACTGCCGTAATTGTAACAGATCAGGGACGAAACGGGAAGCGTCCCTGGCCGAGCTTCAGCAGCTATGGCGCGATACGTTTATTGATTCAGATCCGAATAAAAAAATTTCGGCCGCACTGACCCCGCGCTCCCGAAAAAGGGCTCATTGTATTGGCCCAGGGCTATGGCTTCCCCGCCAAAGCACAGGGGATATTGTTCTTATCGAAGGATGGCGCGAAAAGTTGAGGATACGTATAGGGCATCGGACGAAAAAACCGGTCGCAGCGAGGGAATGAAGAAGGTGGCGGACCCGCAGCATCTATGCCATTCTGGCGGGGCGGCATTCAGCGCTTCCATACCGAGCCAACTCCCCTCGGGCCCGGGACGCGGCTTTGACTGAACAGGCCCTTTACCAGTAAAAATATCTCTGGCTTTTCAAGGCTCGTCACACACGGAAGCGAAGTGACGAACATTTTCCCTCCATCAAGGAGCATTCAATGAAGGAGCAACTGCTCGAAATCGGTCTGACCAACCTGCAAGAGATTCACCACAACCCGACCACTCCGGCCCTGTACGAGCAAACGATCATACGGGGCGAGGCCCAGCTGGCCCACCTGGGCCCTCTGGTGGTGCACACCGGAAAATATACCGGCCGTTCCCCGGAGGACAGATTCATCGTCAGGGAAGAGTCCTCCCGAGACAACATCTGGTGGGGGCAGCAGAACAAGTCCATGGAGCCGGAGCAGTTCGAGCACTTGCTGACCAAGGTCCTGGGCTATATGGAGGGTAAGCCCGTCTTCGTTCAGGATTGCCATGCCGGGGCGGACAGGGAATTTCAAGTCCCCTTGCGGGTAATCACCGAAAACGCTTGGCACAGCCTCTTCGCCAGGAACATGTTCATCCAGATCCCAGAACAAAGCCGGCTGCAGGACCACGTCCCCCGGCTGACCGTGATACACGCCCCGAACTGTCAGGCGGTGCCGGGAATCGATGGCACCCACTCCGAGGCCTTCGTTCTGCTGCATCTGGGCCGGGGATTGATCGTTATCGGCGGCACCAGTTACGGCGGGGAGATCAAGAAAGCGGTCTTCACCGCGATGAACTACCTCCTGCCTCAGCAGTCCGTGGTAAGCATGCACTGCTCGGCCAATCTGGGCCGGGACAACGACACCGCGCTCTTCTTCGGCCTGTCCGGGACGGGCAAGACCACACTGTCCACGGTCAAGGACCGTCGCCTCATCGGGGACGACGAGCATGGCTGGTGCGAGCGCGGCGTCTTCAATATCGAAGGGGGCTGCTACGCCAAGGTCATCCGTCTCTCCTCGGAGGCCGAGCCCGAGATCTACGACTGCACCAGGAAGTTCGCCACCATCCTGGAGAACGTGGCCCTGGACCCGGTAAGCAGACGCCTGGATCTGGACAACGACAGCCTGACCGAAAACACCCGGGCCGCCTACCCCCTGACCCATATTCCCAGCGGTCTGAGCAAAGGGATCAATCCCCATCCCTCCAACCTGTTCATGCTCAGTGCGGACGCCTTCGGCATCCTGCCTCCCATTTCCAAATTGACCACGGAGCAGGCCATGTATCATTTCCTGTCCGGATACACCGCCAAGCTGGCCGGAACAGAAAGGGGGATCACGGAGCCTGTGGCGGTGTTCAGCACCTGCTTCGGGGCGCCGTTCATGCCCCTGCACCCCCACGTGTACGCGGATCTGTTGGGGAATAGAATCGTGGAGCACGATGTCGACTGCTGGCTGGTGAACACCGGCTGGAGCGGCGGCCCCTACGGCGTGGGAGACCGAATCAGCATCGGACACACCAGGGCCATGATCCGCGCCGCCCTGAGCGGGGAGCTGAACAGGGTGGACTACAGGCAGGACGAGCTATTCGGACTGCACATGCCGCGCAGATGCCCCCAGGTGCCCTCCCGGATCCTGGATCCCAAGAACACCTGGCAGGACCCGGAGGCCTACGATCGCAAGGGCCGGGAGCTGGCCGAGCTCTTCCGGGACAACTTCCGGCGCTTCGCCTCCGAGGTCTCGGATGCGGTGCGGGATGCCGGGCCCAGCGGCGCTCATTTTGTATGAAAATGTATCCAATGAGCTGAATTTCAAGGTGAAATTGACAAGCGAGGCGAAGGCGGGTGGAGCGCTTCGCCTCGCGCCATTTTCATGCTTGGTTGTGCCCGGATCAGCCCGGGAATGAAGGTTGTAAGAAAGGATATTTCCCCCAGGTTCGTGGAGACGGATCCAACAGGGAGAGGGCCTATGAAAAGATGGAACGGGTGGGGGGAGGAATCCATCTCCATGCCCCTACCCAGCCGTGCCAAAGCCCTGCTCCGGGAAACCATCGGGCCGGGGCGGAAACAGTCAAGCTGCGATATACAATCCGTAGCCGCCCGGGTGCCGCAAACAGGGCTCCCGGCAAGCGCGCCTGCGGATACCGACCCCACGGTCAGGGTGCTACACGCCAGGGGACAAAGCACCCCGGACTGGATCGCCCTGAGAAGCGGCAATATCTCCACCTTCCCCGACGGGGTGGCCTTTCCGGAAAATAGCCGGGATCTGCAGAGGCTCCTCGACTTCGCCAATGACAGCGGCGCAGTGCTCATCCCCTACGGGGGAGGCACGAGCGTCCTGGGCCACATCAATCCCCTCGCCCTGGACAGGCCGATCATCACCGTCAGTCTGAGCCGGATGAACGCGCTGCTCCATGTGGACGAAACCTCCCGACTGGCCACCTTCCAGGCCGGTATCCTCGGCCCGGACCTGGAGGCGGGATTGAAGAGCAAGGGGCTGACTCTGGGGCACTTTCCCCAGTCCTTCCAGTACTCCACCCTGGGCGGATGGGTGGCCACCAGGTCCTCAGGACAGCAGTCCCTGGGGTACGGCCGGATCGACGATCTTTTCCAGGGAGGGCTGCTGCACACCCCGCGCGGCCGGCTGCATCTGCCAGCTCATCCCGCCTCAGCCGCGGGACCGGCTATCCAGGACATGGTCCTTGGCTCCGAGGGCCGGATGGGGATCCTGTCCGAAGTCACGGTTCAAGTCCGGCCTCTGCCGGAGATGGAGCGCTTTCACGGCCTCGTGCTGCCCAATTGGGAGACCGCGGTGTCCGCGGTCCGGGGGCTGGTCCAGGAGGAGATTCCCCTGTCCATGCTCCGGCTCAGCAATGCGGAAGAAACGCAGTCCCAGCTGGCCTTGAGCGGCCAGGACCGGATGAGCGACTATCTGTTCAAATACATGCGGCTGCGCGGGATCGACCCCCGGGCAGCCTGCATGCTGCTTGTCGGCTTCACCGGCACTGCCTCAAGGGTCAGGCATGGGAAAAGACAAGCCATTTCCCTGCTGAAAAACAGGCATGGAGCGCTCCATCTGCACCGTTTCCCGGGCAATTCCTGGGCCAGGAACAGGTTCAGGGCCCCCTACTTGCGTAACACCCTCTGGGAGGAGGGATACGCTGTGGACACCCTGGAGACCGCTGTCACCTGGGACATAGTCACGCAGACCATGCGCGGCATGGAACAGGCCCTGCGCCGCGGTCTGGAAGAGGAAGAGGAGGGGGTGCACGCTTTTTCCCATCTGTCCCATTTCTACCCCACCGGAGCCAGCATATACACCACCTACATTTTCCGCGTGGCCTCCAGCCCGGAGGAGACCCACAGGCGCTGGCGAAAGCTGAAACATGCGGCAAGCCGGGTCATCGTGGAAAATCAGGGGACCATCAGCCACCATCACGGAGTGGGTACGGATCACAGGGATTACCTGCGGGCCGAGAAGGGAGAGCTGGGAGTCTCCGCAATCAAGGCCCTCTGCGAGCATTTCGACCCCAGGGGGATCATGAACCCGGGCAAGCTGGTCTGAACGCAGGCCGATCAGGAAAAAACCCATGTGGAAGGATTACTCCAGAGAGCGGTGCCTGGAGGAGCTCCAGGAACCATTCGATCTTATCGTCATAGGCGGAGGGATCACCGGGGCGGGAGTGCTCAGGGAGGCGGCCCGCGCCGGGCTGCGCTGCTGCCTCCTTGAGGGCCGGGACTTCGCCTGGGGCACTTCGAGCTGGTCCTCGAAGATGATCCACGGGGGCCTGCGCTATCTCACGGAAGGGGACATCAAGCTGACCCTGGAGGCGGTCCGGGAACGCAACCATCTGCTCAGGGAATTCCCGGACCTGATCACCCCCTTGGGCTTTATCTTCGCCTTCTACAAGGGACAGAAGATCCAGAAGCACCTGTTGCAGACAGCCCTGCTCCTGTACGACCTGCTGGCCTTGCAGTGGAAGCACGGCACCTACGGCCCACAGGAGTTGCTCCAAAAGGTACCCGGCCTGAAAAGCCAGGACCTGATCTCCGGGCTGCATTTCCAGGACGCCCTCACGGACGACACCAGGCTGGTCCTGGCCGTTCTCCGGCAGGCCCTCGCCTTTGGGGGCGTCCCCTTAAGCTACTGCTCGGTTGGCGAGCTCTTGCAGGAAGAAGGACAGACCTGCGGAGTCAGGGCCTTGGACCGGATCAGCGGGGAAAGCCTGGAGGTGCGGGGCAGAGCGGTCATCAACGCCACAGGGGTCTGGGCGGACCGGATCTGCTCCTGTGGTGGGGACAGCCTCCCCCTGCGTCCCCTGAGGGGGAGCCATCTCGTGCTTCCCGCTTCCACGCTCCGGGTGCCCTGTGCGGTCACCTTTATGCATCCCGAGGACGAGAGGCCGGTGTTCGCCTTCCCCTGGGGCCAGGTCACCGTGGCCGGCACCACAGACCTGGATCACGAGGAAGATCTGGACCAGCCGGCACGAATCTCGCCCCGGGAACGGGACTACCTCCAAAAGGGGCTCCAGTCCGTCTTCCCCTCCTTGTCCTTTTCCAGCGGGGACATCCTGTCCACCTTCTCCGGAGTCAGGCCTGTGGTCGGCGGCACTCGGGAGAATCCCTCCCAAGAGCCCAGAAGACACGTGGTCCGGGATCACCACGGGCTGATCACCGTAACCGGAGGCAAGCTGACCACCTTCAGGCTGCTGGCTAGGGACGCGCTCAAGCAGGCAGAGAAGTATCTGGGGCCCCTGAACGGCCCGGGCAAGGATCACCCGGTCCCGCACAGGCCCGCATTCGATCTCCCCTCAGGACACGGCTTCTCCGAAGGGACGCTAAGCCGCCTTGCTGGAATTCTGGGCAGCGACATCCACCCTTTCCTGAGCCAGGCGGCAGAAGAGGAGCTGACCCCGGTGGGGGACAGCGACACCCTCTGGGCGGAGCTCCGTTGGAGCCTGCGGCACGAGGCGGTCTGCCATCTGGAGGACCTCATGCTCCGAAGGAGCAACCTGGGCCTGATTCTGCCCCGCGGCGGGGAGCACTATCTGGAGGATATACTGGGGCTCTGCTCCCGGGAGCTCGGCTGGAGCGAGGCCAGGATGCGGCAGGAGCGGGAGGACTATCTCCGGCTCTGGCGGGAATACTATAGCCCCTGCCCCGGCTCGGAGCCTTCGGCTCAAACACTGGAGTCCTAGGCCAAATCCGGGATTCTGCTGCGAGGTCTAAGGAAGATGCGGGACACGCCCTATCTTTTATCCATCGACAACGGCACCCAGAGCGTGCGGGCCCTGGTTTTCGACGCCCTGGGCAATCTCCTGTTCAAGTCCTTCGTTCCTGTCAGGCCCTACTACTCGGTGAAGCCGGGCTGGGCGGAGCAGGACCCGGAGTATTTCTGGGACGCGATCTGCCGGGCCTGCCGCGGGCTCTGGACCGAACACAGGGTCGATCCGGGACAGCTCGCCGGTGTGGCTGTAACCACCCAAAGGACCACCATGGTCAACCTGGATCGGGAGGGCAATCCGCTGAGGCCGGCGATCATCTGGCTGGATCAGAGGCGGGTGGAGTCCCCGCCTTCGGTTGGGCCGCTCTGGGGGGCCCTGTTCCGGGCGATGGGAGTAAATCAGACGGTACGCTTTTTCCTGAGCAAGGCCGCAGACAACTGGATTGCCGTCCATCAGCCAAGGATCTGGGAAAAGACCCGCAAATACCTGCTGCTGTCCGGATATGTCCATTACAGGCTGACCGGGGAATACAGGGATTCCCGGGGCTGCCAGGTGGGGTATCTGCCCTTCGACTACAAGAGGCAGACCTGGGCCCGGGACGGGGATTGGAAGTGGCGCGGCCTTCACGTGAGAAGGGAAATGCTCCCCGAGCTTGTCGGCCCCGGGGAGGTTCTGGGGGAGGTCTCGGCCCGGGCGGCGGAGGAGACCGGCCTGCGGCAGGGGACACCGGTGATCGCGGCTGCGACGGACAAGGCCTGCGAAGTCCTGGGGTCGGGATGCATCGCCGAGGACCAGGCCTGTCTGGGATACGGCACCACAGCCACGGTGAGCCTGACCAGCGAGAGATATGTGGAGCCCTTCACCTTTCTTCCCCCCTATCCTGCGGCCATCCCGGGATGCTACAATCCGGAGGTCCAGAATTTCCGAGGCTTCTGGCTGGTGAGCTGGTTCAAGGAGCAGTTCGGCTCCAGAGAACAGGCAGAGGCTTCCAGGCAGGGAAAGGCCCCGGAAGAGCTCCTGGACGAGATGCTGGACCGTGTGCCGCCCGGATCGGCTGGTCTCACGGCCCTGCCCTACTGGACACCGGGGGTGAAGATCCCCGGACCGGAAGCCAAGGGCGCGATCATCGGTTTCGGGGATATCCATACCAGGGCCCATGTCTATCGGGCCATTCTGGAGGGCCTGGTCTACTCCCTGAGAGAGGGCAAGGAACGGCTGGAGAAGAGGAGCCGCAGGAAAGTGGAGCGTCTAATGGTGGCAGGCGGCGGCTCCCGGAGCGACAGGGTGATGCGGATAACCGCGGACATCTTCGGCTTGCCCGCGATCAGACCCCATGTCTATGAAACCTCTGGGCTGGGGGCTGCCATCAATGCCGCTGTGGGGCTTGACTTCTACAGCGGCCACCGCTCCGCCATAGAGGCAATGACCAGGGTTTCCCGGCAATTCGAGCCGGACCGCGCCAGCCACGAATTCTACCACCAGCTCTACTCCAGGGTCTACAAGAGGATCTACTCCAGGCTGAAGCCGCTTTATCAAGAGATACAAGCCATAACCGGCTATCCGGGTCCTGATGGCCGGCGCATGTCCGGAGAAGATATCCGGGATTAGAGGAATGCTCCCGGCAAGGAGGCACCATGGAGCATTACAGGCTTTTCATCGACGGCGAGTTCGTGGAGGCCCAGAGCGGGCAATGGACGGAGACCATCGATCCCGGAACGGAGCAGCCCGTGGCCTCGGTGGCCCGAGCCGGCCCGGAGGACGCCCGGGCCGCGGTGGAGGCGGCACGGAAATCCTTCCACAAAGGGGACTGGAGCGGGATGGATCCCCGCGACCGGGCCCAAATCATCTACGACTTCGCGGACCAGATCACTCGACAGACCCTGAGGCTGGCCCTCACCGAGTCCATGGACTCCGGACAGGTGATCGGGCTGGCCAAGTACTGGGGGATGATGGGCTCTCAGCTCCTGCGCAACCTGGGCCATTACGCGGCCCGGCACTTCCCCTGGCAAGAGGAGATCCCCTATTCCGGCAACGTCTTCGCTCCCGGACGCGACTTCATCCGCCGCGAGCCCGTGGGGGTGTGCGCGGGGATCATCCCCTGGAACTTCCCCCTGTACATGGCCCTGTGGAAGATCGCCCAGGCCATCGCCACAGGCAATTCCATCGTGCTCAAGCCCGCCTCCTCCACCCCCCTGACCGCGCTCATCGCCGCGGAGGCGGCCCGGGACGCGGGATTCCCTCGCGGAGTGATCAATGTCCTCCCCGGGGGTGGCGGGGAGATAGGCGATCTCCTCTGCACCCATCCCCAGGTGGACAAAATCGCCTTCACCGGGAGCACCCAGGTGGGCAAAAGGATCATGAGGCTGGCCTCGGACTCCATGAAGAGGATGACCCTGGAGCTGGGCGGCAAGTCGGCGAACATTGTCCTGGATGATGCGGACCTGGATATGGCTGTGCACGGAGCGGCCTTCGGCACCTACTTCCACCAGGGACAGATGTGCGAGTCCGGCACGCGCGTCCTGGTCTCCTCCGGGATCTACGACGAGTTCGTGGAGCGCCTCAGACGCCGGACGGAACAGCTGCGGGTAGGGTATCAGCTGTCCCCGGACAGCCACCTGGGGCCGCTGATCAACGAGCAGCAGCTAAACACCGTGCAGGGATACGTGGATCTGGGGCTGCGAGAAGGGGCCGAGCTAGTCAGCGGCGGCACTCGTGTGGAAGCGGAGGGCATCCAGGGCGGATTCTACTATGCGCCCACGCTGTTCGCGGAGGTGGACAACCGCATGCGCATTGCCCAAGAGGAGATCTTCGGGCCCGTGGTCTCCGTGATCAGGTTCGACTCAGACGAGGAGGCGGTGGCCCTGGCCAACGACTCCGACTACGGCCTGGCCGGAGGGGTGTTCTCCAGCAACACCGCCAGGGCAGAGGGCATCGCCAGGCGCATCCGCACCGGGACCGTGTGGATCAACAATTTCCACGCCTTTGGCGACTTCTGCCCCTTCGGGGGGTACAAGCAGTCCGGCCTGGGCAGGGAGCTCGGGGAAGCCGGGCTCAAGGAGTACACCGAGACCAAGCGGATCCATGTGAGCTCCTTCCCCGCCCCGGAGACCAATTTCACCATGTCCGTCCTGTCCGACCAGATCAGGATCCCCATGGGCCAGTACAACTGCCCCACGAATGTGCTCTCCGGCAGCGGATGCCTGGCCGCGGCGTACAAGGAGATGGTCAACCTGGGCTGTGGCAGGGCCCTCATCGTCACGGACAAGGGGGTGCAAGACGCCGGCCTGGCCCAAATGGTCCGCGAGGCCCTGGTGGATTTCGTAGTGGGGGTCTTCGACGAGGTGCCCCAGGATCCCGATCTGGAGACCGTGGACCGGGGCACGGAGGAGGCCCGCCGGCTGGGAGCGGACTGCGTGGTCAGCGTGGGCGGGGGCAGCGTCATGGACACCGGCAAGGGGGTCTGCGTGACCCTGAAGAGCGGGGGGCGGGCCAATGATCACGTGGCCATGTTCCGGCTCCAGGAGCCGCAGACGCCCCACATCGCCGTCCCCACCACCGCGGGCAGCGGGAGCGAGGTGACCAACATGGCGGTGCTCAAGAGCCCCGGGGCCGAGCGCAAGGTCTACATCCTGGATAACCACATCATCCCCAACACCGCCATTCTGGACCCCCGCATGACCCGCTCCCTGCCGGAGCAGCTCGCAGTCACCACGGCAATGGACGCCCTGACCCACGCCATCGAGGCCCTGACCAGCGTCATGGCCCAGCCCATCAGCGACGGTCAGGCCCTGCAGGCGATCCGCCTCATCCGGGAGAATCTGCCCGGCGTCCTCTCCGGGGATAGCGGGGACAAGGCGAGGAGCAACATGCAGATCGCCGCCACCATGGCCGGCTGGGCCTTCAGCGTGGCCCAGGTCGGACTGGCGCACGGCATGGCGCATACCCTGGGCATGTACTACGGCGTCCCCCACGGCGCAGCCTGCGGGGTCCTGCTGCCCCATGTGATGCGCTTCAACCTGGACTATGCCGCGGACAAGATGGCCCAGGCGGCGCAGGCCCTCGGGGTGCCCACCGAGGGCGGGAGCCAGCGGGAGGCCGCCCTGGCTGCCGCTGACTCCGTGGAGGAGCTCATGCGAAGGGTGGGCCACCCCATGAGGCTGCGCGACATGGGAATCCTCGCGGATGAGGACCTGGGGCTCTGCGCCATGCACGCCCTGGCTGACTCCGCGACCCTGTTCAACGCCAGACCGGTCCTTGACCCGCAGGAGATCCAGGGGCTCTACCAACAGGCGCTGTAGCCGCTTGGCTCCAGCGCTCCTTCTCGCCCCCGGTGGTCAGTTGCAAAATTAAAGGTAACCAGTTCTTTCCGGGACAGGACAGAGATGCCTCCAGCTGCCGATCCTGCCTGGCTGTTTCTTTATCTCCGCTTGGGCGCCGAAGCAAGTGTCCTTTCTTTTCCGGTCCGTGGTCAAAAGGGAGTTGTGTTCTCCCCGCTGCCTGTCTCTGTGCCGCTGGCAGCGGTCCAGACAAGTCTATTCCGTGAGCCCTGACAACAGAGCCTGCCTGTGACATTTTGTCACACCCTCCGTGTTTTGCGGAATCCACGGCATTTCCAACAATTGCGCTGTAAAACGGAGGAGATACGTCCAAGCGCCATTCCCTGCATGATTGGCACAACCAATGCAAAGCCCACCCTACCCGGAACATGCCCCAAGCTGTCCATTCAGATTGCCACCATCTCCATGCCGATGGTATGTGTTACTGCTTTGAGACTGGAACAGGCGCGACATTCGCTCTTCGGAGCCGGGATAATAAGCTGGCCTTTTCTCAATTGATCGGGAGCACTCTTTGTATATGCGTAAGGAGGGACCGTGCTGGAAGGCATCATATCCAGATTCAGCTTGCGGACCGCTTTGGTGTGCATGGCTATTATTCCTCTGCTTTTGACCATGGCCGTCTTCACCTACTTGGGGCTCCAGGCCCTGGATAACACCATCGAAAAGCAGATGCAGGAACAGATGGAGCTCGTGGCTCGTGCTGTCAGGGAGCCGATCAGCTACAGTCTGGAGAAGGGGCGCGTGGGCAGCCTGGGTCAGGCCCTGGAGTCGGTGTTCCGCATTGGCCAGGTCTACGGCGCCTCCGTCTATAATACCCAAGGGGAAAGGATCGCGGCTGTAGGCGCCTTGGGCCCTTCCACCAGATCCAACGTTGCCCGGGAGATCATTCTGGGAAACGTGCGCACCGGTCAGTACGAAAGCATGGGAGGACGAAAGGTCTATTCCTATTTCGTGCCCTTGTTCGACTCGACAGGGAACGGCATCGGCCTGCTTCAGGTCAGCCGCAAAAAGAGCGATATCCGGAGCAGCATCCAAAGGGTCAAGATGCAGGCGTTCGGGTTCCTGGCCCTGGCTGGCACGATCATGGCTGGGCTTGTCCTCTTCGGCTTCCACAGGGCTGTGGGACGCTATTTGAGCAGCATTTCCCAAGCCATGTCCCGGGTCAGGTCCGGGGAACATTCCCACCGCGCCAGCAATCAGGGCCCCAAGGAAATAGCCTCCTTGAGCCAGGCCCTGAATTCCATGCTGGACAGCATCTCCCAGGCGGAAAGAGAGATCGCCCAGCGCAAGGACGCCCAGCAGGATCTGGAACAAAAACTCCGCCAAAGCGAGAAGATGGCGGCTATTGGCCAACTGGCCTCCGGAGTCGCCCACGAGCTGGGGACCCCCCTCTCAGTGATCGGCGGGAAAGCGCAGCGTTGCCTCAGGGACCAGAGCCTGAGTGATGGACAGCGTGACGGGCTGCTGGACATCCGCTACGAGGTCCAGCGCATGGAGCGCATCGTTCGCCAGCTCCTGGATTTCGGCCGAACCTCCAGGCAACATCGGCGATGGGTGCATGTGGCCCATATGGCCAGATCCGCGTACTCGCTCGTGCAACAGGAAATGCAATCCGATGTCCAGATCGTGCTGGATGGGCCGGAACCGGGGCCATCCATCCATGTGGATCCCATGCGCATTGAGCAGGTCCTGACCAACCTGTTGCGCAACGCCCTTCAGGCGGAAGGCGTGGGCAAGATTGTGCTGAGCTGGTCCTTGCAGGAAGAGGAATGGATCTCATTGAGCGTGGAGGATGACGGCAGCGGTATCCCCCCGGATATTCGCCCCAAGCTCTTCGAGCCCTTTTTTACCACCAAAAAGACGGGACAGGGCACTGGGCTCGGTTTGTCCGTGGTGCACGGCATTGTCCGGGATCACGGCGGAGAGGTGCATGTCTCCGACTCAGAGCTCGGCGGGGCTTGCCTGACAGTTGAGCTACCAATCGAGCTTGAGCGGAAAGAAGAAATCAGACAGGACGGTTCCGAACATGGCACATAACGGCATCCAGGAACGGGTCCTCCTGGTGGAGGACGATCAAAGCCTGAAACAGCTCCTGGCGGAAGAGCTGGAGGATGAGGGCCTCTCGGTTCACACCGAATCCAGCGCCGAAAAGGCTTTCCCTCTTCTCCAGAGCTGGGAGCCGGATCTGGTGGTCAGCGATCTCAAGCTCCCGGAAGCCGACGGCATGGAGCTCCTCAAATGGAGCCGGCAGCTCTACATGCAGCCGAGCT
>JAIPEP010000051.1 GCA_021737085.1 Desulfohalobiaceae bacterium | reverse complement strand
TATTGAACTTCGGGGAAAAAAGTGAGTGCCGGGTCGCGCCTTGCACTTGAAATTTTTGAACGCCCTGCCTGATAAGGACTTTTTCAACAGGCTGTTAGGTGTCGATCTTCGGGGCGCGATAACCTATCCTTTTGCGCTCCCCAGGGCCTAGCGGAAAACGCCATTGAACTCTTCCGCTGCCTCCACACAGCTTAAATGTCGGGCATGGGAAAGGACCCGCAGCTCGGCGCCCGGGATCCGCTTCTGGATGGCTTTCGCCTCCTGCACCGGAGTGCCGGGGTCGTTTTCTCCCACCACCACCCAGGTGGGCACCTCCACCGCATGGAGCCGGTCCGATGCGTCGAAGCCGCTGATTGCCCCGCAGCATCCTGCGAAACCGGACACCGGGGTGGTGCGGATCATTTCCGCGATGTGCTCCTCCACGGCTGGATTCTTCCCCCGGAACTCCGGAGTCAGCCAGCGATCCAGCGTGGGCTCCACCAGCACCTCCATCCCGTGGGTCCTCACGGATCGGATCCGCTCCCGCCACTCTGGCAGCGCTTCCTCCGAGACGCGGCAGGTAGTGTCGCACAAGGTCAGGCTCTGGAGATAGCTGGGGTAATTCAGGGCGAAGACTTGCCCGATCATGCCGCCCAGGGAAATCCCGGCCAAATGCACCCGCTCCAGGCCCAGCCGGTCCAGGAGGGCTTTGAGGTCCCGGGCAAGCCCCTCCATGCTGTAGTCCCCCTCCGGTGCGGAAGAGGAACCGTGGCCCCGGATGTCGTAGCTAAGGATCCGGTAAGAGCGTCCGAGATCGCGGACCTGCTCCTCCCACAGCCCCATGTTTGCCGCCAGGCAATGACTGAGCACCAGGCAGGGGGCATTTTCCGGGCCGTGTAGCTCATAGGCCACATTGATTCCGTTGCACTCTGCTTGCATAGTTGACTCCCATGGATAGACTCTAATCCTTCACGGGGTATTTTTGAACGATCAGCGGAGGTTCTGTCGATTTTCTTCGCTCGTCACGTGGGGGAAACCCGACCGGGACAATGTCCGCGTCCTAAGAAAAAGCTCATTTTCATGTAATTCAGCAATGCCAAGGAAATCCGCAACAATTGAGAGTCGGGTGGGGGCAGGGATGCCCCCGCGTGACGAGCGTTAGAAAATCCAGAACCGTAGGTTCGAAGTGAAAAAATGCCCTGTGAAGGATTACGATTGACTGCCTCGGTAAGTTCGCATTCAGCGCACCGCGTCCAGCAGGTCGTAAAAGCCGAGGAAGCGGTGCGGATTGTTCCAGATGGTGGTCACCAGGGCTCCGGGACGGTGCATGCCCCTTTGGGTCAAGTGGGTGATGGCCTCCAGGAGATAGGTGTTGATGTCGCTTTTGGGCAACACATAGTGCTTGCCGTCGATGATGAACTCGGACTCCCCGCTCTGGGGAAGGCAGAACAGCCCGTGCTGGTTGAGCCGGGAGTCGATGTACACATTCCACAGCTCCACGAAGTTCCTTTCCTGACTGGCGTCCAGCCGCATGCGCTCCTCGTGCCTGTAGCCGAACCGCGGATTGATCCGGTCTGCGAGGTGCCCCAGCTCGTGGTAGAGGATGAACCGGTCCCGCTGAGTGGGCCGGATGATGGGATGGATATGCAGGGTGGCCTGCCGCTTTTCGTCCATCTCCACGCCCACGTTCTGTCCGGTCTTCTCCTCGATGGTCAGGCTCCGAAGCTCGGAGGCGAGGTCGTGGTAAAGCGGATGGTGCTTAAGGGCCCGCCAGAGCAGATCCTGATCCACGAGATTGCGAAAGTCCACGATTTGCATAAAGCTTTTTCTTTCTCTGCCTTTTTTCCGGGCAGGAGGCCTTTCCGGTTTTCTGCCGGAGCCTGAGGCATGTAGGCAAATAAAGAATATCACGCCCCGCGTTGCTGCGTAAATACGTGGAGCACCGGTCATACGCCCGGCAAGCACAAAATCTGTTGCTATTATTCCGGTCCGGGATGGACAGATCCTTGCGGGCTGCCTATGATGAGCCTTCGTCTAAGCAAAAGTGAAACGGAAAAAGGGAGCCTGCCTATGAGCGGGGAGCAGGTGGTGCTGGGAGTGTGCGGAAGCCCGCGCAAGGGCGGCACGGACTACGCTGTCCGCTACGCCCTGCAGCGCCTGGAGGAGAATTACAGGGTGAGCACCAGGTATTTCTCCGTCCGGGGCAAGACAATTCATTTCTGCGTCCACTGCGACTACTGCATCAAAAAGAAACGGGGCTGCATCCATCAGGACGACCTGCAGGATCTGTATCCCCTGATGGAAGAGGCCTCTGTCTGGATCCTCGGCTCGCCGGTATACCACGGGCATGTCAGCGCCCAGCTCAAGGCGGTTCTGGATCGCACCCGCGCCCTGTTTGCCATGCGGCCACGGGCCATCTCCGGCAAGCTGGGAGCGGGCATCGCCGCGGGCGGCGACCGCAACGGAGGCCAGGAGACGGTTCTGGGCACCATAGCGGACTTCTATCTGATCAACGGGATGTTTCCCGTAGGCGGGGGGGCCTTCGGGGCCAATTGGGGCGGCTCCATCTGGACCGCAGATCGCGGCTCGGAAGGGACGGCCGAGGACGCGGAAGGGCTTAGAAGCATCCGCAGGACCGTGGACAAGCTGGCCCGCGCCTCCGGCCTGGCTTCCTCCTGAGCGGGCGTTCCCCGTTCCCCGTTCTGCGTTCCCCGTTCAGGGTTGAAGAGGGGGAAGAGGGGCATACAAACCGTAAACGAGTGACTCCTTCTTCTGTCGAGCCACCCGGAATAATACCGTGAACACGCGCTGAACCTTCGGAAAGATCGCTCTACGAGCCTGGTAAGTTTTACAGAGTGGTTTGGCTGATACTTTGCGAATCCTGATTAGCGATATGTAAACGGCTATTCGCAACCACACCTCGGAACCCTGAACCCTGAACGGGGAACCCAGAACGCGGTTACGGCCGCATCGCGTCCAGGCTGCGTGTCGCGATGCAGGTAGCGGCGCAGCCCGCGGTGAAGTCGATGAGCTCTGGCAGGGAGATCCGGCTGTTGAAATCGCCCAGGTGCGGTCCGGTCTGCAGGAAGATATCCTGCTCACCCTGCGGCGTGCGTTCGGCCACCTCCGGGCTCACCCCCTTGTCCTGCAGCAGGCGCACGAACTCTCGCCGGCTCATCCCCGCCTGGTCCTGACGGCGCAGGGCCTCGTTCATGTGCCTGTCCACCCCCAGCTCCTGGATCATCCGCTCCACCAAGTAGTCCAGGCCCCAGGGTTCCGGCCCGGTATAGGGACGACCCACAAAGCCCAGGAAGTAGTTGGAAAAGACAGTCTGCACCATAAGGCGCAGCTGTTGTGGATCGAAGAGGTGGCGGGCATCCGCTGCGCGCCCTGCAGCGTCCAGGCCCACGAGCCCAGGATCCCGCAGGCGGAATACGCTGCCTGCCACCAGGAGCAGGCTGAGGATCTGGGACCCCACCGCGCGGAAGAGCTCCAGGGGAGCGCCGCTGTAGGGGGTCAGGTGCTCGAAGTCTCGCAGCCCGGAGCCGCCGAAGTTGGGGTAGCGGCAGGAGTGGAGCCAGCGGTCCAGCCGCCCCTTGCGGTCCCAGAGATAGCGTCCCGCATCGTCCCTGCGCCCGGCCTGGATACGGTTGTGGAACAGGGGGACTGGCGCTGTGTGCAAAATGCCCTGCGAAGTGTAGCGGCCCAGGAGGAATCCGCTGCGGGCCAGGATGCGCCGCGCCTCCAGCACGGGACGGATACCGCTTTCCGGGTGCTCCTGGGGGTAGGCGAAGTAATCCGGTGCCGCGGTAAAGGCCAGGAGCGGCCGTTCCGGGGGAAGGCGCTTGGCTAAGGGGGAAGCCGAGGAAGCGGGAATCCGGAAAAGACAGCTGCCCCGGAGGCAAACCGGCTGAGGCACATGGTTCCTCCGGTGCGAGGGAAGGGGATGGCTGTTCAGGTGCCGCAGCCAATCCGCCTCCCGGGCCAGGCGCTCTTCCCCCTCTGGGCCGGTTGCGGGCTTGAGGACGAGCAGATCCCGGCCATCGCCGTTCCGCAGGACGAGGCTCCTTCCGGCAGGGAAACATTTTCGCGGGGCGAGGCCGGCCGCTGCGGCGATCTCCTCCGGCTCCGCGTTCTGCACGTTTGGCTCTTTCGGGGAAGTGGGTTCGCGCGTTCGCCGGATGTGAGGGTCCAGCCCGCCCAGTGCCCTGGCCGCGGCCATGCAGCGGTCCCCCAGGGTCTGCAGACAGAAGCGCTGCAGGATCGTGTGGGCCCGCAGTCGCAGATCCGGGCCTGGCGCGCTCTGTATTAGATAGGCCAGGACCTCGGCGCAGCTGCGGTAGAGGATATGGCCGCAGCGCTGACTGCTGTGGCTCTTGTCCCGGAGTATGGCCTCCAGCTTCTCCAGGGCCTCCGGGCCGTTTTCCTCGGGGGCGGAGCTCACCTCGCGGGAGAGCTCCTGGACCGCCATGTAGCTCGCTTGCATAGCTACCCAGTTCTGGCCTGCCGGACCTTGTCCTCGATGTGCCCGGCCAGGGACTCTGCGGTCCGGACCAGCTCGCGGTAAGTGTCGTGCCCTGGCACATGCTTCACTCCAAAAGGATCCAGGGGCTGCTCCACGCCGATCTGCTCCAGCCAGCGGCTGATGATGTCCGGGCTCTCCCCGCTCCAGCCATAGGAGCCGAAGGCCAGGCCCAGCTTGTTCTTGGGTCGCAGTCCCTGCATATAGGTCAGCATATCCGCGACCAGAGGCATCACGTTGTTGTTGTGAGTGGGCGAGCCCGCCACAACAGCTGCCGCGTTCCAGACCTGAGCCATGACGTCGGAGTGGTGCCAGCTCTTCAAGTGGTAGAGCTTGACGCTAACACCCTGGGCGGTGAGCCCGGAGGCCAGGGCCTCGGCCATCTTTTCCGTGCTCTGCCACATGGTGTCGTAGAAGACGACTGCCTTTTTCTCCGGCTTCTGGGCGGCGAATTCCTGGTAGGCCGCGACTGCGTCCGCGACGTGGCTTTGGAGGATGAGCCCGTGGTCCGGGGCGATCATCTGGATATCCCAGCCCAGGGACTGGATGGCTTCCAGTGCCTTGGGCACCCTGTCCGAATAGGGCAGGATGATGTTGGCGAAATAGTGGGCCATCTCCCTCTTCAGCTCCGGCCAGGAGATCCAGTCGTCGAAGCGCTCGCTGCTGGCGATGTTCTGACCGAAGGCGTCTTGGGAGATCAAGAGCTTCTCCTCGGGGATGAAGGAGACCATGCTGTCCGGCCAGTGCAGCATACGGGTTTCCGCGAACTGTGCGCTCCTTTTGCCCAGGCTGATCTGCTGTCCGTTGGCTACAGTTTCCAGAGGCCAGTTCTGACAGGAGAACCTGCCGCGGAGGAACTTTTCCCCCATTTTGGAGGCGTAGATCGTCCGCGGCCGCGTCCGGTCCACCACGTAGGGCAGGCTTCCGGCGTGGTCCGGCTCCACATGGTGGACCACGATCTGGTCGATTTTTTCCGGCTCCACTACTTGCGCGATCTGGCACATAAACTCTTCCCGGTATTTCCAGGCCACGGTGTCGAAGAGGGTGATCTTCTCGTCCAGGACGAGGTAAGCGTTGTAGGTGGTGCCTTGATAGGTCTGGGAGTAGCCGTGGAAGTTGCGCAGATTCCAGTCCACTACTCCCACCCAGTAGATTCCCGGTTTGATCTCTTGGGGACCCATTCTAGCCTCCTTGGTTTTGCCTGTTTTTGGGTAGGAAAAAGAAAGGGTTCTACTCGGCGCAATCCGGGCACTGGCCGTGGAAGATCAGGCTGTAGCCTTCGATCCGGAAGTCGGTTTCTATTTCCTTCAGGACGAAGGAGACATCCGGACAGCTGAATATGTCCCCTATCCTTCCGCACCGGGTGCAGTGGACATGGTAGTGGGGGTCGGGATTGCCGTCGAAGCGCATCTGGCTTTCCGCAACGTCCAGCTTTTGAATGAGCCCCTGATGACT
Source organism: Desulfohalobiaceae bacterium (assembly GCA_021737085.1). Taxonomy (GTDB): domain Bacteria; phylum Desulfobacterota; class Desulfovibrionia; order Desulfovibrionales; family Desulfothermaceae; genus JAIPDU01. The sequence goes on along the minus strand of JAIPEP010000051.1, from coordinate 8,470 downwards.
GAGGATATCCAGATTGCGGTATATGGTCCCCAGGCTGATTTTGGGCATCCTCCTGCGCACGCGCTCATAGAGCTCGTCCGCTGTAGGATGAGTATCAATTCCCTGCAGCTCTTCCAGAATGACCTTGCGTTGCGGGGTGAACCGCAGATTGGTTTGAGGCACAAGGATTCTCCGTTGTCTTTTGATTGATAACTACTACTAATAAACAGTAAACCGCAAATTCCTATCCATGTCAACCAGGAAGGCAAACAGAGCCAAGTCGGACACGCTTCCGGGTTTCGGGCCGTTTCTCTTGCTTCTTCATCTGCTGGGGGTGTAAGTTTACGGACCGATATCCGCGGTCAGGCTGTCCCCGGGCCTCTGGTAGAGGAAAAGGCGTGTTCCGCTTTCGGCTGGGATTTTGTCCTGCAGAATTCGGATCTGTTCCGTGCGGCCGAAGGAGTGCAAGGGAACAAAGAGGCCGGGGCGGACCTCCTCCAGGAAACGGGATGCTCCGGCCAGATTGTCCAGCCTGGGGTCTGCGTTGGAGAAGGCCACATGCACTTTCTGTTGCTTCAGCTCCTCAAGCATGCCCTGAAAGAAGATGGATCCGGCTCTGCGGGCTGCCGGGGTCAGCCCGGGCCACTCCCAGTGGGCAAGATCACCGCCGAAATAGATGACCGCTCCCTGTTTGCGGATGAAAAAGGCCACACCCATGTCGTTGCTGGCGTAGGCGGAAAGGCTCATATCCTCGAGAACATGGGTAATGCCCGGCTCGGCCACCAGGCTCTCCTGCGGAATGCGGTCCTCGTGCAGGTCCGCCACGTCGTCCGCAACCAGGAAACTGGCCTCCGCAGCCGGACGAAGGATATCCTGGATATCCTCGGCGAAGTGGTCCGCGTGGCTGTGGGAGAAAAGGGCCAGGACCCGGGATCCGGAGATCTCTTTCTGCAGCGCCCTTTCCGCTTCCGGTCCGCGGTGCTCCGGGCCGGGGCAGTCAAAGAGCAGGAGCCGGTCCGAAAAGCGCAGGCAGAAGCAGCTGTGGTGGATGTAGGTAATCCGGACCTGCATACACGTACTACGGGCCGGATGCGGCTCGCTTGTCCTGTTCGTCCTTGAAGAGCTTGTAGTCCACGGAGTCCACCAGGGCCTGCCAGCTCGCCTCGATGATGTTGTAGGAAACGCCCACAGTTATCCAGCGGGTATGGGGGTCCCCGGACTCGATAAAGACCCGGACCCGGGAGGCAGTTCCCTCCGGCGCCTCTAGGCTGGGGGAAAGGACGCGCACCTTGAAATCCAAGAGATCCATCTCCCGGATGTTGCTGTAGAACTTTTCCAGGCCCTTGCGCAAAGCGTTGTCCAGCGCGTTTACCGGGCCTTTGCCCGTGGCCGCGGTATGCTCGGTGTCGCCTCCCACCTGGATCATGACCGTGGCCTCGGAGAAGGGATCCTCGTCCTCTTTGTGCTTGGCGTCCATGGCCCGGAAGCCGAGCAGGGTGTAGTTGCGCCTCACCCGGCCCATGGCCCGGTGTAGCAGGAGCTCGAAGGAGGCCTCGGCCACGGAGAAGTCGAATCCCTTGCTCTCCAGCTCCTTGATCTGGTTCAGGATATCCAGGACGAAGGGATCGTCCTTCTCCAGATGGATCCCGTACTGCCTGGCCTTGAACAGGATGTTGCTCTTGCCCGAGAGATCGGAGAGGATAACACGCTGCTGGTTGCCTACACTCTCCGGCTGGATGTGCTCGTAGGTGCGGGCGTTCTTCAGGACCGCGCTCACATGGACGCCACCTTTGTGGGCAAAGGCGGAGCGGCCCACAAAGGGCTGCCTGGAGAAAGGGCGCAGATTGGCCACCTCGGAGACGAAGTGCGAGACGCTTGTCAGCTGCTGCAGCCTGTTTTCCGGCAGGCAGCTGTAGCCCATCTTCAGCTCCAGGCTGGGGATTACGGAGCACAGATTGGCGTTGCCGCAGCGCTCCCCGAAGCCGTTGATCGTGCCCTGGACATGGCGCGCGCCTGCCTCTACCGCGCTCAGGGTGTTGGCTACAGCCTGCTCCGAGTCGTTGTGGGTGTGGATCCCCAGCTGTACCTGGGGGAGCTCCCGGAATACCTGAGACACTATGTCGTGCAGCTCCGAGGTGAGCGTCCCTCCGTTGGTGTCGCAGAGGACGAGGGCGTCCGCTCCGGCCTCGCTGGCTTGTTTGAGGCAGGCCAGGGCGTAGTCCCTGTCCTCCTTGAAGCCGTCGAAGAAGTGCTCCGCGTCGAAGAAGAGGGCGGGGGTGTGCTCCCGGAGGTAGGCCAGAGAATTGCGGATTATGCGCAGGTTGTGCTCCAGGTCCGTTTTTAGGGCCTCGTGGACGTGGACCTCCCAGGTCTTGCCGAAGATGGTCAGGGCGTCCGCCCCGCACTGGAGCAGGGTGGCGAGGCCGCTGTCGTTCTCCGGTACGCCCCTGGGGCTGTGGGTGCTGCCGAAGGCCGCTATCCGGCTGTGCTGGAGCTGGTAGTGCTGGATCTCCCGGAAGAACTGCTCGTCCGTGGGGTTGGAAGCGGGCCAGCCCGCCTCTAGAAAGTCCACTCCCAGCTCGTCAAGCTTCTTGGCTACACGGATCTTGTCCTCGCAGGAGAAATGGACGTCTTCACCTTGCGTGCCGTCCCGCAGGGTGGTGTCGTAGATGGTGACTTTTTCCGGCATGGCTTAGGTGTCCCGCACTGGCTCGGTTTGTGTCTGGTCCAAGCCGAAGGCCTCGTGGAGTACCCGCACCGCGAGCTCGGCGTACTTTCCCTCCACCAGGCAGGAAATCTTGATTTCCGAGGTGCTGATGATCAGGATATTGATTCCTTCGGCCTGGAGTGCCTTGAAGGCGATGGCCGCCACTCCGGAGTGGCTGCGCATTCCCACCCCGATGACCGAGATCTTGGCCACTCCCGGATCGTGCAGGACCTCCCTGGCCCCTATCTTTTCCTTGAGGCCTTGAATGAGCTCCAGGGTCCTGTCCAGGTTGCTTCGGCTCACAGTGAAGGTGAGGTCCGTGCGCCCCTCCCGGCTGGGATTCTGCACGATCATGTCCACCACGATCCCGGAAGAGGCCAGGGGCTCGAAAACCCTGGCTGCGATGCCGGGCTCGTCGTACACGCCCCCCAGTGTGATCCGGGCCTGATCTTTGTCGTAGGCGATTCCGGATACCATGACAGATTCCATCGCTTCCTCCTCCTGGACTAATAGGGTTCCTGGCTCGTCGCTGAAAGTGGAGCGCACGTGCAGTGTGACCCCGTACTTCTTGGCGAACTCCACCGAGCGTATCTGGAGGACTTTGGCCCCCATGCTGGCCATTTCCAGCATCTCGTCGTAGGTAATGCGCTGCAGTTTCCTGGCCTGGGAGCAGATGCCCGGGTCCGTGGTGTAGATCCCGTCCACGTCCGTGGAGATCTCGCAGAAGGAGGCGTCCAGGGCGGCGGCAAGGGCCACAGCGCTGGTGTCCGAGCCCCCGCGCCCCAGGGTGGTGAGGCTTTGCTGGAAGTCGCATCCCTGGAATCCGGCCACTACGAGCACGTCGTTGTCCTCGAGCTGGCTTCTCAGGTTCTCGTCGTCGATATCCAGGATGCGGGCCCTGCCGTAGGAGCGGTCCGTGTGAACGGGTATCTGGAATCCGAGCAGGGAGCGGGCCTTGATTCCCTGGTCCAGGAGCATCATGGTGAACAGGGCAACTGAGGTCTGCTCCCCTGTGGCCAGCAGCACGTCCGTCTCCGCCGGATCGGGGCTATCGGAGAAGCTCCTGGCCAGGGAGAGGAGGCGATCCGTCTCCCCGGACATGGCGGAGAGAACCGCCACCACCTTGTAGCCTTCCCGCAGCCTCTGGCTCACCTGCTCCAGGACCCGGTTCATGCATTCGTAGTCCGCAACTGAGCTGCCGCCGAATTTCTGAACAACAGTTTTCATACTCCCTGTTTCCTCTTGGCTTGAAACTGAGTCCGCGTTTTATAGGAAAATGTCTATAACATGCTGAATTGTTGAAAACATTTTTAGCGAGCCGAGCCGGGGAGAGCGCTGAAGCTCAGGTTTCATTCCGGGCATCAAATGCCTGGAGGAGCAAGTCTTGAGCGGCTCCACCCTCAAGCCACCGATGAACAAGGAGAGGGTTCCCTTTAAGGCAACCTTTGAAGCAATGGGTACGCACTGGAATCTACTGCACAGTACTACAAAGCTGTGGTCTATATGAAACCCAGCGAACACATGCACCCATTCTTTGAATGGGTGCAGAGTAAAGCGTCCTCCCCGGCTCGGCTCGCGACATTTTCATGCTTCGTTGTGCCTATGTCTGCGCAGGCATGAGGGTTATTCCTGCCACCTGTCGAATTTTCCGCTACATGTGATCTCTACGCTCCGTCCCTGTCCCTCGAAGCCGAGGCGGACCAGGACGTGGTCCTGGGGCCAATACTGCCGGGGCAGATGCTCGCTCCATTCCACCAGTAGCAGATACTCTTCCGAGCCCAGGTATTCCAGGAGGCTCTCCTCCTGGGAGGCATCCCGGAGCCTGTAGAGGTCGAAATGAACCACCGGCGGATTGGTGGGATAGAAATTCACGATGTTAAAGCTCGGGCTGCTGACCTCGGCCTGGTCCGAGCCGGGCAGCGACCTGACCACGGCCTGGATCAACGTGGTCTTGCCTGTTCCCAGCTCCCCTTGGAAGAATACGGCACGTGGAGCGGGTTCCGTGCAGAGCCTGGCCAGCTCCGTGCCGAAGCGCTCCGTGTCCCGCAGGCTCTCCAGGTATTGCCGCATAAATGAATAATAGGCTATGGGCCAGATGCCGGACGTCGGACGTCGGACATCGGACATCGGACATCGGTTCACTGACTCTACCTGGTCAGGGTCTTCAGCACGTCCTCCTTGCCGATGATCCCCACCAGTTTGCTCCCCTCCACCACGGGAAGGGTGTGGTAGTTCTTGCGAACCATGATCTCCGCCATCTCTTCCAGCTCCGTGTCCGGTGACACACTTACCGGATCCGGGGTCATGGCCTCCTCGACCTTTGTCGCGGCCATTTTCTGGACTTCCTTTTCCATGTGGGAAGTGGAGGTCAAGGGAATGATCCCGTCGAGCAGGGTAAAGATAGTGGGTAGCGGGAGCTGTTTCTGTTGGGTGATGATGTCGCTCTGGCAGATGATGCCCACCAGATTGTCCTCCTCGTCCACCACGGGCATCCCATTGATGTGATGCTCCAGCAGGAGGTTGGCCGCCTGGGAGATAGAGGTCTCCGGGCTAACGGTCAAGACGTTCTTGGCCATGAGGTCTTGCGCTGTGGTCATAGTCTCACCGGGAGTTAGGTGTTTATGCAGTAGGGCAGTGCATGGGCGATGTCCTGGGCCAGATTCCCTCGCCAGGGGTATGGGGATTCCAGGTACTCCCCTGCCTTGCCGTGCCAATATACGCCTAGGCAGGCGGCGCGTTGGGAGGGCAGCCCCCTGGCCATCAAGCTGCCGATGACTCCGGCAAGCACGTCTCCGGAGCCGCCAACTGCCAGATTAAAACAGGAGCAGGGGCTGATGACGTCCGGATACTCCGGATGGCCTACCACACTGCCCGGCCCCTTGAGGACGATGCTGCATCCGGTTTCCTTAACTGCACTGCGGACGGTCCCCACGCGGTCCTGTTGGATCTGCTCCACGCCGGACTGGAGCAGCCTGGCCATTTCTCCGGGATGGGGTGTGAGCACATCGTCCCGGCTGAGATTGCTCATGAGGCTCCTCTCCCGGGACAAAGCGAATAAGGCGTCGGCGTCGAAAACCGTGGGCATACAGGATCGGCTCAGATAGGTGCGGACGAACTCAATCGCCCCGTTGTCCCTGCCCAGGCCCGGACCGAGGACTACCGCGTCGAAGCGGGAAAGCTCCTTTTTCAGCCCGGCGAAGGATTCTTCGGACCAGCGGTCACCCGGCTGCAGCGGCACTGCCATGAGCTCCGGCCACCCCTGCCTGACCTGGCCGCAGATATCCGCCGGGCAGGCCACGGTGACCAGGCCTGCTCCGGAGCGAAGGGCGCCCAGGCCGGCCAGGGCGGGCGCCCCGGTCATGCCCCAGGAGCCTCCCACGATGAGGACGTGTCCGGCTTTGCCCTTGTGCATGCCCGGATCGGGACGGGGAAAATAGTCGAAAACCCCCTCGTCCAGGGCGAAGAGGGCAGGGGGATGGTTCTCCCTGATCCATCCGGGGATGCCGATGGGGGCAACGTGCAGATCTCCGGTGAATTCCCGCGCCTGGGGAAAGAAGAGGCCGCTTTTACAGGCCCCGAAGGTTACCGTGCAGTCCGCGCGCACTGCGTCTCCACCGGTATGGCCGGTTTCCCCGTTCATCCCGGAGGGGATGTCCAGGGCCAGCACAAAGGCACGTTCTCCCGTACAGTTGATCCACCGCACCCAGTCCAGGTAGTCCTGCCGCAGCTCTCCGGAGAATCCCGTGCCCAGAAGGCCGTCCACGACGATGTCCGGCTGGGGAAGGTTGTCCGGGTCCTGCTCGGAGAAGAGGGACATCTCTACTCCGCAGTCGCGGCAGAGCCGGGCGTGATACAAAGCCTCCCCGCTGTAGTCCTCCAGGTTGCGCGTGTGCAGGACCAGGCAGCGAGCCCCGCTGTCCGCGGCGTGCCTGGCCATGGCGAAGGCGTCGCCTCCGTTGTTACCGGAGCCCGCGAGGAAGAGGGCGAAAGCCCCTTCCAGTTCGGGGCCTTCCGAGAGAAGGACGCGCAGCGCTTCCCTGCTGGCGTTCTCCATGAGGATCTCGCCCATGATCCCGGCCTCCCGGATGGCGAGATGGTCCCAGTGGGCCATTTCCCGGGGGGTGGGCAGAGGAGTGTGCATAGAGTGCCCCGTGCATGATCCTATTTTTCCAGTAGCACAAAGGCCACTGCCAGGTGCCTCTCATGGCTCAGGCTCAGGTGGCTGGCGCGCAGACCCAAGCCCTCTCCAGCCTCGCGGGCCCCGCGGTGCAGGATGAGCTCCGGCTGGCCGGAGCTGTGGCTCCGCACGGCGATGTCCCGCAGCCCGATTCCCGCTCTGAACCCAGTGCCCAGGGCCTTCACGCAGGCTTCCTTCGCAGCCAACCTGGAGCCCAGAAGCTCCACTGTGATGTGCCGGGCCTGGCCTTTCTCCGAGTCCGCCAGGATCCGGTTCGCGAAGCGCATCCCGTAGGTGTCCCGGATCCGCCGCACCCGGGCAAGGTCCACGATATCAATACCTGTTCCGATGATCATGGCTGGTGGGCTAAAAGAAAAAATACTCCCTGAACAAGGCGGTTTTTGTCAAGGAAAAGATGAGGTCTAGGGGGGTTCAACTAGTTTTTTCTTCAGTCCGGAAAGCGGCTGATAATCTCCAGCATCCGCCGCACCGCCTTTTCCATTCCCACGAAGGAGGCCATGGCCACAATGCTGTGCCCAATGGAGTACTCCCTGATCCCCGGAGTCGCCGCGAAGGCGGTGATGTTGTTGTAGCCCAGCCCGTGGCCTAGATTTATGCGCAGGCCAGCCTCCTGCCCGAGCTGAATCCCGTTCTGCAGCCGTTCCAGCTCCTGCCCGCTGGTATCGGGGTCCCCAGCATTTGCGAAGGCGCCGGTGTGCAGCTCCACATACTCCGTTCCGGTTTCCTGCGCCGCCCTTATCTGCTCCGGGTCCGGATCGATGAAAAGGCTCGTTTTGATGCCCTCTTGGCTGAAGTCCGCGAGGAAGTCCTGCAGCTCCCTCTCCCTGCCCAGAAGATCCAGGCCGCCCTCGGTGGTCAGCTCCTGCCGCTTTTCCGGGACCAGGCAGATCATGTCCGGCCGCGCTTCCAGGGCGATGTCGCGCATCACCTGCGTTGCGGCCATCTCCAGATGCAGACCCGAGGTTACCGTTTTGCGCAGGATCTCCACGTCCCTGTCCGTGATGTGCCGCCTGTCCTCGCGCAGGTGGACGATGATGCCGCTCGCTCCGCCCAGCTCCGCCAGAAAGGCGGCGTGCACCGGATCCGGCTCATTGGCCAGCCTGGCCTGCCGCAGTGTGGCGATGTGATCCACGTTTACGCACAGTTTGGGCATGGGGTTCCTCCGGGGTCTGGAAATTGTTATTTGTTATTCGGGATTTGTTGTCTGTTGTTCAAGGGAGTGCGGGCTAGTACAGGCGCTGGTTCTCGGGGTTCATTAGGGCATAGGATTCAGGCCAAAAAAAAATTTTCGCGCCGCGTCGCCGCGTCGCTGCGGGGGATCGTCTTGCTCTTATTCATAAGGAATCGAGGAGTGCCTCTCCTTATGGGATCTCCTGGTCCGTCTTGTCCGGGTTGCTCCTCAGCCAATCTAGAAGTTCATCCAGCAGTGTTTCCAGATCCTGCAGATTCCGGGTGCAGAGCAAATAGAGCTCTTCTTTGTTCACCTCGTGGTAGAAATGGGCCATGCGGTTGCGATAGTCCGCAATTCGGCGAAGGAGATCCGCCTGATCCCGGGTCACAATCCCCTGAGCGGAGAGCTCCTGACC
>JAIPEP010000050.1 GCA_021737085.1 Desulfohalobiaceae bacterium | reverse complement strand
TTCCGCTGCCGGACTTGCTCACCCCCAGGGTGTTGTGGACCAGGTTGTTCAGGGCCAGGCGATGGCCCAACACGGCCTGGATCTCCCGCAGGAGGTCCAGAGTGGGGGGAGGGGAGAAGTCCATGTCGTACCCGGACAGGACCCGGTAGTCGAATCCGAGAAGATTGAAGCCCACCACGAGCTCCACGGACTGCATGGCATGGATCAGCTCCCGAAGCTGGTGCTCCCAGTAGCAAGTGTATTCCCCGCTGGAGCTGTCGTAGAGAACAGCGCAGCTCACCCCCATTTGGGGTGCGTGGAACCAACCCCCCACTTCTTGGGCAGAGAGCCGGGTTTCCAGGTCTAGCACCGCGTAGCGCAGGCCGCCATCCCTGGACTGTCCGGAATCCTGCTCCAGCTCGGATGCTGGGGAAGCGGCAGGGGAGGCGGACACAGAAGGAGTTACCTCCTGTTCCGGGGGCTCGTCTGTACCCCCGCAAGCCAGCACAAGCCTCAGTATGGACTCCAGGGCCCGCTTGTCCAGCGGACGGTTGCCAGAGCCGCACTTGGGGGACTGGATGCAGAAGGGGCAGCCGTGGGAGCAGCCGCAGGAAGCCAGGGTCTGCCTGGCCTTCTGCAGAAGCCGCAGCGGATGGGAGAAGGCCTGGGAGGCCAGGCCCACCCCTCCGGGATGGCCGTCAAAGACGAAGACCGCGGGTGCGTTCAGCTGGGGGTGCAGCGGGTAGGAGATACCGCCCAGGTCGCTACGGTCCGTGAGCACGAACAGGGGGAGGAGCCCGATAAGCAGGTGCTCCAGGGCGTGGATGCCGCCCATGAAGTGCAGGCGCGCGGACTCCACATCCTGCTGTATCCTGGCAGGGAGCCGGATCCACAACCCCTCTGTCTCGAAGATGATGGGAGGCAGATCCAGCGGGAGCACGGAGATCAGCTTCTGTCCCTTGACCAGGCGCTTCTCGTATCCGGTGAAGCGCTCCGTAACCCTCAGCCGCCCCAGGCAGATCTGGACATCCCCCAGGGCCTTGCTCCGGGACTGGCTGAGGATCTCGGTTTCCTTCTCGGAGCGGATGCGGGTGAAATAGTTGACCCTGGCCTGCTTGGCCAGGACGAGGCCCTGCTCGAAATCTATGTCCTGGATCACATAGCTGGTTCCCCGGTGCAGATACACAGCCCCGGGATGGGTCTCCCGGCAGGCGCGGTAATGGTCGATGTCCCCGATGGCCTTTCCCTTGGCCTGGTCCATGATCTGCAGATTCCGGTCCGCTCCGCGCAGGGAGACCTTCTGCTGTATATCCGGGTCCCGGGGGAAGAGCGCGGAATCGTCCGCGCTGGGAAGCAGCCGGCCCTCGTCCACGAGACTCTCCAGGCAGGCGGCGGTTCCCTCAACGGCAAGGAGGGGATCCTCGCGCTGCAGGGGAAGATCCGCTGCCGCGCAAAGGAGATGGTTGCGGGCCAGAACGGGATTGCTGGGGTTGAGCACCGCTTTTTCCGGCTCCAGGCGGAAGAACTCTTGGGGGTTGTTCATGAAGTACTGGTCCAGGCTGTCCTCATGCCCCACAAGGATGACCGCGCTTTCCTGCTGCTTGCGTCCCACCCTCCCGCCGCGCTGCCAGGTGGCCATGACCGAGCCCGGATAACCCACCAGAAGGCACAGGTCCAGCTCGCCGATATCGATTCCCAGCTCCAGGGCGCTGGTGCTGATAACCGCCAGCAGGCTGCCCTCCGCGAGCCCGGCCTCGATGTTGCGGCGCTCCTCCGGCAGGAATCCGGAGCGGTAGGCGGTGATGTACGGGGCGTAGTTGGCCAGGCGCTGCTTGGTCCACATGGAGATCAGCTCGGTCATTTTCCGGGACTGGCAGTAGACTATGGTCTTGAGCCCCCGGATAAGGGCGGCATGGAGAAGATGCAGGGCGTTGGCCGCTGCCCCGCTCAGGACGGGATTGAGGAAGAGGAAATGCTTGGGGCCCTGCGGAGCGCCGCTTTCGGTTACACAGCGCACATCGATCCCGGCCAGGTTGCGGCTTAGCTCTGCCGGGTTGCCCACTGTGGCGGAACACAGGACAAAGGTGGGATCCGCCCCGTAGGCGCGGCAGATGCGGCGCAGCCGCCGGAAAACCCAGGCCATGTTGGAGCCGGTGATCCCGCGGGAGGTGTGGACCTCGTCGATGACCACGAATTCCAGATGGGCCAGGAAATCCGGCCACAGGCGGTGCTGGGGCAGGATTCCCAGGTGCAGCATCTCCGGGTTGGTCAAAAGTATGTCCGGGGGCTTTTTCCGGATGCTGGCCCGCTTTTTTTGAGGGGTGTCCCCGTCGTAGACCTCGGCCCGCGGTGCAGTGCCGGTCTGGAGCAGGGCGAAGAGGCGGCTCAGTGTCTTGTGCTGGTCCCGGGCCAGGGCCTTGAGGGGAGATATGTAGAGGGTCTTGCTTGCGGCGCTCGCGAGCAGGCGCTCCAACACGGGCAGGACGTAGATCAGGCTCTTGCCGCTGGCCGTGGGGGTGGAGACCACTGTGTGCTCTCCGGCCCGTACGCTGTCCACAGCCTGGGCCTGGTGCGCGTAGAGCTCCTCGATTCCCAGCCTTTCCAGCAGGTTCCGGATGGGGAGGGGCCAGGGAGCCGCTGGCCTAGCTGTATTCCCGGGGCTACCGGAGAGGTGCTCGTGGTGGACGATGAGATCGCGGAACGCGGAGGAGGCCTTGAGGTCGGCGATAAAGCCGGAGATCCCGCTCCTTGCCATGCTACTGCGTCTTGCCGGAGATGTTGTACTTCTTGAGCTTGTACTGCAGGAGGCTCTTGGAGATGCCTAGCATCTCCGCGGCCTTGACCTGGACGAAGTCGCTCTGAACCAGGGCCCTGCGGATCAGGGCCGCCTCGATGCGTTCCAGGGTCTCGGCCAGGTTAAGCCGCGTGGGGAGCATGTCCGCTGCGCTCTTGAACTGCTCCGTCTCGTCCTGCAGATCCGCGGGCAGGTCCCGGAGGGAAACCTCCCCCCCCTGGGCCAGCACTACGCAGCGCTCCACCACGTTCTCCAGCTGGCGCACGTTGCCCGGCCAGTGGAATGCGCTCAGGGCCTGCATGGCCTCGGGGGAGAATCCGGACACCGCTCCATCGTACTCCCTGTTGAACCGGCGCAGGAAATGCGCCGCGAGAACGGGAATGTCCTCGGGCCTTTCCCGGAGTGGGGGGATCTCGATATTTACCACGTTCAGCCGGTAGTAGAGGTCCTCCCGGAAAACCCCCTCCTTCACGGCACTGCGAAGATCACGGTTGGTTGCGGCGAGAAGGCGGACATCCACTTCCACCGCTGTGGAGTCCTCCCCGCGCTCCAGACTCTGTTCCTGCAGCACGCGGAGCAGCCTGGCCTGCGTGTCCAGGGAGAGCTCGGCCACTTCGTCCAGAAAGAGGGATCCCTTGTGGGCAGTCTCCAGGCGGCCGCGTTCCCGGGCGGTCTCTCCGGTGGCAGAGGCTTTATCCAGGCCGAAAAGCTCTCTCTCCAGGGTTGCGGAGTCCATGGAGCGGCAGTGGACGGGAATGAAAGGGCCGCTCTTGCGCTCGGAGGTGAAGTGCAGGCTGCGGGCGATGAGCTCCTTGCCCGTTCCGGCTTCCCCGCTAATAAGGACATTGCTTCCGCTGGGGGCGATGCGGCTGACCAGATCCAATACCCGCTGCATGGAGCGGCTCCGGGCGACGACATTCTCCAGGCCGTGCTGCTCCTGCAGGGATTGCTGCAGGAGCCGGTTCTCCTGCTGGGCCTGGCTCATCTGGGCCGCCTTGGCCACGGAGAGCAGGAGCTCGTCGTTGGAAAAGGGCTTGTTGATGTAGTCGAAGGCCCCGCACTTCATGGCCTCCACAGCGCCGTCGATGCTGCCGTAACCGGTCATGATCAGAACGGGGATGTGCGGGAGCTGCTCCCGGACGTACTCCAGCAGGTCCTGTCCGCTCAAGTGAGGCATCTTCATGTCCGCGATCAGGATGTCCACGTCGGCTTCCCCCAGATAGCTCCGGGCCAGCTCAGGGTCCTGCAGGGAGGTGACCCGGTAGCCTTGCTCTCCGAGCAGGGTATCCAGAAGCAGGAGGTAGTTCTTCTCGTCGTCCACTACCAGGATGTGTGCCGGCATGGATTGCCCCTTCACTCCTTGCCGAAGGTTATACGGACCAGGCCTCCGCCTTCCGGGGCGGAGGAGAAGGCAAGATCCGCGCCGTGACCGTCCAGGATGTTTTTCACAATGGCCAGGCCCAGGCCGGTTCCCTTCTCCTTGGTGGTGAAGAAGGGCTCCGTGAACTTGTCCACCAGGTCTTGGCTGAAGCCCGGCCCGGAGTCGCTGATCTCCAGTTGTCCGCTATCCTCCAGCCAGGTGATGCGGATTTCCCCCGGGCCCTCCATGGCCTGCAGGGCATTGATGATCAGGTTGTACAGGGCGAGGTAGAGAAGGTCCTTGTCCCCCCGCAAGGGAATCTCCTGCGGGATGTTTCGCTTTACGGAGATCTCCTTGCGCTTGAGCTCCGAGTCCAGGGAGGAGAGGCATTGCTCCAGGACCGCGGCCAGGTCCACGTCCTGCATAGTGGGCTGCTTGGGCCTGGCGTAATCCAAAAAATCCTGTACTGTCCGGCTCAGTCTCTGGGACTCTTCGTATATCGCTCCGGCCAGCTTGTTCTCTGCCCCGTCCTCCTTTTGGCTTCTCTTGAACAGCATCTCCGCGCTGCTCTGGATTATGCCCAGGGGATTGCGGATCTCGTGGGAGATGCTGGCCACCATCCGCCCCATGCTGGCCAGCTTTTCGTTCTGGTGCAGCCTGTGCTCCAGACGCTCCTTCTCCCGGATCCTCTCGGCAAGGACCCGGTCCGCGCGACGGATTATCATGTACAGGATGAAAAAGAGCAATAGCGCCGAGGTAATAATGATCACCGTGACCAGGAACTGGAAGTAGAGAATGGTCTCGTAGTCCGAGGTGATGTCCTGGCTGAACTGCAGGATCCCGATGATGAGTCCTTTTTTCTGGGGGGAGAGGCTCTTTTCCGCCCTGAGGGGGAAGGAGGTGTGCAGGATGTGGCTCTGATCCGGCAGATCCAGATCCAGAAAGGACCACCAGGAGCCCTCCCTGCGAATGATCTGGTAATAGGGCTCCCCCTCTTTGGCCTTGCTGAAGCCCCTTCCCCCCATGTCCTTCTGTGGCACGTCCTCTTTGTTCAGGGCGTAGACCACGCTTCCCTTCATATCAAGGACGCTTAAGTCCAGGACCCGGAAGCCGTGGATCGTGGCCCGGACCACCTGGTCCAGCCTTTCGTACTGCTGCTCCTTCTCCAGCTCCACCTCGCCGTAGCCCAGCACAGTGGGCAGGGTGAAGCGCCGGTAGATCTGGTGATTCAGGTTCTCTCCCAAAAGGTGGGCGTATTCCCGGTTCTTCTCCAGGATGGTCTTATGGGCTTGGTTGCCGATGACCACGATCATTAGCAGGCTGCACCCCAAAATCACTAGAAAAAAGCTCCAGGAGACGAACTTGACCAGCTGGAAGGGCCGGGCCGGGTCGGGACGGAAGAGCCGGATCCTCATAGCTTGGCCAGGGCTTCTCCCATTCGGGTCAGGGCCTTTTCCAGGTCATCCTCCTGCAGGGCGTAGGAGAGTCGAACGCAGCGGTCGTCGCCGAAGGCGGCGCCAGGGACCAGGGCCACCTCCGCTTCCTCCAGGAGATAGGTGCACAAGGAGGTGGAGTCCGTTACCGATCCTCTAAAGTAGGTGTCGAGACGGGGAAAAAGATAGAAGGCCCCGTCCGGTTTGGGGCAGACAGCCCCGGCCCAGGAAGAGATGCGCTCCAGGGCCAGATCGCGGCGACTGGCCAGAATGCGTCTTTGCTCCTGCAGAAAGTGGAAGGAGCCCTTCAGGGCGGCGACAGCCGCCTCCTGGACGAGGCTGCAGACGTTGGAGGTGCTCTGGCCCTGGATCTTGCTCATGGCCTGGATGATCTCCTTGTGCGCGAGCACGTACCCTATGCGCCACCCGGTGAGGGCGAAGCTCTTGGACAGACCGTTGACTACTGCCACCCGCCAGGGGCTGGAGGCGAACCACCGGGCGGCGGATGCCGGCTCTGCCGGGGGGAAGACCAGCTGGTCGTAGATCTCGTCGGAGATGACAAAGACATCGTGCTCCAAGGCCAGCTCGATCAGCCGGTCCAGCTGCTCTTGGCCGTAGTGGCATCCTGTGGGGTTGGAAGGGGTGTTCAGGATCAGGGCCTTGGTCCTGGGCGTGATGGCGCTTTTGAGCTGCTCCGGCTCCAGGAGGAAGTCCTTTTCCGGGTCCGTGGGAAGCACGACCGGTTCCCCGTCGCTTATGCGCACCATTTCCGGGTAGCTGACCCAGTAGGGGGCGGGGATGAGCACCTCGTCCCCCGGGTCGAGCAGCACCTGGAACAGATTGAACAGGCCCTGTTTGCCCCCGTTGCATACCAGGATGGTCTCCGGATCGGCCCCTATTCCATAGAAATGGGCGAAATATTCCGCCGCTGCCCGGCGAAGCTCCGGTGTTCCCGGCACCGGGGTGTACCTGGTAAACCCTTCTTCCACCGCCTGCCTGGCCCTGTCCGTGACATGGCCTGGAGGGAGGAAATCCGGCTCCCCCGCAGCCAGGCTGAGCACATCCAGACCCCGACTCTTCATCTCGCCTGCCCTGGCGTTGATGGTCAGGGTCGCGGAGGGTTGAATGCGCTGCACTCTCTGGGACAATTGCATGGGGTGTCCTCCTTGGCATGCTTGTTTCAGGTACAGGGAAATGGGTCCCGGGTGACCGGGCTCTTTTTTTACCCCGAGCGGCGCAGCATGTTCTTGATCTCCTGGATATCCCGCCTGATCTCCTGCAGCAGGCTGCCCCACTTCTGCAGATCGTCCAGGCGCTGCTTGGCCCCCTCGATGGTCATACCCTCTTTGTACAAAAGGTGCTTGATGCGTTGGAGGAGCTCCAGGTGCTCTTCGGTATACAGCCTCTGGCCCCTGGAGGTGCGCAAAGGCCTGAGCTGGGGGAACTCCGTTTCCCAGAAGCGGAGGACATAGGGCTCCAGCTCCAGGTGCTTGGCAGCCTCGCCGATCTTGTAGGTGCGTCCTCCGTGGGGCGACATTTTTGCTGCAGCGCCTCAGGGGAATCGAACAGGCAGGGTCCGCTGGAGGTGGTCCCCCAGTGCCCCGTGCTCGTTGTCCACTTCCCTGTCCGTGAGGGTTCTCTCCGGATGCCTGTACACCATGCGCAGAGTGAGGTTCCGGTTGCTTGTCTCCGGTGGCTGATAGATGTCCAGCAGCGCGAAGGAATCAAGCAGAGGGCTCCGGGCGGTCTCGATCTGGTGCCGGATGCGCTCGAAGGCGAGATCCGGGCCTGCCACCAGGGTCATATCCCGGAAGACGGGCGGATATCTGGACCAGGGGGTGTAGGTCACCGTGACCCTGCGGTACATGGCCTGCAGGCGGTCCAGGTCGATCTCTGCCAGCCATACGGGGTGCCTGGCGTGATAGCGACGGCTTGCCTCTACTTTCAGCTGGCCCGCGTACCCCAGGTCTTCCTTTCCGATACGGATCCTGGCGCAGGGATCCAAATAGGGGTGCTCCACCTGCTCTATCCAGTCTTCCCGGTCGAGATGGAGGGTGGACAAGAGGTTCTGCACCACTCCCTTGAGATCCAGGAAATCCGTCGTCTCCCCCGGCCAGGGCCAGGAGCGGGGATATCTACTGCCGTGCAGGGCTATTCCCAGCCGGGTGGTCTCCCTGCTCCTTGTCTCCAGCCGGGTGTCCAGCTCAAAGGCGCGCGCCACCTCGAAAAGGCGCAAGTCCTCACTGTTGCGGTCCACGTTCAGGCGGAGGCTAAGCAACAGCCCCGGAGCGAGAACGGGCCGCAGGGTGTCCTGCTCCGAAGTGAGGGGATTGGCCAGCTCCAGGCGCGACTCGCGGGGCAGGTTTAGGGCGTCCAGATCCGCGGAGCTTACGAAGCTGTAGTTTATGACCTCCTGGAGACCGATCCCCTTGGCCCACTGCCTGATCTTCCTCTGGAAGTCGTCCTCCGCCTTCTCCGGGGTGTGGCTCTCCTGGTGCAGAGACTTGGCCACCCGGGGCAGATCCTCGGGGATCTCCTCGAATCCGTAGACGCGGCCCACTTCCTCCACCAGGTCCTCTTCCCGGCTCAGATCCTTCCTGTGGCTGGGGGTGGTCACGGTCCAGACCCCGTCCTTTCCGGTGTCGATGCCACAGCCGTGGGCTTCAAGGGTTCTCCGGCAGAAGCCGTCGGTGGCGTCCAGGGCCAGGAGGCTTCGGGCCCGCTCCGGCCGGAAGGTAATACGTTGCGGCCGCCAGGCTATAGGCTCGCTTTGGCTGACTCCCTGTCGCACCTCTGCCCCGGTCAGGCGCTGGATCAGATGGGCGGCCCGGTCCAGGGCCATGCGCGAGCAGACTTGGTCCACTCCCCGCTCGAAGCGGTAGGAGGACTCGCTGGACAGGCCAAGGCGTCTGGCTGTCTTGCGGATGGTGGTGGGATCGAACACTGCGCTCTCCAGAAGGAGCCGGCTGGAATCGGGAGAGATTTCCGTGTCCCGGCCGCCCATGATCCCGGCTAGGGCCACGGGGCGCTCCAGGTCCCAGATCAGGAGATCCTCCGGGCTCAGCCGCCGGGTATGTCCGTCCAGGGTGGTGAAGTCCCGCTCGGATCCGGAGCGGTCCACTCGGATGCCGGGGCCGGCGAGGCGATCCAGGTCAAAGGCGTGCAGGGGCTGGCCAGTCTCCAGCATCACGTAGTTGGTGATATCCACCACTGCATTGACGGGCCGCTGTCCCATGGCCAGGAGCCGGTAGCGCAGCCAGTCCGGGCTGGCGCCGAAATGGACCTTTTCCGCAACCCGGGCCTGGTACAGGGGGCAGGCAGGGCCGTCGAGGACGGAGACACTCACGCTGTCCGCGCAATCCGGAGGCCCCTGCTGCAATCCGGTGGGGGGGAAATGAAGGGGCAGGCCGAAGCTGGCCGCCACTTCGCGGGCTATACCCAGAATGCTCAGGCAGTCGCCCCTGTTGGGGGTGATCTCCACGTCCAGGATACTGTCCTTCAGGTCCAGGGCCTCCAAGAGCGGGGTGCCCGGGGAAACGTGCTCCCCCAGGACCATGATCCCGGAGTGGTCTTCGCCCAGCCCCAGCTCCTTCTCCGAGAGGATCATCCCTTCCGAGGTCCTGCCGCGGATCTTTGTCCTCTCCACGCGGCTGCCCGAGGGGAGCTCCGTACCAGCCGGGGCGACGGGCACGTAGAGACCGGGCTCCACATTGGGGGCGCCGCAGACGATGTCCAGGGGCTGCTCCCCACCCAGATCCACTCGGCAGAGGGTCAGGGAATCCGCCTCCGGGTGCTGGCGGCAATCCAGGATCCGTCCCGCGCGGAAGGGGGGGAGGGAGGGGAAGGGCTCGGACACCTCCTCCACCTCGAGGCCCAGCATGGTCAGGGTGTGTACAAGCTCGTCCACGGATCCGGAGTAAGGTGTGCATTCCAGAAGCCAGTTCAGGCTGAGATACATGGCGCGGTCCTGTGTATGATTGGCAGTTTTTCCGTTGCCTTATGTTGCAGCACTGTATTGAGTCGGCTCAGCAAGAGGCATCACTCCGCAGGAGGTGGTGCTGAGTTTTTTTATATGAAAATGTGTCTAACGCTTTGAACTAACTGGAAATACGGCGAGGCTCGTCAGGGAGTGCGCTGAAGCCGTGTTTCATATGCTTGGCTGCCTTTGTTCTTCGCGATATGGGGATCAAGACGGTATTTCCTGCAAAGCCCGCGCTGCAGAGGGCGAGAGGAGAACATACGGCGTCTTGTTAGTTGGAACCGAGCAGCTTGAGCTGTTCCCGGTATTGGACGCCGGGATGAAACACTGGCATCAGCGCATCCCTTGACTCGCCTCGCGACATTTTCATGCTTGGTTGTGCCCGGGTTGGCCCGGGAATGAGGGTTGTAGGATTACGCGGGGATAAGACAGCGCGGAACCGGCTGTCGAGATCTCCCTGCCCGGACGCCTTGGGGTGCGAAACTTACTTGGTCCTGGTCATATTGCGGGATAGAAACGGAACTGGTCCAGAAAGGGGAGATCGTTGTCGAAGAACAGCCGGAGATCGTCGATGCCGTACTTGAGCATTGCCACCCTCTCGATGCCCAGTCCGAAGGCGAATCCGGAGTAGCTTTCTGGATCGTACCCCACGGCCTTGAAGACCTCCGGATCGATCATGCCGCAGCCGAGGATTTCCACGAATCCGGTCTGCTTGCAGACTCGGCAGGGAGAGCCGTCCTCGGAATAACCCTTTCCGGAGCAGATCACACAGCTGATGTCCACCTCCGCGCTGGGCTCGGTGAAGGGAAAGAAGCTGGGACGAAAGCGGATGCGGATGTTCTGGCTGAAGATGCGGCGCAGGAAATGGGTGAGCGTGCCCCGGAGGTCGGCCATGCTGATCTCCTTGTCCACCAGAAAGCCCTCGATCTGATTGAACATGGGGGAGTGGGTGAGGTCGGCGTCCCTGCGGTAGACCTTGCCCGGGGCCACTGCGGCCAGGGGCGGCCTCTGTTCTTGCATGGTCCGGATCTGCAGGGGGGAGGTGTGGGTGCGGAGCACGATGGAGTCGGACAGATAAAGGGTGTCCTGCATATCTCGGGCGGGATGGTCCTGGGGTATGTTCAGGGCCTCGAAATTGTAGAAGTCCGTTTCCACTTCCGGGCCGGTAACCACCTGGTAACCCAGGCCCTGGAATACGGTGCAAATCTCCTCGCTGACCAGGGTAACCGGATGCAGGGTCCCGGTCCAGGGAGAGCGTCCGGGCAGGGTGGGGTCGAAGGCCTCTCTGCGGGCCTGCTCCCGTTGTTGCTGGAGCTGGTCCCGCAGCTGGGTGTAGCGGTCCTGTAGGCGCTGCTTGACTAGATTGGCCGTCTTGCCGGCCTCGGGCCTGTCCGCCTCGGGAAGGTCCTTCAGCTCGGAGAGGGCCTGCACCAGGCTGCCGCGCCGGCTTAAGTAGGTAACACGGATGTTTTCCAGGTCTTCCGGATCCTCGACCTCCTCCACCGCGGCCTCGAAGGCGCTCTCCAGATGCTGCAGCTTGTCCAGGAATGCTTGGAGCGCGGAGGAGGTCACCATCTACACCTTTGTTTTGGCCATTTCCGCCAGCTTTGCGAATCCGCTTTTGTCCCGGACCGCCATGTCCGCCAGGACCTTGCGGTTCATTTGCACGTCCATGCGCCGCAGGCCGGTCATGAATTCGCTGTAGGAGAGCCCGTGCTGTCTGGCTCCGGCGTTGATCCGTGTGATCCAGAGTTTGCGGAACTCGCGCTTTTTCCGGCGCCTGTCCCTGTAAGCGTGGGAGTGGGCCTTTTCCACCCCCTCCCGGGCGGAGCGGTACAGGCTTCCACGGCTGCCGCGGTAGCCCTTTGCTTCCTTAAGATATTTCTTGTGGCGCCTGTTTTTCAGAGTGCCCCGTTTAATCCGCATAGAGATCCTCCAGTCTCGAAAATTTTCCCTCTCCGGTCAGCGGCGGGCGAGGCCGCATTCCGGGGATTATTTGCCCCAGGCGGTTCTGGCCGCTTTGAGGTTTGAGGGGTGTGTGACGGTCCTAGTGCGCAAGCGCCGTTTCCGCTTGGCGTTTTTCTTGGTCAGCAGATGGCTGTGGAAGGCGCGGTTGCGCTTGATCTTGCCGCTGCCGGTCTTGCGGAACCTTTTGGCCGCTCCGCTGTGACTCTTCATCTTGGGCATGTCTCATTCTCCCTGGCCCTACTTGCTGGAGACGGGGGAGAGGATCATGAACATGGTCCTGCCCTCCATCTTGGGGGCCTGCTCGATTTTGGCCTCGTTGGCCAGCTCGTTCTGAAAACGCTGCAGGAGCTCCTCTCCGTAACTCTTGTGCACGATCTCCCGGCCGCGGAAAAACACGGTTATCTTACACCTGTCCCCTTTGGCGAGGAACTTGCGGGCGTGGTTCACCTTGGTCAATAGGTCGTGCTCGTCTGTCTTGGGTCGGAGCTTGACCTCCTTGAGCTGGATCTGAACCTGTTTCTTCTTGGATTCCTGCCGCCGCTTCTGTTGCTGGTACTGGTACTTCCCGTAGTCCATTAGACGGCACACCGGGGGCTTGGCGTTGGGAGCCACTTCCACGAGATCCACACCCGCGTCAGTGGCCATCTGCAGCGCCTCCTGGGTGGACATTACTCCCACCTGATCCCCGTCCTCGTTGACCACTCTGACTTCCGGAACACGAATCTGGTTGTTCCGTCTGGTCTTCGTATTAGTCGAAGCAGCTATAGGTTATTCCTCCACGTTTGAATGGTTCATGGCAGTCGCTGGAAAGCATATCCAGCGTTTCCGCAAGGGTCAAGGAACCCAGTTTGTCGCCGCCCAGGGCCCGGACGTTCACCGTCCTGTCCCTGATCTCCTGATCCCCGACCACAAGAGCGTAGGGAATCTTTTCCATCTGGGCCTGCCGGATCTTCTGCCCCAGCTTTTCGTTGCGCAGGTCGCTCTCCGCCCTGATCCCGTAGCTCTGCAGGTATTCCTGAACCTCGCGGGCAAAGGGGGCGTGATCGTCAGTTATGGTCAGCACGCGGGCCTGTACCGGGGCCAGCCAAGTGGGGAAGGCCCCGGCGTAGTGCTCGATGAGAACGCCCAAAAAGCGCTCGATCGCTCCCAGGATGACCCGGTGCAGCATTACCGGGCGGTGCCTCTCCCCGTCCTGGCCCACATAGGTCATGTCGAAGCGCTCGGGCAGGGTGAAGTCGCACTGGATGGTGGCGCACTGCCAGAATCGGTCCAGGGCGTCCTTGAGCTTGACGTCGATTTTGGGGCCGTAGAAGGCCCCGTCCCCGGGGTTGATTCCATAGTCCAGGCCGTGGGCCTGCAGGGCGCTCTCCAGGGCACTTATGGCGTCCTCCCAGTCCTGGTCCGAGCCGATGGACTTCTCCGGCCGGGTGGAGAGCTCCATGGCGTAGTCGAAGCCGAAGAGATGCATCACGTCCTGGACAAAGCGCAGGATGGCCACGATCTCCTCCTGCAGCTGATCCGGGCGGCAGATGATGTGGGCGTCGTCCTGGGTGAACTCCCGCACCCGCATGAGCCCGTGCAGCACGCCGGACTTCTCGTGGCGGTTCACCTTGCCCAGCTCGAAGTAGCGGAGCGGAAGATGGCGGTAGCTGCGCACGTCCGACTTGTAGATCAAGATGTGGGCCAGGCAGTTCATGGGCTTCAAGCCGAAGCCCTGGCCCTCGATCTCGGTGAAGTACATGTTTTCACCGTAGTTGTCGTAGTGGCCGGACTTCTTCCACAAATCTGTCCGCAGCAGCTGGGGCCCGCGTACGGGCTCGTACCCGCGGCGCAGGTGTTCCTTGAACTCCAGGTCCTCCAGTATGGAGCGAAGCAGGGCGCCCTTGGGGTAGAAAATGGGCATGCCCGCTCCGGCCTCCTCGAAGAAGTCGAACAGGCCGAGCTGGGGGCCGAGCTTACGGTGGTCCCGCCTCTGGGCCTCCTCCAGCCGCCGGAGGTAGTCCTTGAGCTGTTTCTCCTCGGCCCAGGCAGTGCCATAGATCCGCTGCAGCATGGGCCGGTTCTCGTCTCCGCGCCAGTAGGCTCCGGCCAGGCTTGTCAGCTTGAAGGCCTGGACGTATCCGGTGGAGGGCACGTGCGGGCCGCGGCAGAGGTCCAGGAAATCCTCCTGGCTGTAGAGGCTGACCCGGTCCTCCTCCATTTCCTCCAGGAGCTCCAGCTTGTACTGCTCGTCCCGTTCCCGGAATATCCTTTGGGCCTCCCGGAGCCCAACCTCAAAACGCTGAAAGAGGGCATCGCGGGAGGTTATAGCCCGCATCTCCTCCTCGATCCGCTCCAGATCCTCCGGGGTAAGCCCCTGTTCCACCTCGAAGTCGTAGTAGAAGCCGTTTTCAATGGCAGGCCCCGTTCCCAAACGTGCGGAGGGAAAGAGGCGCTTCACCGCCTGGGCCATGATGTGGCCCGCGCTGTGGCGCAGGATTTCCAGGCCCTCCGGGCTGTCGGCGTAAATGGGCTCTAGCTCGCGGCATTCCGAGGGAAGGGGCTGATTCAGATCCAGGAGCTCCTCCCCGCACCGGCAGGCGACAGCGCGCTTCAGCTTCTTTCGGCTCAGGATCTGGCCCAGGGCCTGGGCACAGTCGCTCCCTTCCGGTATGTCCGCGCTCTGCGAGCCTATGTAGCGTTCCACTCAGGCGACCTCCGCATCTGCCCCCGTATAAATAAATAGGGAGGCGTAAGCCCCCCTATGCAAAGAATCCCATGGTAGGCGCGAGGAGATTTGAACTCCTGACCCCTTGCGCGTCAAGCAAGTGCTCTACCCCTGAGCTACGCGCCTTCTTGCATCGAAAACCGCTATCAATTCCCCGCACCTTTGTCAAGGCCGATCCACCGCTTCACCCAGGCGGAACGCCTTTTTTCGTTTTGAGGCAAAAAGGAGATCCCGGATACCGGTCCAAGGCTCGGCTCGATTGACCCGCTCCCCGGAATGGCCTAATCTCGTCCTATGAGCCCACTAATTGAGTCCAAGAGAAAGGAAGACTAGGACGCGGGAGCTTAACGGAGCCGGCTTTGTTTCGGAGTAATTATTCAGCACCTTGCGAAACCATAATCTTCAAGGGGGCCTTTTTTCATCTCGCACCTTCGACTCTGGATTTTCTAACGCTCGCCACGCGGGGGCATCCCTGCCCCCACCCGACTCTCGGTTGTTGCTGTTGTTC